>CAZZYS010000437.1:0-3261 GCA_964658285.1 uncultured Verrucomicrobiota bacterium
CACGTCGGCGTGTGGATCGTCAATCCCAGCATCGAATACCTCAGCAACGGCCCGACCCGCACGGATTACGGCGGGCATATCGACCTGAAGGACAGCCCGACCGCGAACCCGACGCTCCTGTTCATCTGGCACAGCAACCACTTCGGCGGGACATCCATCCCGATCAGCGAACAGGACGATTGGAACAAGGTCGTCGGCCCTTTCCTGATCTACTGCAACAGCGGGTCCGACCCCGACGCCATGTGGAGCGACGCGCTGGCCCGCGCCAAGACCGAGAAGGCGGCGTGGCCGTATGCGTGGGCGAAAGCGCCCGGCTACGCGAGCGCGGCGGAGCGTGGGGCGGTCAGCGGGAAGCTGGTCGTGCGCGATCCGCAACAGCCCGGGGCCACCCCGGCCCACGCCTGGGTCGGTCTGGCGGCGGCACCCTACACGGGCATGGACCAGGGAAACAAACCCGTCCACATCACTTGGGACACGGACGGCAAACATTACCAGTATTGGAACCACGCCGACCAGGCGGGAGCGTTCACCATCCCCAACGCCCGTCCGGGCAAATACGTGCTCTACGCCTACAACGACGGCATCCTCGGGGACTACAGCCGCGCGGACGTTTCCGTCGAGGCGGGCAAGACGACGGACCTCGGGACGCTGACGTGGACGCCGGTGCGCCACGGACGGCAGGTATGGGAAATCGGCATCCCGAACCGCAGCGCCGAGGAGTTCCGGCACGGCGACCATTATTGGCAGTGGGGTCTTTACAACCTCTACCCGCAGGAGTTCCCCCACGACGTGAATTTCGTCGTCGGCCAGAGTGACTGGTCGAAGGACTGGAACTACGCGCAACCGCCGCACATCGACGCGGCAGGCAAGGTGACGGGCACGACGTGGCGCGTGACCTTCGACATGGCAAAGGTTCCGCCCGGCAAGGCGACCCTGCGCCTGGCGCTTTGCGGCACGCGTGACAGCCAGATCGATATCGCCGTCAACGGCCACCCGGCCGGCACGACCGGTCCCCTCCCCTCCTCCGGCGTGATGCACCGCGACGGCATCCGCGGGATGCAGATCGAGCGCGATCTGCCCTTCGACGCCTCGCTGCTGGTGGCAGGAAAGAACGTGCTGGAACTGACGACGCACGCGCGGGCCTGGACCGACGGCGTGCTCTACGATTATCTGCGCCTCGAAATCGAGGACACCGATCCGGCGAAAGTGACGGCGAGATAATTTCCTGTCGCCTTACCCAAAAGGACAATTTGGGGACCCGCCGGAGACGCACTTTAATCAAGCGTCTGGACTTCACGTCCGTTGTGCGGTCTGTTCGGAAAGTTCTCCCCCGTTTGCAGAATGTTTTCAGCGTCCGTCGTCCACTCGCACCTTCCCCCTTATGCGCCCCCCCTCCAAACGTACCCACGCCGCTGCCCTCGCTATCCTGCTCGCGACGACCGCCACCCCTGCCTTCGCGGGACGGCAGGGCCGCCCGGACCTGACGAAGATGGAGACGCCGGTTTACGAAGTGCAAGGCGACGCCTTCGTGCGCCACAACGGGGACAGCTATAACAACCGCCCGCTGTACAACAACCAAATCTACGCCGCCGCGATTGGCGGCGACAAACCTTACTGCATCGCGGGCGTCGAAAACACTATCCTGGGCAACCTGATGTTTGCGCTGCTCCGGGACGGCAAGGGCAAGTGGCTGCACAAGGCGTCGGACGTGACCTCGATCTACCGTCCGGGACGTTTGGAATGGATCGTCAAGGATGCGGACTGGGGGCCGACGGTCGTTCACCTGGAACTGGTGCCGGTTTCGCACGGTCCGGGCATGGCGGTCCATCTGCGCATGGAAAACGCCCGGCCCGGCGACAAGGTGCTCTGGGCGAGCGGCGCGGGGATCACCAGCGCCGCGCACTTTCTCTGGCAGTACGACCTGATCAGCCAGCACACCGACCTGCGCACGCGCGGGTTCGTCCCGGCGGATTGCGCGAACAACCGCGTGGAAATCAAGGACGGCAACTCGTGGGTCCTGCATGGCAGCGGCGAAAAATCCGGGGCCGCCGCGACCGGGGTTTGCAGCGTCCCGGCGACGATCACCTCGGCGGACGCGGGGGCCTGGGAAGACCCGACGGCGCTGGCGGGAAGCCAGGGCACGTCGCAACCCATCGCCTGCGGCGTCGCGCCGGTCTCCTCGGACCAGGACGTGTACTGGACGCTCACGGGCAAAGACGGCGGCAACGGCCTCGCGCCGGGGGAAGAGTTCGCCGCCGGCATGAAACGGGAAATCGCCATCGAGAAGCAGGTCGTCGTGGAGACGCCCGACCCCTGGTTCAACGCGACGGTGGGCGCGTCCTCGAACGTCGTGGACGGATGTTTCCGCGAAGGCATCTACTCGCATTCCGGGATGCGCTGGTCCACGGCGCTGCTGGGCTGGCGCACGGTGTTCGGCGGCACGGTGTTCGGCTGGCACGACAACGTGAAGACCGACGCCAGCCTCTTCATCGCCAAACAGATCACGCAATCCGACCGCACGGCACCGCGTGCCGACCCGAAAAAGAATCTGACCAGCCAAGCGCCGGATTCTCGGATGTTCGGCAAGGGGCGGATCGATTTTCACCACCCGGAACACTACGACATGCAGAGCCAGTTTTTCGATCAGGTGCAGCACGCGTGGCGGTGGACGGGCGACCCGGAATTGGAAAAACTTCTGCGGCCCTCGTTGGACCTGCATTGCGAATACATCAAGGACTGCTTTGACCCGGCCGGTCTCGGCATTTACGAGAGCTACGCCAACACCTGGCCGACGGACGACCAGTGGTACAACGGCGGCGGCACCTCCGAAGAAACGGCCTACGCCTACCGCGCGGAACGGACCGCGCTCCAACTCGCGCAACGCGCGGGCGACCAGCAGGGCATCGACCTCCACTCGGCGGCCGTCGCGCGCATCCGCAAAGGGTTCTTCGACCTGCTCTGGTCGCGCGAGCACGGGCATCCCGGCGCCTACCGCGAACAGATCGGTCTCAAGCGGTTGCACGAGGACGGGTGGCTTTACGCGATCTTCTGCCCGATTGACGCCGGTTTGCTCGACCCGGAGCAGGCCGCCCAGGCCCTGCACTACACCGAATGGGACCTGGAACGCATGAAGATGCCCTACGGCGGCGAGCAATGCTGGCCGTCGAACTGGGTGCCTTCGATCTGGTCGGTGCGCGAGATGTGGTCCGGCGACAACTACCAGCTCGCGCTCGCCTACTTCCAGACGGGCCTGCCGGACGA
>CAZZYS010000438.1:0-3247 GCA_964658285.1 uncultured Verrucomicrobiota bacterium
ACGGGCAACGACTGATGGTAGCTAACTGCTTTCATGGTGAGGACAAAGAGGTGGCGGGTGGTCTGGCGTGGTCAAGAAGTGGCACTTGCCGTGCCTGAGCGTGCGGCTGAGGAAACCCATCGCTACACCGGTACAAAAAAGGCGTTGAGCATCTCGACATCAGCCAGGTATGTGTTCATGGTGGAGATCTTCGACCCATCCAGGGTAAGCACCGTGGCCAGATGTTGGTCGAACACTACCTCACCCCGCCGGGCCGTGTTGTGCAGCGAGAGCGCGACGCCGTGCGCGCCAACCAGGATATGGTTGAGGGTAAAGGTCAACCCGTATCCAGCAATGGTTTGTGCCCGCTGGATGACGGCGTCGGCCCCCTTGGCCTCGCCGGAGACGACGCTGTGCCCGGGTAGCGTCCATGACACATCTTCTCTCATGATCGACCTGAGTAGTCCCGCGTCGCGGGTACGCAGGCCCGTCAGGAACTGCTTGGCCAACTGGATTTTCTCGGTATCGGTATTCATCGTCACTTCTTCCAGATTTCCATCAAGGACCTGTCGCTTTGCCGGCCACCTTTTCGAACACAGCCGTCATACGGCCCACGATCTGATCCGCCTCGCTCCCGAGACCGTTGCGTGAGGCGAGCGCCACAGGGGGAAGGTAGGTCAGCCACGTTTTGCCTGCCGCATCCTGCCAGACGAGCGCCTTGAGCGGTAGATCGAGGCCAACGGCAGGGCTCATCTGCATGAGCGGCGTACCCGCCCGGGCGTTACCGAAAAGGATCAGTTCCGTTGGACCCAGTTCCATCCCCCCGCCTGCGCCGCCCCGGCGGCATGATCGATCCGGATGAACACCTGCAAGTCGAGCGATCGGATTTCCGCTTCCAACCGGTCCATGGTTTCTCGTGGGCCGAAGCGGCTTTCCGTGTGAATCAAAGCGTTCATGATCAATCGGGATCGGTCAGCGGCTCACCACAGGATTTTGCCGAGAAAGTCGCGCATGAGCACGGCAATCTCATCGGCGTGGCTCGCCAACGCGAAGTGGCCGGTGTCGAGAAAGTGCAACTCCGCTTTGGGAAGGTCGCGCTGGAATGCCTCCGCACCCGCCGGAAGAAAGAAGGGATCGTTCTTGCCCCAGGCGGCGAGAAACGGTGGCTGGTGCTCACGGAAATACGCCTGAAACTTCGGGTAAAGCGCGACGTTGCTGCGGTAGTCGAGCACCAGATCGAGCTGGATTTCGTCCGCGCCGGGCCGAGCCAGATAAGCGAGGTCGAGCGTGTAGCCATCGGGGGAAACGCGCTTCGGGTCGGCACCGTGCAGATACTGCACGTCGCGGATGACCGCTGGAGTGAGCGCATCGCGGCAGGCTTCGCGATGCGTGGGGGTCGGCTCCCGCCAGTACGTTTGCCAGGGTTCCCAGGCACTGCTCAAACCTTCGCTGTAAGCGTTGCCGTTCTGGCTGATGATCGCAGTCACGCGCTCGGGATGAGCCAGTGCGAGGCGGAAGCCGGTCGGCGCGCCGTAGTCGAAAACATAGAGCGCGTACCGCTTCAACCCGAGGGCTTCGGTAAAGCCTTCGATGACCCGGGCCAGTCCATCGAAGGTGTAGTCGAACGCACCGCGCGCTGGTGATTTGGTCTGGCCGAAGCCCGGCAGATCGGGTGCGACCAGATGGTAGTGGTCCGCGAGTTGCGGAATCAGTTCGCGGAACATGTGCGAACTGGTCGGGAAGCCGTGCAGCAAGAGCAGGGTAGGATGCGCCCGGTCACCGGCTTCCCGGTAGAATACTTCGTGCCCGTTTACCGCGATGGTTTGATAGGAGATCATGAGCGAAGTTCCGCGTGGGTTGATTGGAAGCGTTTCAGGCCGTCATCAGGACAGGTGCGATTGAGAACAGTGGCCCCAGCCCCTCCGACATGGTGGGATGCGTGATGACCGCATCGCGCAACACCTTGTAGGGTAACCCCGCGCCCATGACGATTTGCACCGCCGCCAGCAATTCGCCCATCTCCGCGCCAAAAGCGGCGAAGCCCAGAATTTGATCGTTGTCGACGGCGATGAGCGCCTTCATGAAGCCCCTCTCCTCGGAGAGCGTGCGGGCGCGCAAAACGGCGGCCATCGGCAGCTTGGCCAGCCGGTAGCGAATTCCACGTTCCTTTGCCTCCCGTTCGCTTAAGCCCACGCGCGCAAATTCCGGGTCGGTGAACAGGCAGTACGGCACCTGCCGGTCGGTGGTCACATGGTTGCCGCCAGCCAAGTTGTCCCGGACCACTCGGAAGTCGTCGAATGCCACGTGGGTGAACATGGGGCTGCCTGCGCATTCACCGACCGCCCACACGTCCGGCGCGCTGGTTTCGAGCCGCTCGTTGACCTTGATGTAGCCGTGGCCGGTGAGTTCCACGCCCGCGAGGTCCAGGCCGATGGCATCGGTGTTGGGAGTGCGCCCGCTGGCCGCGAGCAGATCAGTGCCTTCGAGCATGATCTCCGCGCCGTTCTGCATCGCGTGCAACTGCACAGACTGACCGGATACCCCTTCTACCCGCGTGACGGTGGCTCCCGTGCAAACGTCGATTCCCTCATGGCGGCAAAGCGCGTGCAAGGCGTCGGTGACATCCTCGTCTTCGCGGTGCGCGAGGCGGTCGTTGCGCTCGATGATGGTCACCCGGCTGCCGAAGCGACGCATCGCCTGCGCGAATTCCAGCCCGACGTAGCCGCCGCCAAGAATGAGCAGATGCTCCGGGACCCGATCCAACTCCAGCGCCTCCACGTGGGTCATAGGGCAGCTTTCTCGCAGACCGGGCACGTCTTCCACGGTAGCGCGGGTGCCGGTGCTGATAATGATGCGGTCGCCCCGCAACGTCCTGATCCCACCATCGCTCAGTTTCACCTCCAAGATTTTCGGGGCGACAAAGCGTCCCTCTCCCATCACCAGGTCCGTGCCGGTCGCTTTGTAGCGTCCGTGCTGCACCTGCATCAAGCCATCGACCATCCGGCGCTTGCGCGTTCGCACTCCAGCCATGTCGATCTTCCAATCACCTTTGGTGATGCCAAATTCCTCGCTGCGTCGGAAATAGGCAGCGATTTTGGCACTGTGGATCACGTTTTTGCTTGGCAGACAGGCAATGTTGGGACACGAGCCGCCGACGTAGCGGCGCTCGACCACAGCCACGCGTTTGCCTTGAGCGGCCAGGTGCCAGGCGAGGTATTTGCCCGCCTCGCCGCTTCCCAGCACCAAAGTGTCGAATGCTTCGGGTGTG
>CAZZYS010000439.1:0-3179 GCA_964658285.1 uncultured Verrucomicrobiota bacterium
AACCCTACCTAAGGTGTAACGCTACGGCTCCCAAGCCGTTCGCCCCGCCGCCGACACGAACAGAGCGACGACCCGAAGCCGGTTGCCACCTACTTGAAGGATCCGTGCCTCAAATCCTTCACCGATCATCCCTTGGTTGCGGGGAAGTGAGCGTTTTTCGCAGGGCGAAATGCAAGAGATAATCCGTGGTTAACCAGAGAAGGCCAAAACCGACGACGAAGGGAATTTTTGCATTGATTTGAAAGAGCAGATGTTTGAGCGCGTGCATATTTGTCTGGTGGATTTATTGACCGTCATCGCAACGCCACCGTGCGAGGCTTCAGCATCGGATGGCTGCCTGTTTCCGGTGCGTTTCAACCGGCAAGGTCTCGGCTGGCATTCTCGCCGGTGCCTGAGTCCGACCATTGACTGGTATTGCTTTGGTCTTGGTTGCCATGATTACGGCTCCAGTATTGGATCCCATCAGTCCCTATCACTACCCTCCAATAGTCAGTGCTGGGCAATCGACAGGTCCGCATCCCCTCACCGGCTGATGGCTGGAACGTCCGCGATTACTGTTCCGTTGGCTCCGTCCAGCGAGGGGCGGACGCCATCAAGTTTGCCGTTTTTATTCCCGTTGGCCTGGTCCTGGCCGATTCCCATGGTCAGCGCGGTCATCCCTGCCAACCCGCCGAGCTGCATGGACTCCACAGCGGTGCTGGGTACGATGACAATCGTGGAATTTTCCTTTAACCCCTCGTAGAGCATGTTCATCGCGCGCAGATGGAAGGCGACCGGATTGTTCTCGTAGGTCTTGCCAGCTTCCGCGAACTTCTCCGCGATCTGCCGCTCGGCATCCCCGAGGATTACCCGGGCCTGACGCTCCCGTTCCGCCTGCGCCTGCATCGACATTGCGTTCTCCAACGTCGAAGGAATCAGAACATCTTTCACCTCCACCGAGATCACGTTAACGCCCCAGGGTTCGGTTCGCTCATCGATGATCTTCTGGAGCAGCGCGCTGATGTGGTCCCGGCCTTCGAGCATCTCCGAGAGCATTGTCTTGCCAATCACGTCGCGCAGGGCCGTCTGGGACGCCCAACTGATCGCGCTCTGGTAATCAGCCACCGCCAGCGCTGCTTTCTCGGGGTCGATTACCTTCCAGAACAACACGGCGTCCACGTCCACCGGCACCGTGTCTTTGGTGAGTGTCTTCTCCGCTTTGAACCCGCTCGTGATGACGCGCGTGTCGATCCAGTAGGGAATCGCGTCCACCACGGGGATAATAAAGAACAACCCCGGGCCTTTCAGGGCGTGGAATTTGCCCATCCGCAAGATCACCGCCCGATTCCACTGGTCGGCCACCTGAATCGCCGATGAGACGATGAAGGCCAGCACGAAGAACACCGTGCCGATCCCGATGGCTTCCGGCATCGCGCCCACTCGAAGCCTGAAGTAAGCCAACGCCGCGCCCACCGCCAGAATAGCGAGGAACACTAGCATCGAAAAAGATCGATTCTGTTTCATGTCTATCTCATTCATGCGGCGAAGATAGTTCGGACGATGAGCGGCCCGCTATTAGGTGAAACCCGAACGCGGCAGATGGCTTTCGGTGTTTCCATCCACGGGTTCTGGTGCGAACCGCGCCGTGGGTGGAACACCTGATAGCGGCGTGGTGCCCTGCGCACGAAACTGTCCCCTGTGACCAGCCCGATGAAAGCCGCCATCCTCAAATCCCCGCGCTCCGCCTCGCAGCCGCCGCTCGATATCACCGAGGTCGCCCGGCCGACGTACAAAGAAGGTCACGTGGTGCTGCGCGTCCTAGCCTGCGGGGTGTGCCGCACCGACCTGCACATCGTTGATGGCGAACTGCCCGCGCTGCGGTCTGCGCTGATCCCCGGACACCAGATCGTGGGCGAGGTGATGGAAGGTGCGGACGAAACCTTGCCGCTCGGTTCGCGGGTCGGCGTTTCCTGGATGGGTGGAGTCGATGGCGATTGTCCTTACTGCCGCCGTGGAATGGAAAACCTTTGTGACAAACCGATCTTCACCGGCTACACGGTGGACGGCGGTTACGCCGAATTTGCTCTGGTACGCCGGGACTTCGTGTTTCCGCTGCCCAGTGGGTTGGATGCTGCCCACGTCGCGCCGCTGCTGTGCGCGGGGATCATCGGCTTTCGCAGCCTGCGAATCGCCGGGGTCGTACCAGGCGATCGGGTTGGTCTCTTCGGCTTCGGATCGTCCGCGAGCCTGACGATTGCGGTCCTGCAATCGTGGAATTGCGAGGTGTATGTCTCGACGCGGGGCGAATTCCACCGTCAGCTTGCCACGTCTTTCGGCGCAACCTGGGTCGGCAGCGAACACGACAAACCGCCCGTCGAACTCGACCGTGCGATCACCTTTGCCCCGAGTGGCGATGTGGTGATCAGCGCGCTGGCGAGCCTGCATAAAGCCGGTGTGGTGGCCATCAACGCGATCCACCTCGACCGCATGCCCGCCTTCGACTACGACAAGCTGCTCTGGGGCGAGCGGCAGATTCGCAGCGTCGCCAATTCGACGCGCGCGGATGCACGCGATTTCTTGAAGCTGGCGCAGGAGACCGGCATCCGTCCCCGCGTCGCCTTGTTCCCTCTGAGTGAAGCCAATGCCGCGATTGAAGCAGTACGAAACGAAACCGCAGACGGCTCCGTCGTTATCGTCCCGTGATCGCGCGGCGAGGATTTATCTTGGGGTTCGGTTTGCCGCCAGAAAGCGCCGTCTCACTGTCGCCTGCCGCACGCAATTTTTCGATGAAAAAGCTACTGATTCTCCTGCTCATCACGTTGCCTCGGATCTCGGCGTCGCAGTCTCCCCCGCCTATCCCTACTGCACCGTTGCCCTCACAAGCGACACTCGTCGAAGATGTGCTGGTCCCGATTCCCAGCGAGATTTTCGGCACGCTCGACCATTTTGCCAACTCGAACTGGAAGCGGGTGCAGCGTCCGGAATTGGCACGTTCCAGGCCGGGCCGTGAGCAGGCTCAAACCGCTTTGCGTTTGGGGGCGGTGATAGCTGAAGGTTTCATTGCCGTGGAAGCGCAAGACGCGGCCGAAGTAAAAGATATTGGCAAAACCGTGCTTACCTTGGCGCTCGCTCTCGGCGTCGAGAGGTCCGTGCTCGGTCGTAGCAACAGCATCGTTGACCATGCCGAAAAAGGTGAATGG
>CAZZYS010000440.1:0-3116 GCA_964658285.1 uncultured Verrucomicrobiota bacterium
ACAAAGCTTCCGTGCTCGGCTGGATCAATCTGGCCAACGGGTTGCCGATGCTGCTGCTGACCGTGGCCGGCGGCTCCGTCGCGGATCGCTACGACAAGCGTCGGGTGCTGTTGCTCACCCAGTTCGTCCAGGCAGCTTTGGCCGTGCTCATGGGCGTGCTCATCGTTTCCCACCGGCTTGCCATCTGGCACGTCGCCGCCATCGCGGCGCTGTTGGGCGTCGCCGCCGCGTTCGAGGTGCCCGCCGACTCCGCACTCGTGCCGGAGTTGGTGGACAAGGATGCCATCCGGGTCGCCATCGGGTTGGATCGCTCTCTTTTCCATGCCACCCGGTTCCTCGGTCCGGCGGTGGCGGGTGTGGTCATCGCCAAGTTGGGGGCTGCGTCGGCCTTCTTTATCAACGCCCTGTCCTTCGCGGCGCTCGTGGCCGCCATCCTGACGCTCGCGCCGCGCAAGCTCGGCAGCGCCGAGGAAGAGGAGCAACGCGCCGGCGGCATGAAAGACGGCATCGCTTACCTGCGCGGCGACAAGCCGACGCTTTCCATGATCGGCCTGCTGGCAGCGTCCACGCTCTTCATCGCGCCGGTGTTCATCGTCTTGTTACCCCTGTACGTCAAAGAAGTGCTCCACCTCGGCCCTGACAAGCTCGGCTATCTGATGTCGGTTTCCGGCGTCGGCTCGATGCTGGGGGCGATTTCCCTGCTCGCCATCCCGCCGGAGAAACGTCTTGCCCGCCTGTTCTGGGCGGTCGCGAGTGGTGCGCTGGCGACGCTCGGCTTTGCGCTGGCACCGAACTTCTGGGTGGCGGCAGGCTGCATGGTGTTCATGTCCGTGGGGGTGGCCACGGTCTTCGGGGTGGCCAATACCATCGTGCAGGAGCGCACGCCGGATTTCCTGCGGGGCCGGGTGTCGGCGTTGGCGGGACTGAGCTTCTTTGGGCTCATCCCCTTCGCCGGGGTGGGCTTCTCGTCGTTGGCCGACGCCATCGGCATGCGGCACGCCATTCTGCTCGGGGGTGTCGCGTTCGGAGTCGCCGCCACGTCGATCCTGCTCGGCCCCAGCAGACGGGCGTGTTTTCCCGTCCACGAAGCACTCGAAAGCCGTTCCGACGCCGCTCTCGCCGAACCGCTGGCGTGAGGCACGGTATTGGTCTGCTCTTCCACGGCAACCCTCAACTGACGCCGCGCGAGAATGTCGTGCTAGGCTTGGCTTCGGACATTCTCTGGCGTTACACGGTCAACGACGGAGTCTACAGTCCGCCGGGCAACCTCGTCCTCCACCCGAACGGCCATGGCTCGCACTACCTTGGCACCACCGCAGAAGCGACAGCGGAATGGAGAGTGAATCGCCACATTACCGTTAGCGCTGCCTACGTTTACTTCTTCGGCGGTAGGTATGTAAAGGAAGTCAAAGGCGCGGACGTGAGCTTTTGCAGCACCACAGTTTCCTTCTTGTTTTAACACGACCGTCCGCGCTGCATCTCCCATGCTCGCATGAGAGCTTCGCGCTGCCCAGGGGGCTTGGCTATCCGATCTACCCGAAGGAAAAAGCGCGGCTCGACGGCTGTCCGATCTGGGTGGCCGCGGCCATGCTTTGGAGCTTGGCGCACATCCGATCGTTCCGCGAGTTGTTGCGCCGTTGTGATTGCCGCAGAAAACAAGGGGGATTTTCAACCGAACAGTCCCGCTGCTTTGTACGCGGCGATGATCTCATCGTAAATAGTCACCGTCCCACGGCCTCGCGCGATGAGTTGCGCTCCCTGGATCGCGGCGAATACCGCCAGTGCCCGACGCTCAATTGCCTCTGCGCTCTTCCGCGCCTTCTTCCCAAGCGAGAGCACCTGGGCCAGCCACCGGACGTTCATCTCCGAGAACTTGACCACCTCGGCCCTGACTTCGAGCGGCAACTCCGCGTGCTCTGCAGCCATGATTCCGCCCAGACACATCCGGTTCTCGTTGAGCAACGTGGTGCGGAATACATCCGTGTACTTCTCGATGCACTCACTTTGAGCGGGAGAGCCAACGAGCAGGCCGTCGAGATACTCGGCAAAGTCGGCCGTGTAACGCTGGGCCAAAGCGGCGCCGAGGTCGCCCTTGGTTGGGAAATGGTGGTGGATACTGGCGCTTTTGATGCCTACCGCCTTCGCCAACTCGCGAAAGCTCAGGCCGCTGTATCCAAGTGCCTGCACCGTGGGGCGCGCGATGTCCATGATCCGCTGTTTTGTGTCGCTCATCTCGTAGTTCTCATTTCAGCTACCTACCTATAGATAGGCCTTGACAGGTCAAAAGGAAAGCACGAACTACGAGGCCTGAACCTACCTATCACTAGGAAGGCTCTTGTCCAACACAAGCACGACCACTAGTATGAACACCGAACTCAACGATCCGATCCACTATCGCGATGCAACGGCGCTTGCCGCCCTCATCCGCACTAAACATCTCTCCTCACGCGAGGTCGTCCAAGCGCATCTGGAGCGCATCGGTGCGGCGAATCCGCAGATCAACGCCGTCGTCACGCTGATGGCCGAAGACGCCCTCAAGGCGGCGGACGCGGCGGATGCGGCCGTAGCAAGCGGTGCCTGGCTCGGACCCCTGCACGGCGTGCCGTTCTCGATCAAGGATGCCTTGGATACAGCAGGCGTGCTTACCCAACGTGGCTCCAAGCTCTTCGCGGGGAACATCCCGGACAGAGATGCAACCGCCGTGGCGCGTTTCAAGGCCGCCGGCGGTATTCCGTTAATGAAGACCAACCTGCCCGAGTTCTCCGCGTGGACGGAAACCGACAACCTCGTCACCGGCCGCACCAACAATCCCTGGAACTTGGAGCGCACGCCCGGAGGTTCGTCCGGCGGTGAGTCAGCAGCGATTGCGGCTGGCATGTCGCCTATCGGCATCGGCAGTGACGTGGCAATCTCGGTGCGTGGTCCCGCCGCCTTCACGGGCATCGCGGCACTCAAAGCCACGCATGGCCGCGTTCCTTACACCGGCCATTATCCTCGCGTCATCCAGCGCTGGTGGCACGTTGGTGCCATGGCCCGCACGGTCGGCGACGTGGCGCTCGGCTACCCAGCACAGCGAAGACGAGGATGAAGTGGCTCTCGAACCAATCCTCGCGCTG
>CAZZYS010000441.1:0-3110 GCA_964658285.1 uncultured Verrucomicrobiota bacterium
GGTCATGATCTTCCCGGTCATCCTGGCTTACGGGGCGTTGGCGCTGCCGTTCCCGGGGACGCTGGCGCTGGCGTTTTTCAACGGGCTCTTGTGGGATGCGATCACCACGCAATTCCTCAAACCCACCGAGGCGTTCTCGCTCGACACGCCGGCCACGCCGGAGTTCGCGGTGGGCTGGTCGATCCTGCTTTTCGGCGTCCTGGCCGTTCTCGTCCACGGGTTGAGGCCGCTTTTCCTGCGCGGGCGCTGGGAATTGCACTGTCTCGCCAGCGGGTTTTGCGCGAGCACGATCCTGCTGGCCCAGTACCTCATGATTACCTTCAAGCGCCACGGGCTGATCTTCCCGCGCGAGTTGTGGGGGCGCATCCTGGTGCCGGGATTCTTTGCGATGCTGATGGCGATTCCGGTGTATTTCGCGTTCCGACTGCTGGCCATCGCGCTCGGCTACACCGTGCGGGTGTATCCGACCAAGCCGCGGATGTGAGAACGCGAGGGCGGCCCTCGCCAGCCGTTCACTTCGTCGCCGGTTTCTGCCCGCCGCTGGTATATTTGCGCAAAATCGGCGGCATCCGTTCCATGATCTGCTCCTTGGTCAAAAACCAGTTGGCACCCGCTTCCATCGCGTCCTTTGCCGCCGAGGGATGGATCGAAACCATCAGGACCGGCAATCCGGGTGTCTGCTCGCGCACCGCCCGGATGAGTTCCACTCCATTCATTTTCGGCATGGCGTGGTTGGTAACCAGAAAATCGCATGGCCCGCTCCGGTAGGCCGCCAGCGCCTCCTGCCCGTCCGCGGTTTCCACCACGTCGGCCAGGGGCAGAGTCTCCCGGGTGACCTGCCCGAGGATTCGCCGGATCCATTCGTGGTCGTCGGCGATGACTATCCGTGGCGGCCGGCCGGGTTGCGAAGCGCTCATTGGATCGGTAAGCATAACGTTTACAGGGATTTATCCACCTGATTCGCGCTGTCCTGACGAAAGGTTGGGTTTTTCTACTTCCCTCTTGGTCCCGGCCCAACCCCGGGCTTGCCCCCGCCGTCCGTCCAGAGTAAATTTGGCCCTTCTCCCCGCCGCCCGTCCCGTCCAATGGCGCTGTTCAAGACCGAAATCCGTATCCAGATCGTTGGCCTGATCTTCCTGATCGCCATCTCCGCCATCCTCGCCCAGCTCTGGCACGTGCAGGTCGTCAAGGGCGACTACTACACGCAAAAAATCCGCGGCTCGGGCGAGGTGACCGTCCGCATCCCCAGCGTGCGCGGCGAGATCCGCGACCGCCACGGCGTCAAGCTGGTGACCAACCGGCCGAGCTTCTCCGTCGAGTTTTACCTCAAGGAGATGGTCACCGGCTACCAGCAGGCTTTCGGCAAGAAGAACACCCCGACACTCCTGCACAAGTTCACCGTCAAGGGTGTCTACAAGGAAGACACCCAGCCCGACGTGGGCCGCATCGTGCGCGAGATCGTCCTGCCGCGCATGGGCGAACTCGGCATCCACGAGGACATCGACGACGACGAACTCCAGAAGCATTTCTACAACGACACGCTCGTCCCCTACGTCTACCTCGACGACATCGACTTCGCGCAGATGGCCAAGCTCAGCGAACGCGACCTCGGCCTGCCCGGCGCGCGCGTGACCATCAGCGGCGTGCGCCAATACCCCTACGGCGCGCTGGCGGCACAAATCCTCGGCTACGTCGGCCCGGCGGACACCGACCCCGAGGACGCCAAGAACTTCAATTACTACCAGCCCGACGTGGAGGGCAAGAACAACGTCGAGCAGGCGATGGACAAGTGGCTGCGCGGCGAACCGGGCAAACGCATCATCGGCAAAAGCCCGAAGGGCGTCATCGAGGGCGAGAAGGCCATCGTCCAGCCGATCCCCGGCGACGACGTGTACCTGACCATCGACGCCCGCATCCAGACCATCACCGAGAACGCCCTGCGCGTCGTCGGCCGGGGCGCGGCGGTCGTCGTGGACCCGAAGACGGGCGACGTGCTGGCGATGGCCAGCGTGCCGTCGTTCGATCCGAACTCCTTCATCCCGAGCATCACCACCGAGGACTGGAAAAAGCTCATCGACGACGACACCAATCCGCTGACCAACCGCGCGATCCTTTCCTACGCGCCGGGCTCGACCTTCAAGACGATCACCGCCCTGGCCGGCCTCATCATGGGCAAGGGCAACAACCAGTACACCTGCACGGGCGGCGTCACTTACGGCAACAAGTACATGCACTGCTGGATCGGCCAGAAGGGCGGCAGCCACGGCACGCTCGACCTCGAAGGCGGCCTCAAAAATTCCTGCAACGCCTACTTTTTCCAGTACGGCAATGCCGCCGGCGTCGATGCCATCGACCGGGTGGCCGGCGCGCTCGGCCTCGGCCAGAAAACCGGCGTGCCGCTGTCCAACGAGGCGGCCGGCGTGCTCCCCGGCAAGGAATGGCTCGCGGTCCACCAGCCAAAGGACCATTGGAGCGACGGCCACACCGCCAACCTCTCCATCGGTCAGGGGTACGTGCAGGCCAGTCCGCTCCAGATGGCGATGGTCGCCGCGACCCTCGCCAACGGCGGCACCTGTTATTACCCCCGGATGATCGACCGCATCGTGGATCAGAAGGGCCAGGACGTGCTCGACCCCGACACCGGCAAACCCGCCGCGTCGGGGCCGCGTGTGCGCGTGCAACTCTCCGACCTCGGCCTCAAGCCCGAGCAGATCGAAAAGGTGCGCCACGGCATGTGGCGCGTGGTCAACGACCAGGGCGGCACCGCCACCCACGCCAAGCTCAAGAACTACGAATTGGCCGGCAAGACGGGCACCGCGCAGTTCTGGCGCAACGGCATCAAGGACAACCACACCTGGTTTATTTGCTTCGCGCCGTACAAGCAGCCCAAGTACGCGATCTGCGTGATGATCGAGGGCGCGCAGGGCGGCGGCGTGACCGCCGGGCCGCTGGCCGCCAAGATCATGGACGAGGCGATGGCGCTCGACGACGACCGGCACTACGAGGTCGCCGTCAAGCCGCTGGAACCGGCCAAGGGGAACTTCGTGTTCATCAAGAACATCGACTTCAGCAGCGCCGTGCCCGTACAGACCGAGGGTGGCGACAAGAAG
>CAZZYS010000442.1:0-3102 GCA_964658285.1 uncultured Verrucomicrobiota bacterium
TGATGATGAGGTCCGCCGCTTCGTTCCAACCCAGGTAGCGGAACATCATCTCGCCTGACAGGATTACCGACCCGGGATTGACGCGGTCCAGATTCGCGTACTTCGGCGCGGTGCCGTGGGTCGCCTCGAAGATCGCGTGGCCCGTGCGGTAATTGATGTTGCCACCCGGCGCGATGCCGATGCCGCCGACCTGCGCCGCGAGCGCGTCGGAGAGGTAATCGCCGTTGAGGTTGAGCGTGGCGATGACATCGAAATCTTCCGGCCGCGTGAGCACCTGCTGGAGCGTGATGTCCGCGATGGCGTCCTTGACGATGACCTTGCCCGCCTTGCTGGCGGCCTTCATCTCGTCGTTGGCCGCCGCCTCGCCGCTGGCTGCCTTGGTCTTTTCCCAGATCGCCCACGAGTACGTCTGCCCGCCGAACTTTTTGTCGGCCAACTCGTAGCCCCAGTCGCGGAACGCGCCCTCGGTGAACTTCATGATGTTGCCCTTGTGCACGAGCGTCACGCTCTTGCGTTTTTGCGCGATGGCGTACTCGATGGCGGCCTCCACGAGCCGGCGGGTGCCGGTCTTACTGACGGGCTTGATGCCGATGCCGACTTCCAGCGGCGAGTCGGCGAAGCCGGTGGCGTGGTCGGCGTGGGTTTCCGGTTCGCTGCCGTGCACCCACTCGGCGGTGGCGGCCGTCGTGCCGAAGCGGATTTTCGCAAAATCCTTCGGGAAGGTGGTGGCGAGGAACTCCAACACCTTCTGGGCTTCGCCGGTGCCGGCCTGGTATTCGATGCCCGCGTAGATGTCCTCCGTGTTTTCGCGGAAGATGACCATGTCCACTTTTTCCGGGCGCTTCACGGGCGAGGGCACGCCGGTAAAGTATTGCACCGGCCGCAGGCACACGTAGAGATCGAGCATCTGGCGCAGGGCCACGTTGAGCGAACGGATGCCGCCGCCGACGGGCGTGGTCAGCGGCCCCTTGATGCCCACGAGGTAATCGCGGAAAGCTGCCACCGTCTCGTCCGGCAGCCAGTTGTCGAACTGGTCCTTGGCCGCCTGCCCGGCGAACACCTCGAACCACTCGATCTTCTTCGCGCCGCCGTAGGCCTTTTCCACCGCCGCATCGAGCACACGCACGCTTGACGCCCAGATGTCCGGTCCCGTGCCGTCGCCGCGGATGAAGGGGATGACGGGATGATCGGGGACCTGAAGTTTGCCGCCGGAAATCGTGATGGTCTCTCCGGTGGTCGGGGCGGCGGGGGTGGTAGCCATAAAGCGATGCTGTAAAGGATTGTTTTACAAAAGGGAAAGAGGCTGCAATCAAACACCTTTTCCCTCTGTCCGCCAAAGAAAAGTCGCGCGCTGCCGACGCGTGTTTTTGCTTTGTCCGACGGGGTGTCTGCGCGATGTTGGGCCGATGGTCCACCCGACGCTCGACGCCGCGCCCGCACCGTGCCGCGCGGCGGTGGAGGAGACCCCGATTTCCTGGCGGTTTCCGCGTTGGAACGTCAGCCGGCACGCCGCCACCTTCCGCGCGGCGGACGCCTTCGTGGTTTCCATCCAGAAGAGCGGCCGGACGTGGGTGCGGGTGTTCATGGCGGCGTATCTCGCGGAACTCGGCGGCGGGTTTCCATCCCCGGCCGGGCCGAGGCACGTCTACACGCACGATCTCTGGGAGCACGAGACGAAGTGCCATCTCGGCGAGCGTCTGCGTGGCAAATGGCTCATCCCCCGCGCCGATGCCGCGCGCAAACCCATCCTGCTCGTCGCCCGCGATCCGCGCGACGTGATGGTGTCGCTCTTTTTTCACCTGCGCAAGCGCGCGCGCACCTACCGGGGCGACCTGCCTTCGCTGCTGCGCCATCCGATCTACGGCGTGCGGCGGGTGGTGGCCATCATGAACCGCTGGGCAGTCGAGTGGAACCGTCCCGGCCAGTTGCACGTCCTCCGCTACGAGGACGCGCGGGCCGATCCGGCGGCGGCATTCGCCGGGGCGCTGCGTTTCCTCCTGCCGGCCGCCGGACCGGACCCGGACGCGCTGCACCGCGCCGTGGAGATCGCCAGCTTCGACAACATGCGCCGCCTGGAAGCCGGTGACCTCGACGCTCCCGGAGCTGAACTCGTCGCCGATCTCAAGGAGGAGGTGCTCCGTCCCTGCGACGCCAGCGATCCCGACAGCTACAAGGTGCGCCGCGGCAAGGTCGGCGGGTACGTCGATTACCTCTCGCCGCCGGACATCAAATTCCTCAACCGTGAACTCGCACGCCTGAACCCCCGCTACGGCTACGTGCCGGGTTGACAGTCAGGAAGCGTCTGAACAGGCCGTTGCGGCCGGTCGTCAACAAGGTCCTGATGGCTCTCCGAGCCGTCCCAATATTGGCTTGGATGACCTCCGTGTGCGCGGTGCGTCTTGCCGGAAGCATTTGGGATGGCTCGGAGAGCCATCAGGACCTTAGGACGACGCCTGCGGCGGGCTTCCCACACGCCCTCTCAGGCCGTAAGCTTCTGCAAAGCGTTGACGGTTCGGCGGCGAGGCTTGGCGGCGCGCTTGCCGGGAGTCGAGGGTTCGTATCCGGCCATCGTCCGGCCGATGATCGCGCGCAGCGCGGCATGGGTGACGGGTTTGAGGATCACCGCATCCAGCGAGGGGGTCGGAGTCCGGGCATCCTCCCCGCTGTAACCGGTCAACAGAATGACGCGCGTGCGCGGCGAAATCTCCTTGATGGCGGCGGCAAGTTCCTCGCCGTGCATGTGCGGCATCGCCCGGTCGGTGATGACCAGGTCGAACGCCCGCGAACGGAACTTCGTGAGCGCCTCGCGGCCATCGTATGCAGTCTCGACGGTGTGCAGATCGTGGGCGAGGTAATGCCGGAGGATGTTGACGAACACCGGCTGATCGTCCACGACCAGGATGCGCCAGGGCCGGCGGAACTCCGGCTCGGAAACGTCCGCCGGGGCGTCGGCGGCCGGCTGCGGCTGAAGCGGCAGCACGAAGGTAAAAGTCGTCCCTTTGCCCGGGGTGCTTTGCAGGTCGATGCGTCCGCCGTGGCGCTGCATCGTGCCGTAGACCATCGCCAGACCCAGGCCCGTGCCCTTCTGGCCCTTGGTCGTAA
>CAZZYS010000443.1:0-3085 GCA_964658285.1 uncultured Verrucomicrobiota bacterium
CGTGGCGGACACCGTGCGGGTAGGATTTCCACCGAGCATGGAGAACGAAGTTTCCAAGTTTCTCAAACAGGTTGCCGAGCGAATTCCGCATCCAGATCTAATTCCCGCTGGATCACTCACGACTTATGAACCTGCACCCACATCCGGAAAGTAGCCGCTCCATAGAAAGTCACTTGGGCAATTCTTTACTGCGGCAAATTTCGCCAGGCATGCACTCATCGGTCTGACCAGGGTGGCGCAGAGCGCCGTCAGTGAACCAACTTTACCGTTTCGTCGAATGCTGACCTCCTGCGAAATCTGCGGCAGCGACTACGACCAGGGCGTTGAAGTCGTGATGTACGGCCAACCTCATCGCCTCCACAACTTTGCCTGCGCCATTCAAGCGCTGGCTCCACGGTGCGTACACTGCCAGCGCCGCATCGTCGGACGCGGTCCGGTCTCTTCAGGTTCCATTTTCTGCTGCCACGACTGCGCACGGCCTCCTCTGCTTGCGCCTGCGCTTCCTGACGAACTGATAGCCAACCGAAAACACGATGAACCTTCCACGGACGGACTTAATGCCAGTGGCTCGCGGACCGGTGGACGCACCCAAGCTCAGCGTGACGATCCTCTACGAGTGCCTGGACACCGGCAAGTACGCGAAACGCTTCACCGATCAGCTTGCCGTTGAACTTGCCGATGTGGAGGCCGCCGACCGTGCGCTCGACCTGAACCTGTGGAGCTTTGGCGTGCTGGGGATGCGTCAGATCCGCAACGACTCCGTGGGCACGGCTGCCGCGGCCGATCTGGTCATCCTTTCGATGAGCGGAAAAAATCCTCTGCCGACGCAAGTGGAGGCATGGATCAAGATGTGGACCTGGTTCATCGGCGGCCACAAACCCGCCGTGGTCGCTCTCTTCGCCGCTTCGGATACAAACGGCGCCCGTACCCGGGCTTACCTGCGGCGGGCTGCCGTTAGCAAGGGGCTGAAGTTCTTTCCGCAGACGATTGGCGCTGGAGCGGATACGCACCGCACCGAGAAGGCTCGGGCCGAGCAAGGGGTGGCTATCGATCACCGGTCGCACTCGCATTCAGGCGGTGGCGCATCAGGTAGCACGGGGGACCGCGACGGTGACACCCTCCTTTCAAAATCCGTCCATGAGTAATCCATCTTCTTTGTCCATGGAAGCGCCACTGGTGGTGGAATTTGTCCACCGCGACAGCACGGAATTCGCTCCCCGGCTGCCGCTGGCGCGGGAACACACCCCCCAGCCGAACCGACCCGACAGCAGACCCAGGCGCATCTTGCTGATCGACGGCGAACGAACGATCGCCCGCACGATGTCGGTAGCGTTGGAAGCGGACGGTCATGAAGCCGTGAGCGTCGAAAGTAGCTCCGGGGCCTTACGCCAAATGCGAAAATCTCCGTTCGACGTGGCTTTCCTCGATCTGCGGCCCGGATCGGAAGACGGCCTCGACGTGCTGGCACGACTCCGGTGCACCGCTCCTGCTCTGGCGGTCGTGGTGATGAGCGCCTCTGCCTGCATCCCGACGGCCATGGAAGCGGCGCGGCGCGGCGCGGTAGATTATCTGCCCAAGCCTTTCACGCCCGAACAATTGCGGCAGGTGCTCGGACGCATCGAGCAGAGTCGGGGTCTGGAACGCCGCGTGGAAGAACCAGCATCGCTCTTCGGGGCTGCTCCAGCCACCCGCGGGTTGGCACCGCAAGACCCGGCCATGCGCGACGTGTTGGATTTGGCGCACCAGACTGCCGCCAGCCATGCTTCGATCATGCTGCTGGGGGAAAGCGGCACCGGCAAGAGCGTATTGGCCCGCGAGATTCATCAACACAGCTTGCGGGCAGGCCGGCCCTTCGTGACTGTGAGCTGTCCGAGTCTGTCGCGGGACCTGCTGGAAAGCGAACTGTTCGGGCATGCCAGAGGGGCTTTCACGGGTGCCGTGACGGAGACGCTGGGAAAGGTCGCCGCCGCGAACGGCGGCACGTTGTTTTTGGACGAAATCGGCGAGTTGCCGCTGGAGATCCAGCCCAAGCTTTTGCGGCTGCTGCAAGAGCGCGAGTACGAGCGCGTCGGGGAAACGCAAACCCGCCGCGCCGACGTGCGCATCGTTTCCTCCACCAACCGCGATCTGGCGCTGGCTATCCGGGAAGGCAAGTTCCGCGCCGACCTCTACTATCGGCTCAACGTGGTCGCCCTCCATCTGCCACCCTTGCGTGAGCGTCCACGTGACCTGGAACAATTGGCAGCGACGCACCTGCGGCTCTGCGCGGAGCAAAACGGTAAAACCATCCACGACTTCAGCCCGGAAGCGAAGTCCCTCCTGCGCCGCTATCTCTGGCCCGGCAACCTGCGTGAACTGCGCAACGCCATCGAGCGTGCCGTGGTCCTGAGCACCGGCTCTCAGATCGAAGCCGCGCATCTTTCGCCCCTCATCGCCGGTCCCGCGCGGCGGGGTGGACTGGATGTTGGAGCTGACACGACCTTGGAGAACCTTGCCGACGAACACATTCGCCAAGTGCTGGCGAGAACCTCTCGCTTGAGTGAGGCCGCGTCCATTCTCGGCATTGATCTGGCGACCTTGTACCGGCGGCGGCGCAAATGGCAAACGGACGCCACCCTTGACGCAAAACGGCCATCGCAACGGGCCGTAAACTACTCCCGGATCACCGCTCCTGACTTCAGCAACATTTCCCCGTTTGTGAACCCTTGTTAGTGTCGGTGTAGCTGATGACAGTAACTCCCTCCCTGTCGGGAGATGCTAACCAAAACTTTGCTTCGGTTACCCCATGATGAAAAAGGCAAACTCTTTATGAACACAAACACGTTGAACCCTCCGACCATGCCTGCAGACGGTGCCACCGTCAGCGGCGAGGCAAAAACTGCGCTGATCGTCGATGACCGTTCCGAATTTCTTGTCCTGATCACTCCCTGGCTGACCAGCTTGGGCTATTTCATTCTCACCGCCGCAGACGGCAAGGAAGCGCAGGGAATGATGATCGCGAAGGGGGTAGCCAGCGTCGATCTGCTGATCACCGATCTGGACATGCCCCGGATGCAAGGCGACGAACTCGCGCGCTGGTTCGTGC
>CAZZYS010000444.1:0-3068 GCA_964658285.1 uncultured Verrucomicrobiota bacterium
CGGCGATGTTGCACAGGCAAAGGGCGAACAACCCGCGCGGAATCCGGCGCGGCGGGCGCAGCGCGGCCGGCAGGACGACCGGTCGCGCGCGGGGCATCGACGGGTGCGGTGCTGATCCGGGCTCTATCGCGTCAGAAGGGGGCATGGAAGCAATGGGGTCAAACCGGCATCGGACGACTGGCGGCCCTCCCGACAACGGAGACTTTTTTGCCTTGTACAACCAGACACTCGAACGCAACGTTGCGAAAGAAAATACGCTCCGAAAACTCGCTGATCGTTCGTCCCCCCCGCCCCGTCCCACGACCATGATTTCCCGCCCGCAAATTTCGCGTCGCGCCTTTCTGCGCCGGACCACGCTCGCCGCCGCCGCGTGCTGCACTCTTTCGCGGTCGGCGTTCGGCGCGGATGAGCCAGAAATCCTCGGCCAGGGGGACCACCGCTACCGTGCGGTCCCGAACTGGGGCGTGCTCGACAACGACACTCCGGTGAACGATTGCCACGCGATGGTGCAGGACAAGCGGGGCCGGCTCCTTTTGCTCACCAACGAGTCGCGCAACAACGTCATCATCTACGACCGGGGCGGCAAGCTGCTGGGCACGTGGGGCCACGACTTCCCCGGCGCTCACGGCATGACGCTGGTCAATGAAAACGGGGAGGAGTTCCTCTTCCTCACGGACTACGCCCGCCACCAGGTGTACAAGACCACGCTCGACGGCCGGGTGTTGCTGACGCTCGACGCGCCCTTCGCCTCGGGCCGTTTCGTCCACGCCGACCAGTACAAACCCACCCACGTCATCGCCGCGCCGGACGGCAGCTTTTACGTGCTCGACGGGTACGGCACCTCGCTCGTCCTGCACTACGATGCCAAGGGCGGGTTGTTGGGAGTGTTCGGCGGACGCGGGAAGACGCCCGGCAGCATCAACGAAGCCCACGGCGGTTCCATCGATCCACGCGACCCCGCCCGGCCGACGCTGCTCATCACCTCGCGGCAGGACGGTCTGATCAAACGCTTCGGTCTCGACGGCACTTATCTCGGGAACATCGCCCTGCCCAACACGCTGCCCTGCGACGTGGTGTTCGCCGGCAACGCGATCTACATCCCGCAACTCCGCATGTCCGACGGCAAGAGCACAGGCTTTTTGACCATCCTCGATTTGCATGATCGGGTCATCTCCAATCCGGGCGGCGCGTCGGCGGTTTACAACGCGGACGGCACTTTGCAGCCGCTCCAGCAGACTTCGGCGTTGTTCAAGCACCCTCATGGCCTCGTCGTGGATGAAGAAGGGAGCATTTACGTTGCCCAGTGGAACTCCGGTCAGACCTACCCGATCAAGTTGGTGCGCGCCTGACGCCGCGATTCTTGCGACCTGTATAGTTCCAAGGGAGGAAGGGGGAGATCTGGTCACGTAGCGACGCCCCAGGCTGAAACCGGAGCGTGTTTTCATCGCCCAAATTCCCGCGCATTTGAATCCCTTTTTTGTGCGATTTTCGACCCGGGATGTGACCTTCTCGAACGCCGTCGTGCCGCAGGCGCATCAAAAGCTCACTGACCGACCCCAACCGGCGCACCCTGCCAGGCGGGCACGGGCTTTGCGAGCAGTTGCGGCCTCTCCCGCAGCACTTTGAGAACGGTCTCGCCGAACAGGTTGTTCGCCCAGGCAAACCATTTCCGCGAGAACTTCGTCGGGTCGTCCTTGTTGAAGGACTCGTGCATGAAGCCCGTCCCCGCCGTCGAATTTTTCAACATCCCCAGACACGCGGTGATCTCCGCGTTGTCCTGACTGGTAATCGCCCGCATCATCAGGCCGAGCGGCCACACCTTGTCCTGTCCCGTGTGGACGCTGCCGATTCCTTCCGCCGCCATCCCCCGGAAAAACCACGGATTGTCCAGGCTGAGCGCGTACCGGCGCGTGTTGAGCGCAACCGGATCGTTGTCCAGGGCCGGGCTGAAGTACGGGATGGAAACCTGACACGGGATGCCGGCGTCATCCATGAGCAGCGTATGTCCGAGGCCGTCGCATTCATACGCGTAGACCTTCCCCCATTTCGGGTCATCGACGATGCCGTACCGCTTGATCCCCTGCTCCACTTCGCCCGCCAGCTTGCGGCATTCGGCAGGCAACGGGTCACCGGGCATCAGCGCGTCGGACATCTCCGCCAACTGCCGCAACGCGGTGACGGCGAAAAGGTTGTCGGAGATGTTGAACTGGAACGCGGTGTTGTCGTCGGAGTTCCGGAAACGAGCGCAGATCATGCCGGTCGGCTTGACCTCGGAACCGTCGCCGGTCGGCCCATCCAAGCGCCCCCGGATGAAATGATACGGTCCGGGGCCATCCTGCCGCTGCTGCTCCCGGAAGGTCGCCACCGCCAGCCGCATGGCCTTTTGCCATTCACCGTCAAACGTCGCTTTGTCACGCGTGACTTCCCAGTACCGGTAGGCCAGCCGCATACAGTAGCACAGCGAATCGACCTCCCATTTCCGCTCGAAGACCCCGGGCCGCATGTCGGTGCGGTCCCTGGCGTGCGGGCTCGGCTTGGAGGCGTCCTTTTGGAAGGCGTTCGCGTACGGATCGATCAGGATGCAGGCGGCCTGCCGGTGGATCAGCCCGGCAACCATCTCCGCCAGATGCGGGTCTTCCTTGCAAAGCGGGAGGTAGGCGTTGACCTGCGCGGAGGAGTCGCGCAGCCACATCGCGTTGATGTCGCCGGTGATGATGAACGTATCCGGCTTGCCGTCACGGCTGCCGAAGGTCACCGTCGTGTCGAGGGTGTTCGGATAGCACAACTCGAACATCCGACCCAGTTCGGGGTCCGCAACGGCGGTCTTGACGCGGGCGATGACGCGTTCGACGGCCTCGCTGACGAATCTCCGTTTGTCGGCCGTCGCGCGCAGGGCCGGCGTGGGTGCCGGTGCCGCGCTCGGCGCCACCGGCGGCATGGGAACGACCTGCGCTCCGGCGGTTCCGGCCAGTAGGGTAATAAAAACTCCTAAAAGCGCCCGGTAGTTATTTCTCATCTCGGAAACTGTGCGGTTGATGGAGAATCTTGGCCACAAAAAGCGCAAAAAA
>CAZZYS010000445.1:0-3065 GCA_964658285.1 uncultured Verrucomicrobiota bacterium
AACCTGCGACTTCTTGCGTGTGAAGCAAGCGCTCTACCACTGAGCTAATCGCGCTTTCGATGGTTTCGGAGCTATTTGGCAAGCCGGAAACGTGCGTATCATCCCGCAGGTCGCCGCGCCGGGCAAGCGCCAAATCGTTTTTGTCGTTCACCACTGCAAACACGGAAACTCACGCCATGCCCGGATTCCGAAGTACCTTAGACGAATGAATTGGTTTTGGGAAAGTCTCGGCCACGCCAGTCTGATGGCCTGGGAAACGTTCTGGGCGCTCGTCCTGGGGTTTGCCGTGTCGGCCGCGCTCCAGGTGTTCGTTTCCAAGGCTCAGATGGCCCGGCTCTTCGGCCGCACTAATCTGCGTTCGATGGCGATGGCCACCGGCTTTGGCGCGGCGAGCAGTTCGTGCTCGTATGCGGCGGCGGCGGGGGCGCGCAGTGCGTTCACCCGGGGGGCGGCCTTGTTGCCGGCGCTGGCTTTCATGTTTGCGTCCACCAATCTGGTCATCGAACTGGGCGCGGTGCTGTGGTTGCTGATGGGCTGGCGCTTCGTGCTGGCGGAATTCATCGGTGCGTTCGTCCTCATCGGGTTGATGTGGGGATTGGCGCGGCTGTTTTTTCCACGCGGCCTGGAGGCAGAGGCACGCAAAAACGCCGAAGCCGCGAGCCGCCGCGATGAAGGCGACGACGATTGCTGCCATCACGATCACGCGGAGCACGGACACGACCACGGCGCGCACGCTGTCGCCGGCGGTCGCTGGCAGGAGATGGCCAGCGCCTTCGTGATGGATTGGCAGATGCTCTGGAAGGAGATCGCCGCCGGTTTCCTGATCGCCGGCTTCCTGTCGGTGCTGGTGCCACCCGACGCCTGGAAGGCGCTTTTCCTGACCGGCGGTCCCGGCTGGCTGCGATTGATCGAAAACGCCCTCGTCGGCCCGTTGATCGCGGTGGCGAGTTTCGTGTGTTCGGTCGGGAACATCCCGCTGGCCAATCTGTTGTGGAGCGGCGGCATCAGCTTCGGAGGCGTGATTTCTTTCATCTACGCCGATCTGCTCATCGTTCCGATTGTTCTGATCTACCGGAAGTATTTCGGAACGCGGGCGGCCGTCTACATCACCGTCGTGTTCTTTCTTTCGATGGTGGGTGCGGGGATCCTGGTCGATCTGCTTTTCGGTGCGCTGGGCTGGATCCCGACCGGTCCCCGCCCGGAAAGCGCCATGACCGACATGCACTTCGCGTGGAACTACACGACCTGGCTAGACCTGGCGGCGCTTGGCGGCGGCGGCATCCTGGCATGGCGTCACTTCAAACCCGGGGTCGGTGAAGACCAACCGGCCGATGCCCCCGGCCACGAGCCGGCCGGAAACGGCCATCATCACCAACACACGGATGCGCACTGAACCGCCGACCCACCCGGCCGTCGCGGCGTCACCACCGGCGGCGGTCGGAGTGCGTTCGCTTCCGGCCGGGGCGGAAACGCGAAAACCCTGGTGGCTGTGGCCTCACCTGCTCAGCCTCGACGCGCCGCTCGTCGCGCTGGCGTGGCAGGATTGGTGGAGTCGATCTGAAGGCACGCCTCTGCCCGGCTCCCGGCGTTTGATCCTCGGGCTCGGCGTCTGGATGATCTACCTCGCCGACCGGCTGGCGGACACCGCCCGCGGTCTGCCGGGCGATGCCGCGACGGCCCGGCACCAGTTTGCCAGGGCCAGGCGCACGCCCTTGCTCGTGCTGACCGCTCTGTGCGGCGCGGTGCTCGCGGGATTGGCTCCCTGGACTTTATCAGCCGGTCAATTCGGCGGTGGACTGGGACTGCTCGCGGCGGCGGGAGTGTACTTCTGGTTGATCCACCGTCGCAGTTCGCAATCCTGGACGGCGCGCTTGCCCAAGGAAGGGGTGGTTGGAGGGATGTTTGCGCTGGGGACCGCGTTCTTCGCGCTGTGCCGTCCCACGCCACCGACGAGGCCGTTGGTGGTGGCAGTCGCGCTGTTCGGAATCGTCTGTTTTTTGAACTGCGCGCTGATCACGTCCTGGGAGCGCAACGTCTGCGACCAACGCGACCCGTTCTCGTTCCTGAACGCCTTCCCCCGGCTGGCCGCGCACGGCTTGCGGTCGATGTGCTGGCTGCTCGCGGGCGTGGCGGGGGCTGCGGGGCTGGCGACGCATACGACGATCTTCCTTCCCGTGGTGTCGGGCGCGCTCGCTCTCGGGGTGCTGGACCGCTGGCACCGCCGGATCGCACCCGACGCGCTGCGATTTCTGGCCGATGCGGTCTTATTGACGCCGTGGATTTGCCGGGGCGTCCTCGCCATGTTCCACTGAGCCTGCTTCCACGTTCCACCGACATGAAAACACCCTCGTCTCCGCTCTGTCCCCGCGTCATTCGCTGCCTGCTCGCAACCGCCCTGTGCGTGGCGGCTCCCGTGCGTGCCCAGCAGAGCAGTCCAGCCCCGACACCCCCCGCCGCCCCGGTGACGATCACCGTGCTGACGGGTGCTCACCTCATCGACGGGACGGGCCGGCCGCCTGTGGATCATTCGTACATCATCATCGAAAACGGGCGAATCGCCGCTGTCGGGAAAATGGATGGCGATTACAAAGCCCCGGCCGGCGCGACCGTCATCGACGTGAGCGGCCGGACGATCATCCCCGGACTCATCAGCGCCCACAGCCATCTGGGTCTTACTAAAGGCGCTTCCGCTGCCGCGCCCGAGAACTACACCCGCGAAAACGTGGCCCAACAGTTGGATCAGTACGAAAGCTTCGGCGTCACGGCGGTGATGTCGCTCGGCGTCAACCGCGATGTCCTCTACGCGTGGCGCGACGAACAGCGGCAGGGGAAGCTGGGCGGCGCGGACATCTTCACGGCGGACCGCGGCATCGGCGTCCCCGGCGGTGCT
This sequence comes from uncultured Verrucomicrobiota bacterium, assembly GCA_964658285.1. Lineage (GTDB taxonomy): Bacteria > Verrucomicrobiota > Verrucomicrobiia > Chthoniobacterales > SZAS-18 > CAHJWO01. Next base: position 2,891 of record CAZZYS010000445.1, read on the forward strand.
CCGCCCTTCCCGCTACCCGCCGAGCAGATTTATCGTCCGACGAATGCCGAGGAAGCGCGCGCCGCCGTGCGCGAGACGGCCGGGCGTCACCCGGACCTCGTCAAACTCTGGCTCGACGATGTGTTCGGCACGTTGCCCAAGATGGAGCCTGCCGTTTTCCACGCCGCCATCGACG
>CAZZYS010000446.1:0-3053 GCA_964658285.1 uncultured Verrucomicrobiota bacterium
ATGGAACCGACGAGCACCGGCTCGCGCATCCCACGAAAATCCGGCCGGAACAACCCGCCGAAGCCGCCCGCCTTGCCGAGCACTTCCGGTCCGTGCGTCGAGGCGAGCGCGCGACCGAGTCCGCCTTTGAGCCGGTTGCCGAGGTCGATGTCAACGCCCGCACGGGCGTAGGCTTTGGAAGGAACGGCGGCGGGCATCGGGGCGGAGAGAATTTGCAGGGAAGATAAAGCCCCCGACCGGCGCGGCAAGCTTCAAAAACGGCGCACGCCAGTGCAGAGGCGCGCTTTCTGAAACACCGTTCACAAAACTCCCTCGCCGTGCGAGGATGCGGTCTGTCATCTGATCCATGACGCATCGCTCCCGCCTTCCATGACCTTCCACTCCGTCTCGAAATCCTTCCGCCGCGCGATTCTTGGCTTGGGCCTCGCGCTTTCCCTCGCCGTTTTTGCCTTGCCGGTGCGTGCGGACGAACCACCCAAGTTCAGCGCGCCGGAGGTCAATGACTTCGTGAAAAAATTCGGCGACCTCGTGGACGCTTACGTCAAGGCCGTGGAGGCCAAAGACGACGGCAAGATGAAGGAACTCGACGCCAAGGGCAAGGAACTCGACGGCCTGGGCAACACCATCGAGAGCAAAATCAAGCCGGAAGAGATGGATGCGTTCGGCAAGTACATGACCGCGGAGAGCCAGAAGTTGATGGATGCCGCGCAGGAAGCCGCCAAGTAGTCCCGCGCGTCCGTTCCGCCTGTTTCGTGTAAGGCGCAAATGTCACGCGCGCGGCGGGTCAATCCGTGAGAGGTTGGCGATTCTCATGTTTCGTAAATTGCTCAATCGCTTCCGGCCCGAGCCGGAATCCGCCGGCAAGGGTGCCGCGCCTTCCAAGTCCCACCAATCCCAGTCCAAGCGCCGCCGGCCCGGATCCGGCACGGCCTCGCACGCTTCCAGAGGGCCAAACGCCGCCCAACGTCCGCCGCGTGAGCCTCACGCCCCAGCGCATTCGCCGCGCGAACCCCGCGCGCCCCGTCCCGAACCGGCGGCGGCCTCCGCCCCGGCCACTTCGACGAAGTTCGCCGATCTCGGCCTGGCCGAAGCGGTGCTGCGCGGGGCCGAAGCCACCGGCTACACCGCGCCGACGCCCATCCAGGAACGCGCCATCCCCATCGTCCTGACGCACAAGGACCTCATCGGCTCCGCGCAGACCGGCACGGGCAAGACGGCCGCCTTCGCGCTGCCGATCCTCTCGCTGTTGGGCCGGCACCGGCAGGGACCGCCGCGCGTGCTCATCCTGGAACCGACACGCGAACTGGCCATGCAGGTCGAGGAAGCGTTTCGGGATTACGGCCGGTTTTCGGATCTGCACGCCGCCGCGTTCTACGGCGGGGTCGGCTACGGCAAACAGCGCGCCGACCTCAAGCGCGGCGTGGATGTCATGATCGCCACGCCCGGCCGGTTGCTCGATTACCTCCAGCAAAAGGAAACCTCTCTTGCCAACGTGGAAATCCTCGTGCTCGACGAGGTGGACCGGATGCTCGACATGGGTTTCCTGCCCGACGTGCGCCGGTTGGTGGAACGCTGCCCGCCGCGCGACAAGCGGCAGACCCTCTTTTTCAGTGCCACGCTGCCGCCCGAGATCGAACGGCTAACCGAATGGGCCCTGCGGCCGAACCCGGAGATCGTCGAAATCGGCGAGCGCCGTTCCCCGGCGGAAACCGTCGCGCACGCGTTTTACCCGGTGGCGAGCGCGCAGAAGTTCGACCTCCTGACCGTCCTGTTGGAGAAGACGCAGTACCACAGCGTGCTCGTTTTCGCGCGGACCAAGCACGGCAGCGACCGCATCGCCAAGAAGCTCCAACACGAGGGCCACTCGGTCGCCGTGCTGCATGGCAACCGCAGCCAGAACCAGCGCATCGAGGCACTGGCGGGTTTCAAGAGCGGCAAGTACGAGGTGATGGTCGCCACTGACATCGCCGCGCGCGGACTCGACGTGGCGGGCATCACGCACGTCATCAACTACGACATTCCGACGAACCCCGAAGACTACGTGCATCGCATCGGTCGCACCGGCCGCGCGCAGCGCGAGGGCGACGCTTTCACGCTCATCACGCAGGACGACGCCGAGGCCGCGCGCGACGTGGAAAAGTACCTGGGTGAACCCGTCGAACGGCAACGGGTCGAAGGCTTCAACTACGCGCCGATCCCGGCGGAGTCGAAGGGTCCCGGCCCGGCACGCGGCGGCGGACGCGGGGGCGGTCGGGGGCGGTCGTTTCGCGGCGGGCGGCGGTGATCCCGGATGGCACGCGATCCGTGAAGCGGCGGGCGGTATTTTAACACAGAGACACGGAGACACGGAGACCGGAAGAGTCAGAAAGGGCGAGAGAAAAAATCTGCCTTTTCCTTTCTTTCCTCCTTCCGGACTCCGTGTCTCTGTGTCTCTGTGTTAAAATAGCACTCGACCCGAGGTTGGATGTGCCATTTGCTGAAGACGACCCGCAATCCACATTCCGCAGTTCGCACTCCCCCGGCGCGCGACGAGCATCTGTACTGGCTCGATTGGGTCCGGTTCCTGGCGGCGGCGGTGGTCGTCTTCGGGCATACCTGTGGGTTCAACTGGGATGCGTGGACCGGGCCACGCTCCGCCGCGCTGACCGTTTTCCTCTCGCTCTGCCAGATGGGTCGGCAGGCGGTGGTCGTGTTTTTCGTGCTCAGCGGATTGCTCGTGGGCGGCAAGGTCGTCGCCCGGGTGCGGGCGGGGACGTTCGACGCGGCGGCGTACGCGGCGGACCGGCTCTCGCGCGTCTATGTGCCGTTGATCCCGGCGGTGCTGCTGACCATCGCGGCGGTCCCTCTCAGCGATCAACCCTGGTCCTGGCAGCCCTATCTGCGTTGTTTGACGGGCACGCAGGAATTGTTCACGCACACGCCGCCGCTCAACGCCCCCCTCTGGACACTCGCTTACGAAATCTGGTTCTACGTGCTGGCCGGGTGCGCGGCGGTGGTCGCGCGGCGGGGCAGCACCCGCTGGCAGCGGACGGCGGCGGGCGCGGGGGTGGCGG
>CAZZYS010000447.1:0-3041 GCA_964658285.1 uncultured Verrucomicrobiota bacterium
GGTCCGCAGCCGATCAAGGCGAAGAACTTTGCCTTCGGCCACGTCACGCTCGATCCCGACGGCGGGCAAGTCCCCTGGCACAACCAGGAACAGGAGGAAACGTATTTCGTCATCGAGGGAACGGGCGAAATGTGCCTCGGCGAGGAACGCCGGACGCTCTCCACCGGGCAGATGGTCTACATCCCGCCGGGGGTGTTTCACCAGCTAACTAACATCGGCGAGACGCCGTTGCGGATGATCTACACCTACGCGCCTGGCGGCGACGTGGCCCACTGGCGTCAGGAACTCGCGGGCACCCTGCCCAAAGCGGGGGAGAACGGCATCCCGCCGCTGCCCACCGGGGCGCGCCCGCAATGCACGGATAAACCTGCCGCGTAGCCGCATTCTTCTAACCTCCTCCTAACATCATGCAATCCTCTCCCACCATCCATCAGGTCGGCATCATCATGAACGGCGTCACCGGCCGCATGGGCACCAACCAGCACCTCATCCGTTCGGTCTGCGCCATCCGCAAACAGGGCGGCATCAAGATCAACGACGGCGAGTTCATCATGCCTGATCCGATCCTCGTCGGCCGCAATGCCGCCAAGCTCAACGCCCTCGCCGAAGCCAACGGCGTCGAGCGCGTCACCACCGATCTCGACGCCGCGCTCGCCGATCCGTTCAACACGGTGTATTTCGACGCGCAGACCACCGGCCGCCGCGCCGAGGCGGTCAAGAAAGCCATCGCCGCCGGCAAACACGTCTACTGCGAAAAGCCCACGGCCGTTTCCACCGAGAGCGCCTACGAAATCTACGAAATCGCCAAGAAAGCCGGGGTCAAGAACGGCGTCGTGCAAGACAAACTGTGGCTGCCCGGACTGGTGAAGTTGAAAACCCTCATCGACAGCGGGTTCTTCGGCCAAATCCTCAGCGTGCGGGGCGAGTTCGGCTACTGGGTGTTCGAGGGCGACACGCCGGTCTTGCCGCAACGCCCGAGCTGGAACTACCGCAAGGAAGACGACGGCGGCATCATCGTGGACATGCTCTGCCATTGGCGTTACGTGCTCGATAATCTCTTCGGCGCGGTGAAGGCGGTCAGTTGCCTGGGCGCGACGCACGTCACCGAGCGGTTCGACGAACAGGGCAAGCCATACAAGTGCACCGCGGACGATTCGGCCTACGCGACCTTTGAACTGGCCGGCGGGGTCATCGCGCATTTCAATTCGTCGTGGACCGTGCGCGTGCGGCGGGACGACCTGCTCACCCTCCAGGTGGACGGCACGAAAGGCTCGGCCGTGGCGGGCCTGCGTGATTGCGTGGTCCAACACCAGAGCGCCACGCCGCGCCCGACGTGGAACCCGGACATCGACAGCCCGATCAAATTTTTCGACGGCTGGACGCGCGTGCCGGATTACCAGCTTTTCGACAATGCCTTCAAAATTCAGTGGGAAATGTTCCTGCGGCACGTCGTCAAGGACGAGCCGTGGCGCTTCACGCTGTTGGAAGGCGCGAAGGGCGTACAGTTGGCCGAGAAGGGGCTCGAAAGCTGGGCCAAACGCTGCTGGGTCGATCTGCCGGAATTGAAAGCCTGAGCCTACCCGTGGCGCGGCAGTTGCTCATTGCAATGGGAGCCGGGGCGCTTACAATGCCCGCCACGCCCGTATGCTCTCGAAAATTTTCTGGGTCTTCCTGACGGTGGTTTTCACTTTCCTGTTCATGGTGCTGTATGAGAACGGCACCACGGACTATGTGAACAACTGCGTGGCCGAGTACCACCAGATCGTGACGTACTTCGGCACGCCGCCGCACAAGAAGGGTGATACCAGCGACAAGGTCCCGTAACCCGCGATCCGGGGAAACCCGCCACCGGACGCCAAAAGAGCCCCGCGCGGATTTTTCCGTGCAGGGCTTGTTTTGCGGATGGCAATCGCCGGGAAGATGTCCTAGCTGCCGGCCACCGTGAAGTCCACCGTCTTCGCGTCCTTTTCCGCGCCGGTCTCATCGACCATGTGCACTTCGAGACGGTACTTGCCAATCGGAAAGCCTTCGCCCGACGGGAAGTTGTAGTTGGAGGTGCCGGTGCCCGGCAATTCGACGCTCACGTCCGCGTTGGGAACGTGGAAATTTTCCGGCACCCCTTCCGCCTTCACTACGATCACCTGCCACTTGAGGGTGACTTTGCCCGGTGCCGAGGCGTGGACAAGGCCGTAAACGGTATCCTTGGGGGCGAACGTGGTGGTCTCCTTTGTCACCTCCTTGTCTTTGCCGAGCTTGAGGCTGTCAATTTTGGGGATGGTGGGGCTGCAAGCGGTGAGCGCCGCCATGAGCAGGGTTGCGCCGGTCAGGGACAGCCAGGATTTACGGGGAATGGTTTTCATGTGGTCAGATGTATCTTGGCGGGAACGAACTTCAATACGCAGCTTGCGGACCTTTCAGATTTTTCTTGCCGATCCAGGGCATCAACCCGCGCAGACGCTCACCGACCTTCTCGATGGGATGGGTCGCGCCGTCCTTGAGGAGCTGGTTGTAGTTCTTGCGGCCGGTCTTGTACTCGTTGATCCAATTCTTGGCGAATTTGCCGTTCTGGATTTCCTTGAGCACCTTGCCCATCTCCTTTTTGACCGTCTTGTTGATGATGCGCGGCCCCGTGACCACGTCGCCATACTTCGCTGTCTCCGAGATGGAAAACCGCATCCCCGCGATGCCCGCCTCGTTGATGAGGTCCACGATGAGCTTCAGTTCGTGCAGGCACTCGAAATACGCCATCTCCGGCTGGTAACCCGCCTCGACCAGCGTCTCGTAACCCGCCTGGATGAGCGCCGTGGCACCGCCGCAGAGCACGGCCTGTTCGCCGAAAAGATCGGTCTCCGTCTCTTCCTTGAACGTCGTCTCGATCACCCCGCCGCGCGTCCCACCGACGCCCTTGGCCCAGGCGAGCGCGAGCTTCTTGGCCTTGCGGCTGGGATTCTGGTAGACGGCGATCAGCGCCGGCACGCCCTTGCCTTCGACGTACTGGCGGCGCACGATGTGGCCCGGCCCCTTGGGCGCGACCATGATGA
>CAZZYS010000448.1:0-3008 GCA_964658285.1 uncultured Verrucomicrobiota bacterium
CGTTCCTCACGCGGGCGGGCTTCGTTCACGGTCAACGGACGGCCGTCCACGTTCTTGCCGTGGATCTGGCTGATCGCGTTCGCCGCGTCCTGTTCGGTCGCCATTGTCACGAAGGCAAAGCCGCGCGATTTGCCGGTGACGCGGTCTTGCATGAGCAGCACTTCCGTCACCGGGCCCACTGCGCCAAATACGTCCTGTAGATCGGTCTCCGTCGTGTTGAAGGACAGATTGCCGATGTAAAGTCTGGTAGGCATACTGGATTGTTCGATTCTAAACGAGCAGACAAAAGAAGCTCGGCTAATGTTTCCGCTTATCGGATTTCAAACTGTCTCTGAGGCTTCTCAACCGACAATCCACCACTGACCTGAAACGCTTTTCCTACTTTGCTGCTTTGTTCATCTTTCCGCCCCGCCGCGAAGAAAGCAAACGATAAAATGTCAGCTTTCCCCTGATTTTTCGGTTCTCACGCCGCCCGGCCGTTGGCCATCTCGGCGTGGGCGGGTTCGTCGCCTTCTTCGAGGGCGCGGGTGACCGTTTCTTCCAGCTTCGTGAGCAAAACCGGCTTGATGAGGCAGCAATAAACCTCCAGCCGCGCGAGCTGGTTGGCGTTGGCGAGGTTCTGGAACGCCGTGATCGCGATGATCTTGCTGCGCACGCCCTTGGCGCGGGCCTGCCGGATGAACTCCGCCCCGCCCATCGCCGGCATCCGCATGTCGGTCATGATGAGGTCGAAGCGTTCCTCGTCCAGCCAGCGCAGCGCCTCGAAGGCATCCGTCGTCGTGCGCACGGACAGGCCCATGTGGCTGACCAGCGTTTTGTACAGGACGAGAATGTCGAAATTATCGTCGAGGATGAGGATTTTTTTCATGGCGGACTGGGCCGGCAGGCGGATGACATCGTTCATGGATCGGTGGGAAGTTGCCGGTCTCGGCGGTGGAAGGGTTGGTACTGCTGAAGACGGGTTTCGAGGTGCGCGCGCAACTCGGCGTCGGGGTCGGGCGAGCCGGCGGCCCCGCGCCGCGCGATTTGCACGCAAAGCTCGACGAGACCCTCGAAGTCGGACTGCGAAACGTACTCCGCCTCGATGCGCCGGTCGGGGCCGCAGTTGTGGTAATTGCCCAGCGCGACGCACAGCGCCCCGCACCGCACGCCGTACAGCCGGAAGGGCGTCGCCTCGCAGGTGCCGCCGCTCATCAGGCAGCGTTGGGAAGCGACGCCGGACGCCGTGGCGGCGGCGACGAGTTCGGCGGTGACGCCCGGGTCGAACATCGAGGTCTTGTCGCCCACGCGCACGATGGGGCCATCGCCCATCCGCGCGGGCGGACGCTCGGCGCTGGTTTCCAGGGAAATGACCGTCAGCCCCTCCGCCGCCAGCCAGCCGTCGCGCGCCATCTCGATGGCCCCGGCGAAACCGACTTCTTCGCCACGGGTGAAAAGTCCATAACATTCCCCAGGCACATTCTCCCCGGCGAGCCTCTCCAAAGTGGCGACGATCACCGCGCAGCCGATCAGGTCGTCGCAGGCGCGAGAATGGATGCGGCCGTCACGCAATTCGTAGTCGGGCAGGTCCCACATCGCAAAATCGCCGAAAGATTGCACCCGCTCCCGGTTGGCCTCCAGATAATCGGCCGGCACGCCGCCGAGGAAACGCCACGGTTCGTCGCTGGCCGCCGGTTCCGGGCGCACCCAGCCCGGGTGGTCCATGTGCGCGCAAAACGCGTAGCGCGCGCTTGGAGAAGCCCCTTCCCCGCCCCGGTAATGGGCGATCAGGTTGCCGAAATCGTCCTCGCGCAGGGTCACCCCCCGGCACGGGCGCAGCAGGCCGACGATGGCTTGCCGCACGCGCGCCTCGTGAAAGGGGGCCGTCGGCTCGCGCAAAATCGTTTGCACGATGGCCAACAGCCTTTCCTTGTCCACGGTCGGGGCTAAGGTCCGGGTGTCCATTGCGATGAAATTACTCTGGAAGCAGATTCGATACCGCCTCGAGTATATCGGCTGCGTCGGTCTCGCCGGACTGATCCCTCTTTTGCCGCGGCGGGTGTGTCTGGCGCTCTCCGACGGGGTCGGAAACCTTTTCTATCGTCTCGACCGTCGTTCGCGCGCCGTTGCCCTGGACAACCTGCGTCTCACCCTGGGCGCGACGCTCGACGCCGCGCAGCGCGAGGCGGTCGCCCGCGCGTCGTTCCGCAACTTCGCCCGCGCGATGCTGGACCTCTTCTGGGCGCGCAACCTCACGCGCGAACGCTTCACCGACCACATCAGGCTGGAGAACTTCGGCCCGGTGTACGAAACGCACGCGCGCCACGGCGGGATTATCTTCCTTTCCTTGCACGCGGGCAGCCACGAGTGGGTCAGCCTGACGAGCGGATTCATCGGGGCACCGTCGTCGATGGTTGCGCTGGACTTCAAGAACCCGGCGCTCGACGCGGTGTTCCGCCGCGCGCGCGAGCACTCGGGCAACCGGATCATCGGGCAAAAACAGTCGATGCTGCGGCTGTTGCGCGCGGTCAAGCGCGGCGGCGTCGGCCTGCTGGCGGACCTGGCGCTCAAGCTCGACCAGCCGGGCGAGTTGATCGACGCCTTCGGCATGAAGATGCACGTCACCTTCCTGCACGCGCTGCTCCATGCGCGCACGGGGGTGCCCATCGTGCCGGTCACCAACGTCCCCCACCCCGACGGCACCTGCACCGTCACCGCGCACGCGCCGTTGGTGTTCCCACCGGGCACGGGGTTGCGGGCCATCGCGCAGGGCTGCTGGGATTTTTTCGAGCCGTTCATCCGCGCCCGGCCCGAACTCTGGCTGTGGAACTACAAACATTTCCGCTACCGGCCGCGCGACGTGGCGCCGGAGAAATACCCGTTCTACGCGCACTGGTCGGACCGGTTCGAGGAGGTGCTGGCGCGTTCGTCCTCAAGGTCCTGATGGCTCTCCGAGCCAGTCCCTAGATTTTCCGGCGAAGCGCTTCGTGCGCATGGAGATCATCCAAGCCAAAATAGGGACTGGCTCG
>CAZZYS010000449.1:0-3004 GCA_964658285.1 uncultured Verrucomicrobiota bacterium
ACCCGTGCGAGGGTCGGGCGCGCTGGACGAGGTCCGGGTGGAACTGCCTGGCGGGCGGAACCCGGCGAACGCCAGCAGGATCGTCGCGGTCTACGAGACGCCCGGCCAGCCGTGGACCGGCGCGGGCTGGCGCGCGGCGGTCGCACCGGAGTTCGACGAGGGCGTGCCCGTTCTCCACCGCCACTGGAGATTGTCCGTGCCCGACGGGTTCGAGTACCGGTTTGCGAACGCGCCGTCAGACAAGAGTTTGCCCAACCCCGCTCCGGGCGACCTGCTCGTTCCACGGATGGCGACGGCGCTCGGCCGCATGGCACGGTCGCTTTATCGTCCCCGGTGGTCTTTGAACGAGTCTCACAAGGCCGCGTCGCGTGATCCGACCTTCGCGCAACCTCAAAGACGCGGCACCCAAAACGCCGACGAGTCGCATTTTGCCAATCCTACGATGGACTCCACGGAAATGCTGCGGTCTTCTGATGCTCAGGCGACACCGGAGATGGTGGTTCCCAACGCATCGCCCCCGAACGCATCGCCGGAGCCAAAATATATCGCCAGGGTCGGAATCGTTAAGAAATATCTCCTCGAAGCACAGCAATACTACGACACCGGCCGTTTCGACTTGGCGTTCAAGCGTTACGAGCAGGTGCTTGCGCTCGATCCCTACAACGACGCCGCCCGGCGAGGCGAGGAGCGGGTTCAGCTCGCTCGCAAGCAACATGGCGACGCTCAAGGGTATACCGAAACGCGCGGACGTTTGATCGGCCAAGCCGCCCAAGCCTGGGAACTGCCAGCCCGCCGCAACTTCCAGAAGATCAACGACAACTCGGGCACGGTGGCCATCACGCGCAAGCTCCAGGCCATCATCATCCCGAACATCGAATTCCGCTCGACCACGCTCAGCGACGCCGTCGAGTTCCTGCGCCAGGAAGCGCGCCGGCTCGACACCCAGTCGCCCGAGGACGAGCGCGGCATCAACATCTTCCTGAAACTACCAAGTCCTTCCGCCAGCACCACGAATACCGGCATCCCGGGTCTGCCGCCCGGCGCGGAAGTGCCCTCGCAGAACCCGCCGGTTGCCGTGGCCACGGGCAGTATACGCATCACGTTGACCCTGAGCCGCATCCCGCTCCTGTCCGCGCTCGAATACGTAGCCAAGGCGGCCGACCTGAAGGTCAAAGTTGAGCCCTACGCGGTGTCGCTCGTGCCTTTGACCGAGGAAACGGGCGACATGGCGACCTTGGAAATCCGCGTATCGCCCGAATCTCTCGGCTTGTCCCCGACGACCGGGACCAATGGCACGACGGATGTCACCGGGACCGGCAGCGGAGCTTTGATCAAGCGCACGGACGTAAAGGCATTCCTGGAGAGTGCCGGCGTGACGTTTCCACCCGGCTCCAGTGCGGTTTTCTCGGCCGCCACCAACAACAAACTCATCATCCGGAATACGCAGGCGAACATCGATCTCGCGCAGGCGATTATCGGAAGCCCGGGCGAAACGCGTCAACCCGTGCAAGCGCCGCTGCTCGACGGGCGCGAGAGCCCGAAGGGCGTGGCCGGATTACTCCCCTTGCGCCTCGAGCTCCCGACCAACGGCGTCCCCTACGAATTCGACGGCGAAGAACTCGGCGGGGTGAGTTTCCACTACACTGACTGGGCGGTGGCCGCGCGCTGGCGGTGGGTTTACCTCACACTCGGGGCGACGGCCTTCCTGTTGGGCGCGGCAGGTTGGGCACACCCGTGGCGACGAACGCTGTACGCGTCGCTGGCGCTGACCTTTTTCCCGCTGATCGTCGCGCCTGCCGCCACCGTGCCATGTAACGCGTTGCTGGCCGGTTGGCTATGGGCGGTCGCCGGATGGTGCCTCACACGCCTTTTGTTGCGCCGTCCCCGGCTTGCCACCGCGACCCCGCTGGTGTGCGCAGCGATGCTGTTCCGGGTTGCCCCGGCAGAGGCCGCGCCCGGTCCCACGCCCACGCCCGCGCCCTCGCCCGAAATGGTGATCGTCCCATACGACGCGACCAGGCCAGTGGCGGGTCAGACGCCGACGACATTTTATCTGCCTTACGAGCGTTTCCTCCTGCTCTGGGATGCCGCCAAGCGCCACCGCCGTCCCCCTGTGCCCGAACCACCCCCCGGCCGTGAACGTTACACGCTCGGCACGGCGCGATACGATGCGCGGCTCAACGGCGACACCCTGGAAATCGACGCCGCGCTCGACCTCCAGACGTTCGGTGAAGACTGGGTCGGCGTGCCGCTCCGGTTTGAACTGAACCGCGTCGGCACGGTGACGCTCGACGGCGCACCCGCCGCGCTCGGTGGAGACGGCGTTTTGTGGATCGGCAAGCCCGGCGGCCACCACGTCGGCGTGTCGCTCCGCCTGCCCACGCCCGTCGTCGCGGCGGGCACGCACGTCTCATGGTCCGTGCCGCCGACGGCGGCGACGTTGGTAACGTTCCTCGTGCCGCGCGCGGACCTGCAAGCGGAGTTGCGCGGCAGCACCCCGGACGCCGGGGTCGTGGAAGAAGCGACCCCCGCAGGACGCCGCCTGACAGCGAGCCTCGGTGGCACGACGACCGTGGAGTTGACCTTCCGCGATGCGCCCGTCCCCGCGCCGACCGCGCGACAGCCCGCGCTGGCGAACGTGGACGCCCGGTTGACGACCAGCGCCCGCGCGGAATCGCTCGACGCCGAAATTCGCTTTTCGTTCCCGGGCAACACGCAGGACCGCTTCACCGTTTTCCTCGACCCGAGTCTGACCATGACCGGCCTCGACGCCCCGGACATCCGGGAATGGCATCTCACGACCACCGGCGAACGCCAGACGCTCACGGTCGCTCTCAACGCCCCGGCGCACGACGGCTACCGGCTCGCCCTGACCGCTGACCGCTCCGTGGGTCCCCTGCCCGCCGTGAGGCGCACGTTTCCGCAACTTACTGCGCTGGCCACCCGCATCGAGCAAACCGCCAGCCTGCTGACGGAGGGTGCAGTGGAGATTTCCTTGCCGGAC
>CAZZYS010000450.1:0-2985 GCA_964658285.1 uncultured Verrucomicrobiota bacterium
CCTCCGGGACGAGGAAGCGTCCACGACTCAACTCCGCGGTCCCTCCGGGACGAGCAACGGCCACGACTCAAAGCAAAACGCTCTAGCCGTTCTCCGACTGGGCGATCTGGGCGGCCTTGTTGCGTTCCCGCGCGGCTTCTTCGGTGCGCCCGGCGTGTTCGAACGCCTGGGCCATGAGCAGGTGCTGGCGCAAGCTGTCGGGCTGGCGGCGCACGGCGTCTGCCTGCAAGGCCAACGCTTCCGGGACCCGGCCCCGTTCCAGGCAGAGGCGGGAGGCGGACGAGAGCGCGTCGGTGTCGTAAACGTCGAGCCGGGCGGCCTGCCGCCAGGTGGCGAGGGCCTCGTCGGCGCGGCCCGATGCGGCCTGCAAACGACCGACGACCACCTGCGCGGGCGAATGCCACCAGTGCGCTGCGGCGAAGTGGGTCGCCAGCGCGAGCGCGCCGGGGAGATCGTGCGCGTCCTCACGATCCTGGATGCGGACCTGCACCAGTTCCCAGGCGTCGGGGAAACGGGCCGATTCGTCGAGCAACCGGCGGCGGAGATCGACCCCGGCGGCATCGCCGGGCACGGCGACCCGGTCCAGTGCGCGGATCGTCGCGGTGAATTCCCGCGCGCCGCCGTGCCGGTCGTGGCTGGAGAGCAGGGTGGTGGCGATGGCTTGCAGGTCCGCGTTGGCCTTCTCGTTTTGCCCCATGCGCACGGTGGTCGTGGCGAGGTTCACCCGCGCGGCCATCGCGTTGGGATAGCTCGCGGTGAGTTTGCTGAGCACGGCGGAGGCGGCCCCCTCGTTGCCGGCCTCGTGGTAGGCCAGGGCCAGACCCTCGCGGGCGCGGGGAACGTCGCCGCCGTCACGGATGGTTTGCTGGTAAAAAGTCAGCTTGTCGGCCCAGTCGTGCGCGCGCAGCCAGGTGCGCACGCCGAGCGCCCCGGCCGCCAGCAGCACGGCGGCGGTGGCCGCGGGGAGCAGCGGGACCCGCAGCACCGGCAGGCGGCTCCAAGGCACGTCCAACGCCACCCCGGCGACGAACAGCAGGAAACCGATGCTCGGCAGGTAGAGCCAGTGTTCGGCGACGCTGGCGTTCAGGGCGAACAGGTTGGAGACCGGCAAAAATCCGATGAGGAACCAGCCCACCCCGGCGCGCCGCAGCAGACGCCCGCGCCCCGGCAGGGACACCCCGGCGGCGAACGCGGCCAGCAACAGCCCTCCGCCCACCGCCAGCGCGAGATAGAAAGCCGGGCTTTCCGGGCTGCCGAGGCCCGGCGCGGCGAACACCTGCCGCTCCATGTGCAGGCGGTGCGGGAAAAGCATCAGCCCGGCGTAATCCCCGAGGGCGCGCAGCATGAGCAGCCATTTGGGAGGCATCACCGGGAACGGCGGCAGCGGCGGCGACGGGGGCGGCAGATGACGCAGGCACAGGTAACAGCCGAGCGCGACCAGCCCGCCGCCCGCGACGGCGAGCTTCGCCCGGCGGCCGGAACCCGGCGCGGCCGGAGCCGGGCGCAAGGCGAACAGCCAGCACCCGAAAAGCACGAGCCACACGAACGCGATTTCCTTCGAGCACAGCCCCAGCAGCAGGCACGCGAACGAGCCCGCCGCCCAGCCCAGCCGTGCAACGGGCCGGGCAGAGGCCAGCGCGCGTTCGCACGCGAGCCACGCCGCGAGGCAAAAACCCATCGCCAAGCTGTCCGCGCGGCCCGAGACGTATGCCACGGCAGCGCTGTGGACCGGGTGCAACGCCCAGAGCAGCGCGAGCCCGAAAGCCAACTTATCCGTCCACGGCCGGCGCGCGTCCGGGGCGGCGGAAGGCGGCACCAGGACGGGCAGCACGCGGCGCAGCAGCAGGAAAAGCAGGAACCCGTTGGCGGCGTGGATGAGCGTGTTCGTCAGGTGGTAGCCGAAGGGCTCCAGGTCCCAGCACCAGTAGTCAAAGATGTACGTGAGCGTCTGCGCGGGGCGGTAGAAGTTCGACTCGTCGTTGAAGAGCGTGTGCCGGAACGCTTCCAGGCAGAGGAGCGGACTGCGAATGAGAAGGTTCGTCTTGACCAGGAAACTGTCGTCCCACAGGAACTGCCCATCGAGAACGGGCGCGTAGGCGGCGACCACCGCGATCAGAAAGGCCAGCAGCGCGCCGAACGGACCGAGGAAAACGGCCGGCAGCGACCGCCGGTTTTGCGCGCGGGCGGGCATCGGCGCAACGGCCGGCGGCGGGGCTTGGACGGGAGGGGGGCAGGCGAGTTCGGTGGGCATGGCGGGCAAGGGCGGTCGGTGGCCTGTAGCAGAGGCAGGTTCCTTGCCAGCGGGAACCCGGCGCGGACGGAAGCGGCGAAATTCCCGTCCGGCGACGGTTTTCCCGTGTCTGGAGGCCCTGGCGGCGGGAGAAAACGCCTTTCGAGGGCCACCGATGCGACGCAACACCGGTTCTCATGACCGTTTTGCTGCTGTAGCCACGGCACTCCGTTGCCGTGGCTACCGTTCAGACGAACCGCTCCAGAGAATTCGAACCGAGGTTGTAGCCTCTCTTCTGTCCCGGAGGGACGGCGGAGGGTAGCCGGTGGTGCCAACCACCGGAACATCGTGCCAAAGAGTCCAAGCCCCGGCGGGGCCGCGCCTCTGGAAACCGGGCTCGCAAACCGGAAGCGCCGCCCCTCCGGGGCTCTGGCCTTTTTGTGGCCGTTCCCGGTGGTTGGCACCACCGGCTAATCTCCGCCGTCCCTCCGGGTCGAGCAACGGCCACGACTCAAAGGAAAACGCTCTGGAACTCAAGGCGGCTGACCGCCGCGCATGGGACCAACGCCGCTCGGAGAGCGCCATCCACCGCCATCGCTCCGGCCGTCGTGGAAAAGAAAACACCCTCCCGGGCGTGAGACCGGGAGGGTGTACGAGGAAGCCGGTCAGACCGGCGAACCCGATGAGCGGGTCAGCTCAATAGTACGAGCCCCAGAAGGACGACTGGTTGTCGATCACGTCCGAGAAGTTGGTCT
>CAZZYS010000451.1:0-2981 GCA_964658285.1 uncultured Verrucomicrobiota bacterium
GCGTGGCCTTCAAGATGGAAAGCCACAACCACCCGAGCGCCATCGAGCCGTTCCAAGGCGCGGCGACGGGGGTTGGCGGCATCATCCGCGACATCTTCACGATGGGCGCGCGACCGGTGTTTTCGCTCAATTCGCTACGGTTCGGGTCGATCCAGGGCGACACCGACGTGGCCCGGGCCAACCGGCGATTATTCGCGGGGGTCGTCGAGGGCATCGCGCACTACGGCAACTGCATCGGCATCCCCACCATCGGCGGGGAGATTTATTTCGACGACTCCTACCAGGGCAATCCGCTGGTCAACGTGTTTTGCCTCGGCGTACTGCGCCACGAACAGATCGCGCGCGGCGCGGCCAAGGGCGTGGGCAACCCCGTGTTTTACGTCGGCGCGGAGACCGGGCGCGACGGCCTGGCCGGGGCGGCGTTCGCCTCGCGCGACCTGACCGAGGAATCCAAGGAGGACCGGCCCGCCGTGCAGGTGGGCGATCCGTTCAAAGAAAAACTCCTGCTCGAAGCCTGCCTCGAACTCCTCGCCACCGACGCCGTAGCGGGCATCCAGGACATGGGCGCGGCGGGGTTGACGTGCTCCACGTGCGAAACCGCCAGCCGGGGCGGCAGCGGCGTGGAGATCGACCTGAACCTCGTGCCCCAGCGCGAGCCGGGCATGACGCCTTACGAGATCCTCTTGTCCGAGTCGCAGGAGCGGATGCTCATCATCGCCAAGCAGGGTCGAGAGGCGGAGGTGCAAGCTATTTTCGACAAATGGGACCTGCCCTGCGCGCGCATCGGCGTGGTCAACGACGACGGCATGATGCGCGTGAAAGTCGGCGACCGCGTGGCCGTCGAAATCCCCGCCCGCGCGCTGGCCGACGAGGCCCCGCTCTACCACCGCGAGGCGAAGGCCAGGACGCCCGAGCCGCCGCTGGACCTCGCCACCGTGCCGGAAGTCGATTTGCAGGCGGCGCTTTTGACGTTGCTCGCGCACCCCACCATCGCCAGCAAACACTGGGTCTGGCGGCAATACGATCACATGGTGCGCACCGGCACGATGGTCGCGCCGGGCTCCGACGCGGCGGTGTTCTACGTGCGAGAGGCGAACAAAATCCTCGCCGCGACGAGCGATTGCAACGCGCTCTACTGCAAGCTCGACCCGCGCGAGGGTGCCCGCATCGCCGTCGCCGAAGCCGCGCGCAACCTGGCGTGTTCGGGCGCGACGCCGCTGGCGGTGACGGACAATCTCAACTTCGGCAATCCGCACCGCCCGGAGAACTTCTGGCAACTGCGCGAGTGCGTCGAAGGCTTGGCGGAGATGTGCCGCGCCTTCGACACGCCGGTGACCGGCGGCAACGTGTCGCTTTACAACGAGAACCCAGCGGGCTCGATTGATCCCACGCCGACCGTCGGCATGGTCGGTTTGATCGAGGCCGAGAGCCACGTCACGACGCAGAACTTCAAGGCCGAAGGCGACGCCATCCTGCTCCTGGGCGAACCAGGCGGCGAACTCGGTGGTTCGCAGTACCTCGCCGTCGTGCACGGCCGCAAGGAGGGACTGCCGCCGCGCCTGGACGTGCAGCGCGAACTCGCCCTCCACCACGCCCTGCGCGACCTGATCCGCGCCGGCAAGATCAGGAGCGCTCACGACTGCTCTGAAGGCGGCCTCGCGGTGGCGCTGGCGGAATGCTGTATATCGGGCGCGGAACGGATCGGCGCGCGGGTGTGGCTGGCCGATGCCAGGGACGACCAGGCATTATTCAACGAGAGCCAATCGCGCATCGTCGTCTCGGTCGCTCCCCAGCACTCGTCGGAAGTCCTGACACGACTCTCGAAGGCGGGCGTGCCGGCATCGCACATCGGGATCGTCCGGGGATCGAAATTGGAGATAGAAACGCGCCGGACGACTTACTCGTGGCCGGTCGATGTTTTGCACGACACGTGGCACGGCTCGATTGGCAAGATCATGGAGGCAAGTTAGTTCCACGCAGGACTCGCTTTCCGGCGGGCGGTCTGCGATACTGCGCGCAGCGTATGGTCACCACGGAGCATCCACTGGTTCAGGCGCTTTACCGCGTCGAAGGCAAGGCCGAGATCATCAACGGCGAAATTGTCCGCTTCATGTCCACGGGCTTTGATCCGAACTTTGCCGCTGGGGAAATTTTTGTTTCTTTGCGTCTTCATGCGAAGCGCACCCGCCACGGTCATGTCGGCACGGACAGCCTCGGGTTCATCGTGGATTTGGAGCATCGTATGTCTTTCTCGCCCGATGCCTCTTACTTCACGAACCCGACCGCCGGCATGAAGTTCATCGAAGGCGCGCCGGACTTTGCCGTTGAGGTGCGTAGCGAGAACGACTACGGCCCCGCCGCCGAGCGCGACATGGCCGCCAAGCGCGCCGACTACTTCGCCGCTGGAACTTTGGTCGTCTGGGATGTGGACCTGCTCAGCGACGGCGTGGTCCGCGTCTATCGCAACGGCGACGCCGACAACCCGTCCGCCCTCCACCGCCACGGAGAACTCGCGGACGCCGAGCCTGCCGTCCCCGGATGGACGATGCCCGTGGACGATCTTTTCTTCTCCTGACGCCCTCCCCCGCAACCCGTGGATCAACCCGCTCCCTACTATCCGCGCCACGAGTGCGGCGTTTTCGGCATCTTCAACCACCCCAACGCCGCCGCGTTGACCTATTACGGCCTCTTCGCCCTCCAGCATCGCGGGCAGGAGAGCGCCGGGATGGTCACCGCGCCGGGACCGGGCGAATTGTTCCGCTTGCACAAGGCGATGGGCCTCGTCGGGCAGGTCTTCCAGCAGAGCGACATCGAGCGGCTCACCGGCACACGCGCCGTCGGGCACACACGTTATTCCACCACCGGGTCGAGCAACCTCGTCAACGCCCAACCCATCATCGGCCACGGCAGCCGCGGGCAGATCGCCATCGCCCACAACGGCAACCTCATCAACGCCGACGTGCTGCGCGACGAACTCGAAG
>CAZZYS010000452.1:0-1599 GCA_964658285.1 uncultured Verrucomicrobiota bacterium
CCTCCGGGGCTCGGACCTTTGGTGGCCGTTTCCCGGTGGTTGGCACCACCGGCTACCATCCGCCGTCCCTCCGGGACGAGCAACGGCCACGACTCAAAATAAAACGCTCTAACAAGTACGCCAACGGCGAGCAAACCTCGAAGCAAGCGGCGAGCAATCCGTGTTCTGCCACCGCCCACGCACGGTGTCCGCGTGGATGTCTGAATTTGGTTTGTCGATTCGTGCGTTGGTCTATCCTCTCATTTTCACGGCTTGCCCTTGCTGCCGCGACCTTTCCATGTTTCTCCTTCCCCGACGGCATGCCAGCGCCCGCCCATCCCATCAGAAACTCATGCACCACATCATCCGCCTCGGTGGAGTGCCCAAATGCCTCCTCGCTCTGTTCATCGGCCTCGCTGGAAGCAGCCTGGCCAGGGCCGCGGACCCGTTCCTGACGGCCGTCGGCACGGAATTACGCACGGCCCACGGAGCGGGTGCCCCGGTCGTGTTGCGTGGCGTCAACCTCGGCGGCTGGCTGCTCTTCGAATCGTGGATGACCCCGCTGGATTCTTCCGGCGTGAAGGACGATTGGTCGGCCCGCGAGCTTCTCACCCGGCGCTTCGGCGCGGCGACCTGCGACAGCTTGATCGCCGCCTACGAGGACGCGTGGATCAACGAGAAAGATTTCGACCATATCGCCGCGCTCGGCATGAACGTCGTTCGCGTGCCCTTCTGGTATCGTAACTTGCAGGACGAGAACGGCGTGTGGCGGGCGGACGCGTTCCAGCGCCTGGACTGGTGCGTGGCGCAGGCCGCGAAGCGCGGCATTTACACCATCCTCGACCTCCACGGGGTTCCCGGCGGCCAGACGGATGGCGACACCACGGGCCGCATCCGCAAACCGAAGGAGACCGGTCTCGACTTCGACTTCTGGAAAAACGAGGACGACCAGCGGCGGGCCACCGAGATCTGGACGCGCCTGGCGGCTCATTTCAAGGGCAACCCCTGGGTGGCTGCCTACGATCTGCTCAATGAACCCTCCGGAGCGCCCACCCGCGAGTCGTTATGGGCGGTGTACGACCGGTTTTACAAGGCAATCCGCGCCGTCGATCCCGACCACGTGATCTCCATGGAAGGCTGCTGGGGCGGTCAGGTCAACGGCAAGTACATGGGCTGGGGATTGGAAACCCTGCCGCCGCCCGGGCAGTTCGGCTGGAAGAACGTGCTCTACCAGACGCACAGCTACGAATGGGACTGGAACAACCTCGGCAAGCAGAAGGCGGCCGTCGATAGACAGGTCAAGGAATGGGAGGAGCACCGCCGGTGGGGCGTGCCCGTCTACGTGGGCGAATTCAACTGCTTCGCGCCGGAACCCGGCTGGGCGTATGCCGCCGCCCAGTTTGCCGCTCACGGGATGAATTGGACGGTGTGGAACTACAAGGCCACCCACGGCAGCGGCAGCGACAGTTGGGGAGTTTACAACTTCCGCGCGCCGGCTCCGCCCACGCCGAACTTGCAAACGGATTCCGCGGAGACCATCCGCGCGAAGTGGTCGCGGTGGAGCACCGACGCGGCCTTCGCGCTCAACCCGATGCTGCAACGCACGCTTTCCTGGGGGGG
>CAZZYS010000452.1:1609-2935 GCA_964658285.1 uncultured Verrucomicrobiota bacterium
CCGCCCACCCGCCCGGTGCCGTGAAAACGACGATTCGTCGGATGGTCGCCGCGCTGGTGTTGTTCGGTCCGCTGCGGTGCGTGCGCGGAGGGGAGCCAACGTTTCTGTACGGCGTGGATACCACCATGCTCACGAAGGTCGAGCAGGCCGGCGGGGTGTTCTCTGAAAATGGTCAGCCGCGTGACGCGTTGGAAATCCTGCGGGACCGGGGGGTCAATGCCATTCGCCTGCGGGTGTTCGTTGATCCCGACGGCAAGGGTTCCCTCGTTTGCAATCTCGACTACGTGCTGCCCCTGGCGCAGCGCGTCAAGCGCGCGGGCCTGAAGTTCCTGCTCGACCTTCACTATTCGGATTCGTGGGCGGACCCCGGCAGCCAATCGACCCCCAAGGCCTGGGCGGCGCTGGATTTCCCCGCGTTGAAAAGTCAGGTCAGCGACTACACGCGGGATACGGTCGCGAAGTTGCGCGCGGCGGGCGCCCTCCCGGATTACGTCCAGATCGGCAACGAGACCAACACGGGGATGCTCTGGCCGCTGGGAAAAACCGTGGATGCGGACGGTTGGAAACGTTTCGCCGAATTATGCAAGGCGGGGACGGACGGAGCCCGCGCCGCGCTCGGCCCCGGGGAAACCATCCGCTTCATCCACCACGTGGCTGATCCCAAGAAAGTCGTCTGGCACATGGACAACTTTTTCAAGAACGGCGGCGAAACCGATGTCATCGGGATTTCCTGGTATCCGTTGTTCCACAAAGGCGACTTCGACCGCTTCAAAGAAAGGCTCGCCGAATGCGCCACCCGTTACCACAAGGACATCGTCATCGCGGAAACAGGCTATCCGTGGACGACCCGTGGCTTCGACAGCTACCCCGAAGTGATGCCCAGCGCCAGGCCGCCGCTGCCCGGCCTGCCCGCCTATACTCCGCAGGGACAGGCCGATTTCATGCGGGAACTGGTGGCCGCCGTGAAATCGACGCCGGAAGGACACGGCCTGGGCTTCTTTTATTGGGAAGGCACCTGGCTGCCGTCTGCCCGCTTCGGCTCTCCGACCGACAACACCAATCTTTTCGACGAAAAAGGGGCGGCTTTGCCTGCCTTGAACTTTCCGCCGGAGGCCCGTTAAAGACTCGGACGCCGGTCCTGGATCGGTTCGTCCGGGTGCCGCTCGTCCACCTGCACCGGCGAGCGCAAACGGTGGACGGCGGGTCCCGGGAGCTACGCCGACCGACCGGCATCGACCAGGAGCGAACCGGGCCGGCGAATCTGCGTAGGGTTACAGCGGCTTTCAAAAGGGTTGAGCGGCTGGTGGCAGGCGCACGACGTTTGCT
>CAZZYS010000453.1:0-2913 GCA_964658285.1 uncultured Verrucomicrobiota bacterium
CGCTCGTGCCGATGAACACATATTGCCGCGCGGGGATGGCGTCGAGCGCGGTCTTGAGGTCGGGCGCGGTCAGGCGCGGTCCACTCACCTGGAAGGCCGGCGCGCCACCCTGCGACCTGCCGCCGTGACCGTAGAGAACGAGCCAGAACTCATCGTCCGCCGAACAGGTCCCCGCCGCGGCGGACAGCTTTTGGAGAACGGTCTCGCGCGTGACCTTGCCGTCGAGCGTCTGCACGTTTTCCAGCGGGATGCCGCGTTCGGCGAGCAGTCGTTTGGTTTCGCCCGAAAGACGCTGGAACTCCTCCGCGTTGGCGGACGTGCCGCTCAGGCCAGCGACGATCAGCGCACCGGAGGCCGCGCGTGCGTTCGGGGCGTCCAGCGGTGACAGCGCCAGCGTCAGGACGGCGCACGTGACGAGCACGGCAAAGGAGGGGGGTCGCTGCATGCCGCACGATTTGTTACCCAAACGCGCGGCGGCTGGCAAGCCTAACCTCCCATCAGATCACCAAAAGCAACGCGCGGAGAGATCGGGCCATCACGGAAGGCCTAATTCCATGAAGGTATCGCCGCGCTCGTAGTGACCGCGGAAAGTCTCCGCCTGCACCGTGGGCACGTAGGTGAAACCCAGGCTCTCGTACAGGCGGCGGGCGGGCAGCAGCCGGGAATTCGTGGTGAGCACGAGGCGTTTGGCACCGAGCGTCTTCGCCTTGGTCATGGACGCTTCCAGCAGGCGGCGTCCGAGTTGCCGTCCCTGGAAGGAGGCGGTCACCGCGAGTTTCGCCAACTCGTAAGTGCGGGGTGCTTCCGGCTGCAAGATCAGCGCGCTGCAACCCACGATGGTCCCGCCGATTTCCGCGAAGAGGATCGCCCCGCCGGGTTCGAGAATCTGGTGTACGGGGTCGCCGAGCACCCGGCGGTCGTCGTCTTCGAGGACGAAGTAACGCTCGATCCATTCTTCGTTTAACTGCCGGAACGCGGCGGCATCGGTTTCGCTGCCCGGATGGTATTCCCGGATTTGCACGGCTTCCGCGGAGGGAGGGGTGGTCATGGGATTTGTGCCCGACGTTGCTGGATGGTCGCCGCCTGTCGAGTTTGACGCTACTCCACGGTGTCCCCGCGCCCGGAAGTCTGCCGCGAACCCGCTTCCTCGCTCAGCGCCGCCTTGAGACGTTCGCGGCTGCTGGCCGGGAGAACGGCGGCACCGTGCTCGCCTGCTTTTTCGGGGAACATCCGGCTGAAGAAACGAATCCGCCGGAGTTGCTCCGCGTAGCGTCGGCACCAGACGCAGCCGGCGAAATGCAGCCGCAGGCGCACCCGCACGTGCCACGGCAGCGGGCGATCCATGCCTTGCGAAAGCAGGCGCGTGACCTCGCGGCAGGGTGGAATGACGCGCGCGACGAGGCGCAGCCACGCGGTGTTCATCCGGGCGATCAAGGGACGCGTTTGGCGGGGGGTTGGGCAGGCACCTGGTCGAACCAGTGAATCTCCAGGCATTCGCGCAACGCCATGCGCGCACGGTGCAACATCACCCAGAGATTATCCTCGGAAAGGTTCAGCGTCGCGCAGATTTCCTTGCCCGGCACTTCCTCCATCTCGCGCAACGTGAACACGGCCGCCACCCGCGACGGCAACTTGCCCAGACAGTCGCGCATCGTCTGCCAGAACTCCGCCTGGTGCACGACCGCATCGGCCCGGGGCTTCCAGGCATGTGGTCCCCGGTCGTGGTTCCACCAGCCTCCCGCGACGAATTTATGCGCGTATTCGTCCTGGAGGAATTCGAGGTCGGTGAACGTGGTTTCCCGACCCAGCTTGCGATGGTAATCCACGATTTTGTGCTTGAGGATGCCGACGAGCCAGCTCCGTTCCGAGGAGCGGCCGGCGAAACGATCCTGCGTGCGCACGGCGGCCAGCAAGGTGTCTTGCACGAGGTCCTCGGCGGCTTCCGGGGTCCGCACCCGGACCAGGGCGTAGCGGTACAGGCAGTCGCCGTGCTCATCGACCCAGCGGGTGGGATCGACTTTGACCGGAAGGATTTCTTTCATGGCGGCACGGGTGCTCATTACCGTGGATCAGTGATCGTCGCTCCGGCCGCACCGGGCAAGGAACTCGCTGATGGCATCCATGCGGAACCCGGCCGCCAGCGCCTCGACCTCGCGCGTGAAATCCACGAGGCTGGCCTCGCGGCTGGCAAGCTCCTTCAACCGCTCCCGCAGTCGGACGATGTCCCCTTCGAGCGAAAGGGTCAGCAGTGCGCGGACCTCGGCCGGCGAGGGCAGAGCAAAGGTCGCCGGGGTCGTCGCCGACGACCGCTGCCCCCGCGCCGGGCCGCGACCGTCGGCGGCGGCGTCCTGGCCCTCGACGCGGGGCTCGTCTTGCAACGGCAGATCGAAAAAGAAACGGCTGCCCTGGCCGGGCACGCTCGCCACGCGCAACTCTCCCTCCATCAACCGGACCAGCCGCGCGCTGATGTGCAGGCCCAGCCCGACCCCCGAATGCTCCGGCGGTCGGGGAAACGCCACCTGCCGAAACGGCTCGAAGATGGCCGCGCATTGGTCCGGCGGGATGCCGACGCCGGTGTCGGTCACCTCGAAACGCATGGCCCCCGTCTCGGTGCGCCGCACGGCCAGCGACACACTGCCCCGGGCCGTGAATTTGAAAGCGTTGCCGATCAAATTATCCAGCACCTGCCGCAAGCGCAGCGGATCGCCCCGCACCCTGCCCGGCAGGAGCGGGTCCAGGGAGCAGCGAAGCTCCAGCCGCTTCTCCGTGGCGCGCGCGGCGAAAGCGTCGGTGACCGTGCGCAGCAATTCATCCAGGGAAAACGGGCCGGGACGCAACTCCATGTGCCCGGCCTCGATGCGTGAGAGATCGAGGATTTCGTCGATGAGGGTGAGCAGATGCTCCCCGCTGCTG
>CAZZYS010000454.1:0-2908 GCA_964658285.1 uncultured Verrucomicrobiota bacterium
TCGTGGCGGCGTTCAAGGAAAGCGTGCGCGAAATGCAGGCGGGCGGGTTCCTGCCGGGGTCGGCGAACGTCGAAGACGTTGATCCCAACCAAGGCAGGGATGCCTCTCAGAGGCAGTCCCTAGAATCCTCTGGAGTGATCGTGCCTATCATTCGACAACCACTGCCAGAAACAATAGGGACTGCCTCGGACCCTCATCCCTACCTTGTTGACGACGCTGCTGTCGCAGCGAAGCCGCTCGCCTTTTCCCTTTACTATTTCGGCAATTACCCCGCCGCGTATCACCCGGACAAATACCGCCTCATCCTCGAAAGCGCCCGGTTCGCGGACCAGCATGACTTCGCCGCCGTGTGGCTGCCCGAGCGCCACTTCCACGCCGTCGGCGGCTTCTCGCCTAATCCCTCGCTCCTCGCCGCCGCCCTGGCGCGCGACACCGGGCGCATCGCCCTGCGCGGCGGCAGCGTCGTGCTGCCGTTGCACCACCCGGTCCGCGTGGCGGAGGAATGGTCGCTCGTCGATAACCTTTCCCACGGTCGGGTCGGGGTTTCCATCGCCACCGGCTGGCACCCGAACGACTTCATTTTCGCGCCCGAACGCTTTGAGCGTCGCAAGGAAATCTGCCTGGAAGACATCCAGACCATCCAGAAACTCTGGCGCGGCGAATCACTGCCGATGCGCGCCGGGGCGGGCGCGGATTTTGACGTGAAACTGTTCCCGTTGCCCGTGCAGGCGCAACTGCCTGTCTGGCTGACGTGCATCCACGAGGACTCGTTCGTCAAGGCGGGCGAACTTGGAGTCGGCGTCCTCGGCTACCTGATGAACCAGACCGTGGATGAGGTCGCCGCCAAGATCGCCAAGTACCGCGAGGCGCTCGCGCGGCACGGGCATGACCCGGCGAAGGGCCACGTCACGATCCTCGTGCATACGTTTGTCGGCGACGATGCCGACGCCGCCCGCGAACGCGCGCGGGGGCCATTGAAGGAATACCTGCGCTCCTTCCTCGACAACAGCCAGAAGCGCCTCGAAAGCCAGAACGGCCAGACCGTGGACGTGGCGGCGGAAGACCTCGAATACCTGCTCGACAAATCCTTCAACGATTACGCCGGGGGCAAGGCGCTCATCGGCTCGCCGGAATCGTGCGCGGCCGTCGTGGAACGCCTGCGCGAGATCGGCGTGGACGAGATCGGTTGCTTCATCGACTTCGGCGTGGACCCGGACGCCGTGCTCGCCAGCCTGTCCGCGTTGAACCGTCTGCGGGAACGCTATGCGGAGGCACCCGCGCCAGCGCCGGTTGAGCGCATCCTCCCGCTCACCGAGGCGCAGGGCGGCCTCTGGATTCTCGGCCAGACGGACGACGACGCCCTGCGCGCCTACCAGGAATCCACCACGCTCGAACTTCGCGGCCCGCTCGACACCGCTGCCCTCCAGCGTGCCCTCCAGGCGGCGGTGAACCGCCACGAGGCGTTGCGCGCCCTGGTCCAACCCGAAGGTGAGTCACAGGTCATTCGCCCTGAGATGCTCGTCAACGTGCCGTTGATCGACCTGTCCGATAATCCCGAATGTCTCGCGGATGCGCTGACCGGAATCGAGCGCATGAAGTTCGATTTCGAGCGCGGTCCGCTGTTTCGCGCGGTGTTGGTGCGGCTGGGAACCGAACGGCACCTGCTCGTGCTGACGTTCCACCACCTGTTCGGCAACGGGCCGTCGTACTGGGTATTTTTCGAGGATATTTGCGCGCTGTACGAGGCGGAACGAACCGGCCGCGCACCGATGTTGGAACCGGCGATGCAACTCGGCGATTTTGTCCGCTGGCGCGCGACGGAATCCGTCCGCACCGAGGCCGAAGACGAGCGTTTCTGGCTGGCGCAGTTTGAGGGCGGCGCGCCGATGTTAGAGCTGCCCGCCGACCGGCCGCGTCCGTCGTTGCGCACGCATCACGGCGCACGGGTGGCGGTGACGTTGCCAAAGGAACTCGCCGCTTCCTTGCGCAAGGTCGCGGCGGCAAAGCGCGGCTCGCTTTTCATGTTGCTGCTGTCGGCGTTCGGCACGCTTTTGCACCGGCTCAGCGGCCAGGACGATCTCACGGTGGGCGTGGCTTACGAGGGCGAGGCGCGTTCCCTGCCGGGCGGCGAGCGGCTGTTTGCGAACACGACGAACGTCCTGCCGTTGCGCAGCCGGGCGGGGGAGGGCACGACGTTCGCGGAGTTGTTTGCCGCGAACAAGGACCTCGTGCTCACGGCCAACGAGCACCAGAATTATTTTTTCGGACGGCTGCTCAAAAAACTCGGCGTGCGGCCCGACCCGAGCCGGTCGCCGATGTTCTCGGTGTTCTTCAACTACGAGAGCGGGAAGTTTCAACGCGAACTCAACGATGGGTTGGCGGTGGAGTTGCTGGCGGAGGCTGTGCCATACCGCAATCCGCACGACACGGCGATGTTTGAGTTGCACATGAACGTCGCCGAAAAAGACGGCGCGTTGTATTGCGAATGCGACTACAACAGCGATCTCTACGACGCCGCCACGGTCGTCCGCTGGTTGGGTCATTACCGGACGCTGCTCGAAGGCATCGTGCGGGAACCGGAGGCTTCCGTGTGGACGCTGCCGTTGCTCGACGCGGCGGAGCGGCAACAGATTTTGCGTGATTGGAACGCAACCGATGTCAGCCATCCGGTGGACGATACGCTGGTGGGTCTTTTCACCGCGCAGGTGCGGCGCACACCCGACGCTGCGGCGCTGATCTTTGAAGGCGAAACCCTGACCTACCGCCAACTCGACCGTCGCGCGAACCAAATCGCCAACCACCTGCGCAAGAACGGCGTTGGCCCCGAAACGCTCGTGGCCTTGTGCGTGGAGCGTTCGGTGGAAATGGTCGTGGCGATGATGGGCGTGCTCAAGGCCGGCGGAGATCG
>CAZZYS010000455.1:0-2908 GCA_964658285.1 uncultured Verrucomicrobiota bacterium
GAAACATTTGGGACGGCTCGGAGAGCCATCAGGACCTTGCGACGACCGGCCGCAACGGCCTGACCAGAACCTTCCTCACACGCTTTCTCAGAGCAACAGTTTGAGCAGCGGGACGGCTTTGGGCGGGAGTTCGATGGGTTTGCCTTCGACGTATTCCTTGAGCACGACTTCCAGCCATTCGCGCGAGGCGCTGACCTTTGCCACGCGCAACGTCGGTTTCTCCGTGGTGCCGCCGATCTCGTAACCGTCGAGGGTCAGTTTGATGGGGGACTCCTCGCCCTTGAGCAAGATTTCGGCGTAGATTCTTTTGGTGTCGGGCTGAACGGAAAAGTTGAGCATCTTGCCGTATTTCTGGAGGTAAGAGGAAAGGAACTGTTTGCCCGCGAGCGACACCGCCGGGCCCTTGGTCTTGTCGAGCAGGTTTTTGAGCAGGGACACGGCGGGGACTCAGAACGTAAGGGGTCCGCGCCAACCTGCAATCACAAGGTTTGCAATTCCGCTCTCGCCAGCCTGTATTCGTAGTACATCTTCTGCCCCGTCGCCGCGCACTGGCGGAAATGCTCCGCGGCGGCGGCCTTGTCGCCGGCAAACAATTTTTTCAACCCGGCGTAGTACCAGGCCTCGCAACGCTGTCCGTCGGCCTTTTTGGCGTCGCCGGACTCCGCGTGCGCAAAGAACGACTCCTCCGATTCGCGGCCCAGGAGAAACGCGCCAACGTGGCCGGGCCATTCGCCGTCGGCGGTGTGCGGACGGCCTGCGAGATAAGCGGAAAGTTGCCGGTCGGCGTCAGCAGATTGACCGGCCCGGCTGCGCAACGACCAGATCAGGAACTGGTCGTAATCCAGACCGGTTTCCTTGCAAAACGGCAGGGCACGGCGCGCATCTTCCAGCGCCGGCCCTTCGCGGTGCTGCTCGGCTTCGATGTAGGCCATCTCGCGGTAGCTGACGCCCTGCCCGGGATCGAGTTCGATGGCGCGACGGTAATCAGTCAAGGCACCCGCGGGGTCTCCCTGAGAGTGCCTGATGGTGGCGCGCGTCGCGTAGGTCGGGCCGGACTGCGGGTTGAGCTTGAGCGACTGCGTTACATCAGCCATTGCGTCCGCGACACGACCTTGCTGGTTGCGCACGGCAGCGCGGTTTGCCCACGGCATGGGATCATTCGGTCGCAGGGTGATGGCGCGGTCGAAGTCGGCCTCTGCTTTGGCGTAGTTTTTTTGCTCGCGCTCCAGGTTGCCGAGGTTGTTGTAAGCGGGGCCGAACCGCGCGTCGATCTGCAAGGCATGACGGTAGTCGGCAGCGGCCCCGGCTCTGTCGCCACGGTGCTCTTTGATGTAGCCGAGGCCGACATAGCCGTTGGCGTTTTTCGGAGCCAACTCGATGACCTGTTTGAAGTCCGTCTCCGCGCCGCTAAAATCGCCGAGCTTTTCTCTGGTGACCGCACGCGCGCTGTACGCGCCGGGAAGCTTCGGGGCGATAGCGACCAGCCGGTTGAGATCGGCGAGCGCCCCTGCGTAATCGTGTTTCTTGTATTTGGCGGCGGCGCTTTCAGCGAGGCTCCTGACCTCCGGCGAGTTGCGCGACAGTGCGGCGGAGGCTTCTTCCTCCAGGGTGGGCGGATGGGCGTCCTGCGCCACGGCGGCGCGGGGCAACAGGAACGGCGCGCACGCCGCCAGACAGAGAACACGCGCAAGGAAAACGGGCACGGTGGGACGGTTCATCGGGAACCACTCTGCCGGGGCACGCGCGCGAAATCGACCCAAATTGCGCTGCCGTCACTTCTGGCTGCCGATCTGCCGCGTGATCTCCACCGCGACTTCCAGCGCCGCCGCCGCCTGCGGACCTCCGACCTTGGGCTCCAGCCCGCCGCGCGCGCAGTCGAGGAACGACTGGAGTTCGCGCCGCATCGGTTCGTCCTTTTCGATCTCCACCGCCTCGCGTGCGATGCCGCCGGGACCGCGCCGGTAGATTTCGCCGGTCTGGTTCTGGTAATCGAGCGACAGGTACGCGTCTTCCTGGAAAACGCGAATCTTGCGCATTTTTTCGGGCGAAATGCGGCTGGCGGTGACGTTGGCCACGCAGCCGTCGGCGAAACGCAGCCGCGCGTTGGCGATGTCCTCCCCACGGCTGAGCACCGGCACGCCCACGGCGTCCACGCTGGCCAGGGGCGAACGCACGAGGTGCAGGATGATCTCCAGGTCGTGGATCATCAGGTCGAGCACGACGCCGATCTCGGTCGAACGCTGCGGGTACGGCGAGAGCCGGTGCGATTCGATGAACTTCGGCCGGGTAAGAAGAGTTTCCAGCGCACCGAAGGCCGGGTTGAACCGCTCGATGTGGCCGACCTGGAGCACGCAGGCGCGGGCGTGGGCGAGTTCGGAGAGCGCGCGGGCGTCGGCGGTGGTCTCGGTGATGGGTTTTTCGACGAGGAGGTGCTTTCCTTTTTCGAGCAGGAGACTTGCGATAGGGAAATGCGTCGGGGTGGGCGTGGCGACGGTGGCCGCGTCCACGAGGGAGGTAAACTCTTCGAGCGAGGCGGCGGGGTGCGCGCCGTGGAGGGCGGCGATTTCCCGGGCGGCGGCGGGGTCGGCGTCGTAAACGGCGGCGAGGCGCACGCTGCCAGCGGAGGCAGCGGCGAGTTCGGAATAAACGCGCGCGTGGAGTTTGCCGATGTGTCCGACCCCGACGACGCCGACGTTCATGGTGTTCACGGGAGGAGCATGTTGGTGGAACGGGGAGGATGCAAGGGGGGAGCGTCGTGGGTTGTGGTGAGTCTGTCGCGGAGTCGAGTGTCGTTTCAACGCAGAGGCGCGGAGGACGCGCCGCTTCGCGCATCCCGCAACGACACAGGGGGGGCCGCCCGACCGCCGAGGGTTTCCAGCGCGGTGCGTGCGGCGGCGGTGCGGTTCTC
>CAZZYS010000456.1:0-2905 GCA_964658285.1 uncultured Verrucomicrobiota bacterium
GGAGCAACTCGAAGCCGCCGACGCTGGCCGCCGCACGGACCGTCACGTCCGGCTCCTGGACGAAGAGTTCACGTAGCTTCTCGCGCAGGCTCTCGAGCGAAAATTCCCGGCCGCTGACGAAAAGCAGCTGCACGACCGCCCGCTCCAAGAATGCGCTCTCGCTTGGACTCATGGTCTTTCGCGGCTGATTCCCCACGCGGCACGGCGTACGCTCAACGCCGGCAAGCTGCCGCCCAGCGCGTCCATGGTGCCGCGGGTGTGTTCAGGGGCGACGTGGGTGTACCTCGCCGTGGTGCGGATGTCCCGGTGTCGCAACGCCTCTTGCACTTCGCGCAGGTTCTTGCCTTGGTCGTTGAGCAAGATGGTGGCGGCACTGTGCCGCAGGCCGTGGGCAGTCAAAATGGTTTGCAGGCGCAGATCTTTGCAGGCCCGGCCCAGATGCGCGTTGAAACTCTGGTTGGTGTACGGCTCGCCACCGGGGCCAGCGAACACGTATTCCGAGCGGCAGAACTTTAGCCCGCGAGCAGCGAAAACCTTCATGCCCCGGTGCTGCTCCTGGATCGTGCGCCATTCGCTTAAGACTTCGGAGAGGATGGCGTTGACCGGGAGAGTGGAATGCACACTGCCCTTGCCCTTGATGCGCAGCGCCACGACGCGTCCGTTCCCATCGAGCAGGCAGTCGTTCCAGCGCATGTGCGCGATCTCCGAGTACCGGGAGCACGTGTAGAAGAGCGCTGCGGCCAGGTGGTACGTCAGGCTCTCGCCGTATGTCGCCTGCTGTTGGTTCAAGAAATCGAGCAACCGGGCGAGGTCGTGTGCCTGCAAATAGCCGACGGGTGGGGGACTGCCGCTTCGGGGCGGCTTGATCTTGGCGAAAGGATTCGGCCGATCCCACTGCTCGTAGGCGAACGCCATCGCCGCGCGGGCCTGCACTTGGCTGCTCGGGGCCGTGCGTCCGGTGGTGGCCACCATTTCACGGTAGAACCGCGCGGCTTGCTCCTGGGTGAGCGTCACCGGGTCAAGCTTTGACGCCACGGACCACGCCAGGAGTCGCCGCCACGCCCGTTGGTACGCCAGGAGGGTGTTTTCGCTCAGGCAGCGTTCCTGCCGGGCGGCACGCGTCAGCGCATCAAAATCGGCGACCACTGGCGGCTCTGGCAGGGCGGGGGAGGGGGTTTCCATCGAAAAGCTCGTTTCCAAAGTGTGTTTACCTCTGACAATCTAAATTTACAATAATATGTCTTATTGTAAAGAACTGCGTGATTACCTCCCAACATGGCGTGATTATTGTAAATTCTCACAGACAAGCTGTTCTTGCCCATCAGTTTTGTCCCGGAACGTGTTCCTTCTTCGGTGGACACTTTCGACGCGAGGCCCTTGCCACGTCTGCTGCTTTCTGCCAGAACGATGCCCGTGCGTTCTCGTCGTTTCGATCTTGCTAATCAGCTCGTGCCCTGTGCCGGTCCGTCTCATCCGGTAGGTTGGTGCCGTTTCACGCACCAGCCCGCAGGTGAGTGAAGATGAACGCTCGCTTGGTCATTCTGTCCCGCGCTTTGGTTTTTGGCCTGCTGGCTAGCAGCGTCACTGCGTGCGTCGGGCTGCACAAAAACGATGCTTTTCCAGTCGCCAGCCAACCGTTGAACCTCGCCGTGCTGCGCACGCAAATTAGCCCCGGCAGCGAGGTCAGTCCGCTCCGCGTGAGTGCGCGTGGTCGTCCGGTCTCCGCTTATTACGTGCGCCATCCTGGTGCCCACGGAGTGCTGGTCTTCTTCGGCGGCAGCGGCAACCAGGTGGATGTCGCCATCCGCGGCTTTGACGCACGCACCCGGGCACTCGGCCTGGATCTGGTCGTCTTCTCTTACTATGAGCAAGGCGAAGCGGTACCCACGGTGGCAGAAGTCCGGGAGAGATCGAGGGCGGTTTACTCCGCCGTCCGGGCTCTCCGGACACCGGCGGCGAAGTCCATCTACCTGCTCGGCCACAGCCTGGGCGGCTGGTTCGCTCTCGATGTGGCAGCCAGTGAACCCGTGAAGGGTCTGGTTTTGGCCGGGGCAGAGACGACGCCGGCAGAGGTGATCCACCGGACCGACGCTCCATGGGCGAATTTCGTGGCCATCCGCCCGGACGAGGATGCCAAACAACTCGACGCCTCTTTGTACGCGCCTCACGTTCGCGCCAGAACCTTGGTCTGCACCTCCAACGCGGATGAAGCGGTGCCGGCCATCGTGGGCCACGAAGTCTTTGGGATGTTACCAGCGGCGACGCCGAAGCGGCTGATCGTGCTGGAGGGTGTTACCCATGGCCGCTACTTCCTGAGCGATGAATTCTGGCAGCAGTTCACGGAGTTCTTTGGGCTGCAATCATCGCAGACCATTCCATCGCCTAACCGGGAAGGTTGATCTGGCCGCGTCCAAGTTCACCGTGGCGAGCCGTGTCACGAACTCGACTCGCTCGCGGAAAATGGCACGTTGATTTGTGAGACGAGTTTTTGACACGCCGCCGCGCCTCCGACGCCCTTTGCTCACCACAGGGAGTTGCCTCGGGTCAAATATCGGAGGTTTTCCGAGACGCAGCTGGGCAAGGATTGAGCTTTAGCCATTCGGCGGGTGAGCCGCCTCCGAACCGATTTGCCAGAGCAAAAACGCATCGATGTCGGCTACCTCCGTCAAACGCTGGGTCTTGGTTGAACCCAGCCCATGACCGGCATCGAAGTCCACGCGCAGCAACACCGGCTTGCCGCTGCTGCTGGCTGCCTGGAGGCGCGCGGCCATCTTGCCTGTCTGCCAGGGTTCGACGCGCGGATCGTTCACCCCGGCGGTGAGCAGGACCGCCGGATACGCGGTGCGGTCCGCGACGTGGTGCATGGCGTCCATCTCGTACAAACCGCGAAATCCCTCCGGGTCCG
>CAZZYS010000457.1:0-2885 GCA_964658285.1 uncultured Verrucomicrobiota bacterium
GCCAACGTAGCACAGTGGTAGTGCAGCTGATTCGTAATCAGCAGGTCATGGGTTCGAATCCCATCGTTGGCTCTCTAGAAACCCCCGCCCAGGCAGCGATTTACAGAAGCTGAGAGCCGTCAGTTCCGGCAGCACCAAAATAAGCAGTACCAATAAATACCGATTGAGCTAGAATATCGGTATTATGGCTCGCCGGCCCGCCCCGCTCGCCCCTCGCAAGGTTTCCATCAACGGTCACGTCCGTTGGGAGGTGCGCGTCCCCGCCGAACTCCAGTCGCAGGAGAAATCCGCCCGCCCCCGCTTCCTCAAGGAGTCGGAGGCCAAGGGCTACTGCAACCGACTCAAATCCGATCTGCTGCGCTACTCCGACAAGGCCCGCGGCCTGACCGACGCCCAGAAGATCGAAGCGCATGGCTGCTTCGAGCGACTGGCAGCGTACCCCGCTGCCACCCTTTCCCAAGCGGTGGACCTGCTCATTGCGAGGCTGGATCGCTCTGCCCACTCGTTCCCCGTCAGTGAACTGGCCGAGCACGTGGTTGCCGATAAAGTCAAAGAGGGAGGCCGTGGTAGCAGCGTGCGTATGCTGCGCGAAATCGAGGAACGCTTGGGCCGGTTCTCGCGGGTCTTTGGCGAGCGGATGGTCAGCGACATCAATGCTGCTGAGGTGCGCGCCTGGCTGATGGACCTTACCACCATCATCCAAACCAGCCGGGGCAAGGAGGAGACCGATCAACCGGTCAAGCAGTCCACCCGCCATTGCTACAGGCGCATCTTGTCCCTGTGCTTTGCATGGGCAAAACGCCATGGCGCGGCTGCCGACAACCCCATTGCCGATGTGAAACTCGCCTCGCCAAAAAAGGAGCGAGTGTTTGTCTTCACCCCCCAGCAAACAGCAATCCTCCTGCAAAATGCCGATGAGAATCTGCGACCGTACTTGGCCCTATGCGCCTTCGCGGGTTACCGCGTGACGACACCGCTGCGTACCATCCAGGACGTGGCAGAGAACCATCTGAGCGAACATCTGCTCCAGCAGGCAGTCGGCGAGGCGCTGGAGCGCGGCCTCGTCCGACGGAAAGTTCTCGCCGCCGTCGTGCCATCGCTCGCCGAGCACGGACGAACACGCTTGCGACGAGCGCTTGAAAACGCCAGCCAACCCGGTTTTACTTCCGTGCCTTGATGGTTGGTCATACCTACGCTTCGCCCGCCGCTTTTCGCAGCGCGTTGGAGAGCCGACTGGCGCGTTTAGCCACGGCGGAGGCGATGGATTTGTCTCGCCTGCAAAAGCGGGTGGCGTTCGAGCGACTGCTTGCCCGGTTGTTTGCCGTGGAGCGTCCACCGTGGTTGCTCAAGGGCGGCTACGCCTTGGAAATGCGGCTGCAGAACACGGCGCGGGCGACCAAGGACATCGAGCTGACGATCCCGGATGTGTTGGCGCTCGGGACCTAATTGGTAGTTGAGAGCGTGTCAGAACGCTTGCTCGATTTGCTGCGCGAAGCTTTGGAGCAGGACCAGGCGGCGGACCGTTTTGAATTCCGGGTAGGCGTGCCTATGCAGGACCTGACGATGGCCCCCTGGTGGGTGCCGCCGACATGGCTTTCTATGACGGCCACACGATCAAAAATTACAACTTCGTCATGACCCGCGCCAAAGACGACGAGCATGCCCTTGAGACAGCGACCTCCGCGCTGGAAGACGGGGTTCTGCCCCTGGTGGCGTTCTCGGCGGAAGACCTGCGACAGTTGGCTGACGAATTGACCGCCCGCCCATTGGACCTTGGGCGATCCTATAACGTGAGCGCGAACATGACCGACCTCGAACTGGCGGGACCGAACGAGGACGAACCATAAACCTGCGCGTAAACACACGCTGCCACCACCGGAGGGAAATCCAGACGAGTCGGTGACAGCCGGACCAGACGGGCTTGGGTTTAAGTGGGTGTGAAAGCACACGAAACCCAACCCGATCTGGTATTAACAAGCCAGGCCTTGTCGAAAGGATCGGATTTGCTAGGCCGCCACCAGCAGGTTTTGCCGCCAAATCGCTTCGATTAAGCTTATGCCAAAAGGACCATCCAACAAAACCAATCCCTCTCCCAAAGGCCCGTTTTGCTATCTGATGACGAAGCCGGTCAATTATCCTGGCCTCATACTCACAGAAATTCCGCTCGGGATTAATCCTGCTGACGTTTTGAAACGCAAAGCCAAAATGAAGTCAGCAAGTTCCGGTGATCCGGACGATGAATATTTGGCCGAATGCACGGTCGTAGCACATCTTCTGACTTTGCTGGATCGATACTTCCCGTGGACTCCGGCCGCAGAGAGTATGATGGAATGGCGCAACTAAATTCCAAAACAAATGGGACGATGCTTGACTCATTTAAAACGAGCGTTGCGTCGGCTCACGGCAGGCAAGCGCGAGATGCCATGCCGCACCCATCGGTCACCGCTTAGAGAGCGACAAAGAAAAGATCGAAGTCACAGCGCCCCTGCTCAGGCCGCTACGCTGAATTGGCTCATTCCAACGCCTCGACTTCCTGACAAGCTTCAACGAACCTGGGATTTCGGCATGGCCCAGGCCAAGCCCGTGAGCTTCCAGCCCGTCTTCTCTTTTCGCAAAGTCAGCATCCACGTCCCGGCAACCTCCTTCACGGTCTGCCCGTTTTGCTTGTAGGGGGGCTCTTCCCCGCTTCACACAGAAAGCCCTGCCGTTTGGATTCCGATACATGAGTGCAGACGTACCCAATCCCGATCAGGAGCGCGAGATGTTGTCGCCGGTCCGCGCCTCGGCCAACCAGGCTTTTTCGCGCGCGTCCAATGCACCTCTGGTTCCTGGCAACAAGATTCGTCTGCTCAAAGACGCACGGGAAAATTACCCGGCGTGGCTCG
>CAZZYS010000458.1:0-2871 GCA_964658285.1 uncultured Verrucomicrobiota bacterium
GTGCCGGTGATGCGGATGATCTCCTCGCCGAACTCCTTGATGGTCATCTCGCGCGGGTTGCCGATGTTGACGGGTTCGTGGAAGTCGCTCTGGCTGAGCTTGAAAATCCCGTCGATCAGGTCGCTCACGTAACAGAACGAGCGCGTCTGCGCGCCGTCGCCGAAGATCGTCAGCGGAGTGCCGGTGAGCGCCTGGCCGATGAAGGCGGGCACCACCCGGCCGTCGCGCAGGCGCATCCGCGGGCCGTAAGTGTTGAAGATGCGCACGATCTTCGTATCGACGCCGTGGTAACGGTGGTAGGCCATCGTGATGGCCTCGGCGAAACGCTTGGCCTCGTCGTACACCCCGCGCGGCCCGATGGGGTTGACGTTGCCCCAGTAGTCCTCCTTTTGCGGATGCACGAGCGGGTCGCCGTAACATTCGCTGGTGGAGGCGAGGAGAAACGTCGCGCCCTTGGCCTTGGCCAGCCCGAGGGCGTTGTGGGTGCCGAGCGCACCGACCTTGAGCGTGGGGATCGGCAGTTCGAGGTAATCGATGGGGCTGGCGGGCGAGGCGAAATGGAAGATGTAGTCCACCTCGCCCGGCACGAAGATGTACTCCGAGACGTTGGCCTTGATGAAGCGGTAGCGTTCGTCGCCCGCGAGGTGCTCGATGTTTTTGGTGTTGCCGGTGATGAGGTTATCGACGCCGATGACCTTGTGCCCCTCCTTGAGCAGGCGGTCGGTCAGGTGCGAACCGAGGAAACCCGCCCCGCCGGTGACGACGGTGGTCGGGGTCTGGGAACGGGTCTTGGCGGGGGCGGCGGGAGATGGGTCGGCGGGCGCGCTGGGCATGGCTGGCTCCTATGTAGTGAGAGACCACGGGTGTGGCAAGCGGCAAGTCAACTCCCTTAAGGCTTTGGCGCGAGGGAGGCCACCAGCGCCTCGAAACCCGCGTCGCCGCGCAGAGGGTCCCAGTACGGCTCCAGGCGCAGCAGGCCGTAGTCCGGCGCGCACGGCAGACGGATGACCGCCGCCAGATGCTCGACGGCCGGCGGTTTCATCCCGAGGTTCGCGTAGATGATGACGAGGTTCGTCTGCAACTGGACGCCGGTGATCGCGTCGCTCGCCACGGGCAACATCGCCGCGGCGCGTTCCCCCTCGTCGATGGCTTCGGACCGGCGGCCGAGCATCGCGTCGATCACGCCGAGGGTGCTGAGCTGGCTGGCGTTGCCGGGCGCGTCGGCCACCTTCCGCGCCATCTGCGCCCGCGCCTGCTCGAAGGCCGCGCGCGCGCCGTCCGCGTCGTGGCGCAGATTGGCGACCATCCCCACGGCGAAGGCGTGGGGGAACACGCGGCTGCCGCTCGCCTGCAAAATCGAGGTGTCGGGATTGGCCGCCAGGGCGCGGGCACCGAGGGCGGCATCCCGGCCGCACACCGCCACTTCCAGGGCGTCTTCGGCGATGCTGGCGGCGCTGTCCTCGCCCTCGTCCAGCATGGGGGGAACGACCGCGTAAGCCGGGCCCAGGTCGGCGCTCTGGCGCAGGCTCACCGTGGCGCGTGCCGCGCGCAGGTCGGGATCACGGGGGGAGAGCGCGAGCAGGGTGTCAAGCAGACGCGCGTCGTCCTCGTAACGGCGCAGAAAGCCGTAGTTGATTTCGAGCTGTTGGAGCAGATAGATCCCCCGGGGATTGAGCGCCCTGCCTTTCTCGTAGTCACGCGTCGAATCTTCCCACTGCCCGCGACGGCGGATGATGGAGCCACGGAACAGATAGATTTCGTAGTTGTTGGGCAGGGTGCGGACAGCCTGGTTCAACTCGCGGAGCGCCCCGTCCAGGTCCCGGCGGCCGTGGTACAGATGCACGGCCCGGGCGAGGTGCACCTCCCCGGCGTCCGGGCGTAGGGCCGCCGCCTTCTCGACGGCGGCCTCGGCCAGCGACAGGCGGGCCGGGGTCTGGTCGATGTCCACCCAGTAGATATCGTCGTGCGCGCGGGCCAGCAGGCAAAAGGCGGCGAGGAACCCGGGATCGCGGGCCACCGCCTCGTCGAGCAGCCGCACCGCCTCCGGCAGGTATTTCCGGTTGCCGCTGGCGTAGCCGGTCTGGTCAAAGAGTTCCTTGGCGTGCAGGTACAGATCGTAGGCGGCCAAGTCGGCGGTGGGCCGCTCCTGGATGGCTGCCGCCTCGCGCGGGGAGATTTGCGCGCGGAGCCGGTCGGTGATGGTCTGGGCGATCTCGCTCTGGATGGCGAACACGTCGGCCAGCTCACGGTCGTAGTGTTCGGCCCACTGGTGGGCGTCGGTGCGCGCGTCGATCAACTGCGCGGTCACGCGAATCTTGTTGCCCGACCGCTGCACGCTGCCCTCGACGATGTAAGCAACCTTCAACGCCCTGGCGATGTCGGGCAGGTTGCGGTTGGCCTCGCGGTACTGCATGACGCTGGTGCGGCTGATGACCTTCAGGTCGGCCACCTTGGCCAGGTCGGTGAGCACCTCGTCCTGCACGCCGTCGGCGAAGAACGCGTTGTCCTTGTCGGTCGAAAGGTTGACGAACGGCAGC
Organism: uncultured Verrucomicrobiota bacterium; assembly: GCA_964658285.1. Taxonomy (GTDB): domain Bacteria; phylum Verrucomicrobiota; class Verrucomicrobiia; order Chthoniobacterales; family SZAS-18; genus CAHJWO01. Next base: position 2,538 of record CAZZYS010000458.1, read on the forward strand.
ACCGCCACCGACTTTTCCGGCGTGTCGGTCGCGGTGGCAGCGGCCGATGGCTGGACGACGGCGGGTCGGAACAGGGGGCGCAGGAGGAAAAACGCCGTCACTAGGGCGGCGGGCAGGAGGGCGGTCAATCCCCAGCCCAGCCGCCCGCGCGAGGCACGCGGCAGCAGCGGCTTGCCCGCCACCCGCCGGTCGTAGCCCCAGCCCGCCAGCAACGCCGCGCCGAAACCCAGCGCGAGCAGGATCATCAACGCGCGCAATACCCAGGGCGGCGCGGCGAAACCGGGCAGCACGATGGCCGCCACTTGCAAAATGATCCACGCCGCGACGAGGTAAC
>CAZZYS010000459.1:0-2867 GCA_964658285.1 uncultured Verrucomicrobiota bacterium
CCCCCGCGCGGAGGGCTTCGGAGAACGTCGGCAGCCCCTTGGGCATCACCATGAACTCCTGGAAGTCGATGGGCGCGTCCGAATGAGCGCCGCCGTTGATGACGTTCATCATCGGCACGGGGAGTACCTTGGCGTTGGGTCCGCCGAGATATTTGAACAGTGGGATGTCGAGCGCGTCGGCGGCGGCGTGCGCGGCGGCGAGGGAAACGCCGAGGAGCGCGTTGGCGCCGAGCTTCTTTTTGTTGGGCGTGCCGTCGAGTTCGATGAGCGCGTGGTCGAGCGCGACCTGATCGGCGGCGTCCATGCCACGCAGGGCGGGGGCGATGTCGTCGTGGACGGCGGTGACGGCCTTGCTCACGCCCTTGCCGAGATAACGTTTCTTGTTGCCGTCGCGCAGTTCCCAGGCTTCGTGCTGGCCGGTGGAAGCTCCGCTCGGGACCGCCGCGCGTCCCTTGGCCCCGCTGTCGAGGGTGACTTCGACCTCGATGGTGGGGTTGCCCCGGGAGTCGAGGATTTCAAGGGCGCGGATATCGGCGATGGTGGTGAAGTCAGACATAAAACAGGGATTTGCGGTGAACCGCGGACGGTAGACCACAGGCGGCGGCGCGTTAAGTAAAAAGTCAGTTGAAATCTTTGCCGTTTGGCCACTCGGCCCGCAGCGACACCTTCGGCTGGCGGCAAACGTAGATGCCTGCCCCGCGTTCGTCGTTGTCCAGGCCGAGCGGGTTGTCGATGACGGCCGCCTTTTCGATCTGCCCGAAGAAAGGTTGGAACCGCTCGGGGTGCCGCGTGCCGACGATGATCACCGTTTGCGGGTCCCGCGCGCCAGGCCCCCAGAACCAGTAATTATTATGTTGGCTGAGGACGGGCATCACCGTCGTCGGCAACCGGCGAAAATGCTCGATGGCCGCCGCCTCGCCGTAGTTCATCGTGAGCACCGCCGTGCCCGCCTGTTCGTCCGGGGGCAGGCGGCGGAAAACGTCTTCCACCTGCGCGGTGAGTTCCTCCCAGCCAATCGATTCGCCGAAGTCGTGCTGCAACTTCACCACCCACGAACCCACCAGCCGGTCGCGCGGAACCAACGGCAGCGCAATCGGTGCCCCCGGCAGCGCGAGCAGAACCATGCCGGACAGCAGCGCCGGACGCAGCCAGCCGCCCCGGCCCAGCGCCAGCCGCCGCCCTGTCCACCCCTCGGCGGCCACCGCCCCGGCCGCGAGCAGTCCGGGGTATGCCGGTCCGAGGTAATACGGCTTGCCCCGCGTGACGAGCAGCACGGCCAGCGGCACGAGAAAAATCCAGCCCAGCGCCCGCGCCCCGTCGTCCTCCCGCCGGGCAAAGGCACGCCACAACCCCGCCGCCGCCAACGCGAAACCGGCCAGGCTCAGGTATTCCAGTTGGGACGCCAGAAACCACGGCAAGGTCCACTCCTTGCGGTTCCATTCGTTGTTGTTGTGGACGAATTCCGCCGTCGGCCAGCCGTGCGCGTGCTGCCACCAGAGATTTGGCGCGAGCAGGACGAGCGCGATGGCCCCACCCAGCCAGGGCCAGGGTGTGCGCAGATGCCGCCGCCCCGTCGCGGTGAAGACCAACGCTGCCGCCAATCCGAGACCGAACAATCCCATCGTGAACTTGATTTCCAGCCCGATGCCCGCCGCCAGCCCGACCAGCAGCCAGCCCCGGCCCGGCGGCCGTTGCCAGGCCCGCAACACGAGCCAGCCGGCCAGCGCCCAGCAGAGCTGGTCGAACACTACCGTCTCGAAAACGTCGCCGACCGCGAGGAAGAGCGGCGCGATGCCCACGGCCAGCGCCGCCAGGCCCTGCGCGAAACGACCGCCGCCGAGTTCGCGCGCGATCACCCCGGCGAGGAAGATCACCGCCGCCGCCCCGAGCGCGCTGAAAATCCGCAACTCACCCGCCGTGATCGTCGTGTATCCCCAGATCGCCGCTGCCAGCCGCGCGAGCAGCGGCACGAGCGGCGGCTGGTCCACGTAGCCCCAGGCGGGCCGTGCCCCGCAGGCGAGATAATAGAACTCGTCGCGGAAAAGCCCGTAACCGCTGCCGACAAGGAAATGCAACCCCAGCCGCCCCGCCGCCAGCCCGAGCAGGACGGGCCACACGACCGCGGGGAGGTCGCGCAGCGGCCGGTCGTCTCCGAAGTAGGGATGAGGGTTCGAGGCAGTCCCTGAATTGGGTTGGATCATCGCGCCCTTTTGCCGGACGTTCCCTCCAGAAAAATTAGGGATTGCCTCGGACCGGCATCCCTACCTTGGTTACGATGCCGCCGGCGCGACGTAGGCGACGATGGACTCGATCTTCACCGGCCGCGCGTTGCTGCCGGTCTCGTCGGGCAGGTTGATCGTCTCGCCGACCCGGTGGCCGAGCAACGCCTGACCGATGACCGTCAGGTACGACAGAATTTGCTTCTCCGGGTCGCCGTCCCACGCGCCGAGGATCGCATACTTTTCCTGCGCGCCGGTGGCCACGTCCTTGAGCCCGACGGTCGTGCCGATGGAAACCATCGTGAGGTCGGGACTGGCGAAGTTCGTCCCGCGCGCCCGGCCGAGGTCGTATTCGAGTTCGGTGCGCCGGCGGGCCAGCACGCTCTGCATCTCCTTGGCGGCCTTGAACTCGAAGTTTTCCCGCAAATCCCCGTAGGAACGCGCCACCGAGATTTCCTCGATGTTCTTGGGAATCTGCTTGTTGACGAGGTCGTCGAGTTCGAGTTTGCGGCGTTCCAGGCTCGGCCAGGAAACGATCAACACGCCCGGCTTTTCCTCGTTGCCACCGGTGAGCAGCATGTGCAGGTCGGGGTGCAGCTTGATGAGCCGGGCCATGAGCGAACGCTTGTCGAGTTCCTCCAGGGCCGG
>CAZZYS010000460.1:0-2848 GCA_964658285.1 uncultured Verrucomicrobiota bacterium
GGCTTTTTTGTGGTTATTTGGCGGCTTCCAGCACCGCGTTGGCGACGTGCGAGGCGGGGCCGACCTGCAACGTCACCAGGAAGGTCGCGTTCGCGGCCGGCGCGTTTTCGTCGAGCGCCTTGAGCCGCCGTAATTCTTCCAGCCAGGCGTTCCCGCGCAGGGTCAGCTCGAACGACAACGTTCCGCCGCGCAACGCGCCGTTGCCCTGCTGCGATGTGTTCTTCACCAGCAGGATCGCATCGGGCGACACGGACAACCCGCTCGCGTCCGGGTGCAAGGTCGCCTTCCGGTCGCCGACCTGGACCGTGAAGGCGTTTTGCGCGGCCAGGAACGGGTCTGGCACGGTCACCTGCCCGACGAGGTTCACCTCGGACTCCGCCGGGTCATCCTTGTGATAGGAAAGCTGCGCGCTCTGCACCCGCAGGGTCGCCAGCGCCTGGGGCATCCCGAAGAAAGCCACTTCCGGGTCACGGCTGATCTCGCCGTCCCCGTGAGGGCGCACCGTGAAGCGCGCGAACATGCCGTTGGCCATGTGCTCGGCGACGTGGCAATGGAGCAGCCACGAGCCGGGGTTATCCGCCAGCGTGTCGGCGATCTTCATGCTGGCGGGCAGGAGTTCCACCACGTCGGTGCGACGCCCTGCCTCCACCGCGCGGAGCCCGTGCCAATGCGCGCTGTGAAAATCGGTCTCCGACCCCATGCCGAAAAGATACCAGCGCACGTGCTCGCCCTCGTTCATGTCCAGACCGCCGAGATTGCCGTAAACCCGGCCGTTGATCGAATGCCGCTGGCCTTCCTCGGCGGTCTGCTGCGCCTCGGCCCAGGTGGGCGTCTGCTGCGTGGCGGCAGCAGCGGCAGCGGGTGTGGCGGGGCGGTCGTCGGGATCGTCCACCGCGTCGCCGATGGTCTCGTTGTAGATCGTGAAAAGCGTGGCCATCTCGCGGTCCACGTCGCGCGGCGTGCCGTCCGCCCGCGCCCGCGCCGGGTCGGTGACGATGAGGAACCCGATCAGGCCGAGGTTGACCTCCTCGTCGCCGGTGGCGTGGCTGTGGTAGAGCCACGCCTTGGAACTCGGTTCGTCCGGCCGGGGACCGGAGGCTTCGTCCAGATGCCAGACGTAAGTAAACTTCGCGCCGGGAGCCACCGCGGCACCCAGCCCTTCGACGGGTTTGTAATACGACCCCTCGCTGTCCTTGTCGTACTTGACGCCGTGCGGATGCATGGAAAGCGGACGCCACGCGCGGTTGAGGAACGTCACTTCCAGGTACTGCCCCGTCGTGCCGCGCAACACCGGGCCGAGGATGCCGAGGCGTTCGGTGGGCAGCACCCGGGCGGAGAAGTTCGCGTCCGCGTACTGCACGTAGCGGATTTTCCAGGAGGCGCGGTTGAGCAGCACCGACGTGGGGAACGTCCGCCCGCACACCGGGTCCTGTCCCTCGGGCGCGAAGTTCCAGATTTCCGGTTCGGCCGCGACGTAATAATGTTTCGTCTTCGCCGGATCGGGCACCTGGCCGAAATACTTCCCGCCACGGTCTCCCATCTCCGGGGTGACGGTAGGCACGACATAGGTCGTGGCCGGAGCCGGGCTTTCGGTGGGTTGCTGCGAGAACAGGAGGGCCGGGGCGGAGAGAAACGCCAACGACGCGAAGCTCAGACGCGTCCACGTGCGCGCGAAAGGCAGGCGGGGAAATTGCATCGGGTACGGCAGTCCATCCACCCCCGGTCCGCAAGGGAACGCGTGTGACATTAACGTGACTTGTAGGCACGGCGGCGTCCCGACACCTTCGCCCATGCGCCATCCTTCCGCGGCGGCAACGTTTGTTCTCCTGGTGCTCGCGCTGGTCGTCCCGGTCCGGGCCGGCCGCGCGGAGGACACGCCCGTCTACCCGATGCGCGGGGTGTTGCGGAGCTTTGATCCAAAAACGGGTCAGGCCACGGTGTCGCACGAAGCGGTGCCGGGTTACATGCCCGCCATGACGATGAACTTCGATCTCGCTGATCCCCAGGAGATGAACGCCCTGCGGTCCGGCGACACCTTCACCTGCCGCCTGCGGGTGACGCGCGACCGCGCCTGGATCGAGGCGATTCACAAGGTGGACGCCCCTCCGACCCCGGTCGGCGGCGAGATGGCCGCCAGCCGGTCCGCCGAGTTGGGCCGGGGGGACCTGCTGCCCGACATCGATCTGCTCGACGAGCAAGGCAAGACCGTGCATCCGCGCGATTTTCGCGGCAAGGCGCTGGCCATTTCCTTTATCTACCTGCGTTGTCCGCTGCCGACCTATTGTCCGTTGATGAACCGCAATTTCCAGGCCGCGCAAGCCCTGCTCGACCGCCTCGGCTGGAAGGAGCGCACGCACTTCCTGTCGGTCAGCATGGACCCGCAAAACGACACGCCCGAACTCCTCGCAAGTTTCGCGCGGGCCTACGGAGCCGACGCGCGGGTCTGGACGTTCGCGGTGGCGCAGGAGGTGCCGTTGCACACGCTGGGCGATGCCGTCGGCCTGGAGTTCCAGCGCAAGGCGGACGGGATCAGCCACAATCTGCGCACCGTGGTGGTCGATCCCCAGGGGAAGATTTGCCGGGTCTTCCGGGGCAACACCTGGACCCCACAGGAACTGGCCGCGGAACTACGCGCTGCGGCGGGCGGGCGATAGAGCGTTTTCCTTTGAGTCGTGGCTGTTCCTCGTCCCGGAGGGACGGCGGAGGGTAGCCGGTGGTGCCAACCACCGGGAAACGGCCACCAAAGGTCAGAGCCCCAGAGGGGCGGCGCTTCCGGTTTGCGGGCCTGGTTTCCAGAGGCGCTGCCCCTCCAGGGCGTGAACTCTTTGCCGTTAGATTCCGGTGGTTG
>CAZZYS010000461.1:0-2841 GCA_964658285.1 uncultured Verrucomicrobiota bacterium
AGGCCGCGGAGGCCAACGCCGCCGCCTCCCGCGCGATGGCCGAGAGCCGCGAGGCCGAGTTGAAAGTCGCCGACGCACAGGTCGCCACCGCGCAGGCCAACGTGGACGACGCCAAGCTCCAGCTTTCCTACTGCTGGGTGCTCGCGCCGTGCGACGGCCGCATCTCGCGCCGGACGGTCGAGGTGGGCCAGCGGCTCTCCGCCGGGCAGGCGATCATGGCCATCACGGAAGACTTCGTCTGGGTGCTCGCCAACCTGAAGGAAACGCAACTGGAAAACGTCCGCGTCGGGATGCGCTGCAAGCTGCCCATCGACGCGTTTCCCAACCATACGTTCATGGGTTACGTGGACAGCCTCCAGGCCGGTTCGGGCGCGACGTACTCGCTGCTGCCCCCGGACAACGCGACGGGCAATTTCACCAAGATCGTCCAGCGCGTGCCCGTCAAGCTGACCTTCGACGCCGACAGCATGAAGGGCTACGAGGACCTCGTCGTGGCCGGGCTGTCGGTCGTGCCCGTCATCGACCTGACCACCGCCAGCAACCAGGGTGAAAACGTCGTCCACGGCGACCCCGCCGCTCCCAAGGGCGCGAACGAGAAGAAAAAGAAATGAGGACGCGTCGATCTTCCACGTCGCAGAACGCCGTTCGCCTCGTGCTCGTCGCGCTGGTCCTCACCGGCTGCAAGGCCGTCGGCCCCGATTACCACGGTCCGCCGAAACCGGACACGCCCGACCCTGCGAAGTACAAGAACGCGGGCGCGAACAGCCAGTGGAAGCCCGCCGAGCCCGACGATAAAAACCCGCGCGGCCCGTGGTGGGAAATTTTCCAGGACAAGGACCTGGACTGGCTCGAAGGCGTCGCCGCCAGTGGCAACCAGGACCTGCGCCTGTCGGTGGCGCGCCTGACGGAAAGCCGCGCGCAGGCCCGCGTGGCGGCGTCCGATTTCTATCCGCACGCGGACTTCGACGGCACGTACACCCGCGAACGCTCGTCCAACAACGACCCGATCCAGCGCGGGCGCCTGGTCGGTTCGCTGCCCGGCATTCCGAGCACCGGCGGCCCGACGGTCCTCACCAACCAGCCGCTCTCGCGTTCGTTCAGCCTCTTCCGCGAGCCCGTGGAACTGAACTGGGAGCTGGACCTTTTCGGCCGCGTGCGCCGCAACACCGAGGCCGCCCGCGCGGAGCGGCAGGCAGCGGAGGCCGACGCGGTGAACGTCAACCTGAGCGTGACCGCCAATGTCGCGGTGATGTATTTCAACCTGCGCGCGGCCGACTCGGAAGTCGCCGTCATCGAGGGCACGATCAAGGCCCGGCGTGAGGCGCTCGTCATCGCGCAGGAACGTCTCCAGGCCGGGCTCACCGGCGAACTCGACGTGCAACGCGAACGCGCCGAACTCGCCGGCAACGAGGCCGATCTCGCCGCCGCGCAACGTGCCCGCGCCGAGATGGAGAACGCCCTGGCCACGCTCGTCGGCCAGCCCGCGAGCGTCTTCCACTTGCGCCGTCACGAACTGCACACGACCCCGCCGCGGGTTCCCGCCGGGCTGCCTTCGGCCCTGCTGGAACGCCGGCCCGACGTGGCCGAAGCCGAGCGCGAACTCGCCGCGGCCAACGCGCGCATCGGCGTGGCGGTGGCGGCGTTCTTTCCCCGGATCAACATCACGGGCGCGGCGGGATTCGAGAGCGCCACGGTGCTCGACGTGATCAGCCCCGGCAGCAAAATCTGGCAGATCGGCCCGAGCGTCTCGATCCCGATTTTCGAGGGCGGGCGCAACACGGCCAACCTGGAAGCCACCCGCGCGCGGTACGACCAGCAGTTGGCGCGTTACCGCCAGCAGGTGCTCGTGGCCTTCCAGGAAGTGGAAACCGCCCTCGTTGACCTGCGCACGCTCACCACCCAATCGGAAGCGCAAAACCGCGCGGTGGAGGCGTCACAACGCACCCTGGAGCTGGCGAACCAATCGTACCGCCAGGGAGCCTCGACGTACCTCGACATCACGGACGCCGAACGCACGCTTTTCAACAACCAGCGCATCGCCGCGCAGGTGCTCGGACAGCGGATGCAAGCAACCGTCCAACTCATCAAAGCGCTCGGCGGCGGCTGGAAGCGGTGAGGGAGCGCGGGACGCGCGTTGCGGAGGCGCTGCGCGCCGTTGCGGGTTGCGTGCGCCTGCGGCGCGTTGCGGAAGGCGGTGGACTTTTTGGACCAAGGAACTTCGAGATGATTTACGACGCGGACGATGAAAACGCGGAAACTTTGGCGGTGCGCGAAGAAGCCCCGGGCTCAACCGGCGGTGGATACCATGAACTCAAGGTTTATCGCTCGGCGCACGAACTCGGCGTGGCCGCGCATCATCTCAGTCTGCGCCTGCCAAAATATGAATTGTACGAAACCGGCAGTCAGTTGCGCCGCGCCGCCAAGTCGGTCTCGGCAAACATTGTCGAGGGTTACGGCCGGCGGCACTACAAAGCCGACTATCTCCGCTTTCTCATCTACGCAAAAGCTTCGCTGGACGAGACGGAAGAACATTTGCGCTACGTCAAAGACTGTCACCCATCGGTGGAGGAAACCGACCCCCTCTTGCAACTGGCCTATTCGCTGGGGCGCAAACTCGCGCGCTTCCTCGACTTGGTAGCCGCCAACCACCTCACCTGATCCGCAACCCGCAACCCGCAACGCGCCGCAGGCGCACCGCAACCCGCAACGGCGCGCAGCGCCTCCGCAACGCGCGCCCCGCGCTCCCTTCCCCTATGGCCGAAGACTCCCAAAAGATGGACGCGAAAAAGTGGATCGCCGTCGCGGGCACGATGCTCGGCGCGTTCATGGCGATCCTGGACA
>CAZZYS010000462.1:0-2759 GCA_964658285.1 uncultured Verrucomicrobiota bacterium
TTTGGGGCATCGGACTGCTCTACGGGCGGTTTGGCGCGCTCAACCTCGCGCAACTCGGCCGTGCGCTGGAGGCTGGCGGACCACCGGACGCGCTCGTCATCGCCGCGTTTGCCCTGATTGCCTGCGGGTTTCTGGTCAAGGCGGCGATGGTGCCGTTCCACTTTTGGCTGGCCGATGCTCACGCCGTCGCGCCGACCCCCGCCTGTGTGCTCTTTAGCGGGGTGATGGTGGAGCTGGGCCTCTACGGCATCGCCCGGGTTTACTGCACGGTCTTCGCGGCGTCCGTCGGCCCGCACATGGCCGGTTTGCGATTGGTCCTGCTCTCCCTGGGTGCGGTCACGGCTTTGGTCGGTGCGCTCATGTGCCATCGACAGCGCCACCTCAAGCGTCTGCTGGCGTTTTCCACCATCAGCCACGCCGGCATCATGCTCGGCAGCATCGCCACCCGCGACGCCACGGAAATGGCTGGCGTGGCACTCTACGTTTTCAGTCATGGAGCGGCCAAGGGCGCACTCTTTTTATGTACGGGCATCCTGTTGCACCGGCTGGGCAGCGTGGATCAACTCGCTTTACGCGGGCGGGGGCGGATCATCCCGTGGACGGGCGCAATGTTCGTTTTGGGCGGGCTGGCGCTGGCTGGACTGCCGCCCTTTGGCACCTCCCTTGGCAAGGGCTGGATGGAAGAGGGGATGCACACGCTCAACCAGGGCTGGGCAGCATGGGTCTTCACGCTGGCTGCCGCTCTGACCGGAGGGGCCGTGCTGCGCGCGGCGGGATGGGTTTTCGTTGGCTGGGGACCAACGTCCTGCGAGGAGAAAAACGCGCCTACCAATCAGGAACGCCCGGAATCCCGCTCCAGGAGCCGGCGTACACCGATTCAGATGGCCGCCGCCGCCGGTTTCTTGTTACTTCTTTCCCTCGCGGCGGGCTTGATGGCCGGACGGGCGCATTGGACCCATGGAGCGTCGGAACGGTTTCTGGATTTCCGGGCCTATCATGCTGCGGTGCTCGATGCCTACCCGACCGGTCCGGTGTCGATCACAACCGAAGTGGAAGGTGCGACGACCAAGACTTTGGCATCTGGTTTCGCTACGGCGCTGGTGGCCGTTGCTTTTGCGGCCTGGGCGTTGTTTAGGGAACATTTGCCGACCGCTCTAAATCATGGGCTGCGGCGGGCGCTCGACCTGCCTTTCTCTTGCCTGGAAAGCTGGCACAGCGGGCATGTCTGTGACTATGCTGCGTGGCTGACGGTCGGGATGGCTACCTTGGGTATCTTGTTCTACCTGGCCCTGCGCTCGTAGCGGCTCTTGGGGGGGGGTTACGAACCTCCATGTTTTATCCGGATATTGGCCCACGCGGCCTTTGGTCGAACCGGTGTCCGCTTTTCACGAGGCAGTGGCTTCGACGGGCAGATGGACGCTCTGTTTTAGTAAAGCGTCCAAGGCCTCGTCGGCTTCTTTTTCGTGCTCCAGGCACTGGCGAAGCCATTGCGCGGCCTCTTCCCTGCCCGAGGCGAGTGCGAGCGTCATCGCGCTATTATACGAGGCGATCTGGAAGTGGCCGACTTGCTGCATGGCTCCGATGAGCGCGAGGTCGAGAACCCGGGGTTCGCCAGCTTCACCGATGAGCAGTTCGATATCCGCGAGCAAACCCTCCATCGTCTCACACACTTCGCCAATCGGTTGTTCGCCCATTTCCGCCAGTACCCGCTCCAAGCCATTGAGATGTTCCCGGCTGTTGGTGAGAGAACGTTCAAGGAGTGACTTCAACCCCGGGTCGGACGCCGCCGAAATAATTTCGGGCAGGGCATTGCCAATTTGAAGTTCAGCGTGATGGAGGGTTTTCAGTCCCTGGATGGCCAAGGCGTCGGTCGAATCCAATTTCATGGTTGCAAGGGGGTTAAATCGTCTGCTCAGTCTGCTGTGAAAGATGCTCGAGCAGTAGCCGTCCGTAATGGCCATGCCCGGGTACGCCGAGCGGTTCACTGCAAAAAAGGTGGTGGGGCTTGAGGTCAACCCACCTTGCATTACGCGGCTAGCGATTTAGCCGCGAACGCACGGTGGGTTGCCTCGTTGCTATCTTTTCGGAAACGCAAATTCCCGGACTTTAGGATGGGTGAAATTTTGGCCGATCCGGCAAGCCCGAATCTGTACTCGGAAGAAGGAAAAATATCTGCTGGCTACGATCGCACCACCGCGTTTTGACCGATAACCCGCTCGGTGGTGGGTCAGGAACCGGACGTTGAGATTGTTCCGTTGGCCATATCCGGGAAAGCTGAGGCGTGACGGCGACGATCGAGGCAAACGCGACGAGGCGACCGCAGCGAACAAGGTGCGGCAGACTTGTGGGCCGCGCTGCCAGGAGCTTACCGCCGTTGCGCCACCCGCAGCGATCTTTGGAGGGCGTACCGGGCCGCTTTTATCAACGCGCATGAAAGTGCGCCAACGCAGGCGGCACGGGTGGCAGACAAGGCATGATAAAAAGGTAAAAAAATCAGCGAACCACAGGATCGGTTAGTGGCGAATCGGGAGGCAGAGCCCGTCTGCGTTCATCCTATGCTGCCTACCATCCTGTGCGTCGCGCTTTCCCGCCAACATGCCCTGCAAATCGTGGAGCGTCTCGAATCCGCGAAGGTGCCTTCCGCAGACATTTCAGTCATGTTTTACGGCACCGGGCAAGAACAGGCCGAGTCGGCGGCCCAGCCGACCGCTGACAGCGGAAAGGCCGACGTGCCTGCCCAGGCGCAAACCGGCGCGCAA
>CAZZYS010000463.1:0-2755 GCA_964658285.1 uncultured Verrucomicrobiota bacterium
CGAGCCAGTCCCTAGGTTGGCTTGGATGGTCTTCGCGCGCACGGTGCGCCTTGCCGGAAACATTTGGGACTGGCTCGGAGAGCCATCCCTACCTTGCAGGACGACCGGCCGCGACGGCCTACTCAGAACCTTCCCACACGTCCTCTGAAACCGCTCCCTCACTTCGCGCGTTTCAAAGTCTCCCGCAGAAACGGCGCGATCCGGCTGACCTTGTGTTTCGATACCTGTTCGGGTGTGCCGAACGCCACCAGTTGACCGCCCGCCTCACCCGCTTCGGGTCCGATGTCCACGAGGTAGTCCGCTTCCGCGATCACGCTCAGATGGTGCTCGATGACGACCACCGTGTTCCCCTCGTCCACCAACCGATGCAGCACCTTGAGGAGTTGCTCCACGTCCGCCATGTGCAACCCGACGGTGGGTTCCTCCAGGAGATAGAGCGTGGATTTCAACGCCCGCCGCTGCCGCATCTTGGCGTGTTCGGCGTTGCCCACGCCGCGCGTCAACTCGGTGACGAGCTTCATGCGTTGCGCCTCGCCGCCGCTCAGCGTCGGACTTGGCTGACCCAAACGCAGGTAACCGAGCCCGGTCTGGGTGAGCAGGTTTAACGGCCGCGCGATCTTCGACACCGGCGCGAAGAACTCCGCCGCCTGTTCGATGGTCAACTGGAGCACCTGCCCGATGTTCTTGTCGTTGTAGAGAACTTCGAGCGTCTGCGCGTTGTAGCGCAGCCCGCCGCAATCCTCGCACGGCACATAACTCGTCGGCAGGAAACTCATCTCGTGCTTGATGACGCCCTGGCCCTCGCAGCTTTCGCACCGGCCACCCGCGTTGTTGAACGAGAACCGGCCGTTGTTGTAACCGCGAATGCGCGACAGCGGCAACTGCGCGAACAGTGCCCTGATCTCGTCCAGCACCCCGACGTAAGTCGCGGGCGTCGAACGCGTCGTCTTGCCGATGGGGGACTGGTCCACCTCGTACACGGCGTCCAGAAACTCCGCGCCCTTGAACTCGCGCCACACCGACGATTTCTTGTTTTTCTTGCGCGCACTCTTGGCTTCCTCCGCCGCTTTCTTGCCGCGCTTGCCCGCTTTGACGAGCGCATCCTGCGCCGCCGGCAACAACACCGCGCGCATCAGGCTGCTTTTGCCGGAGCCGCTGATGCCGGTGATGACCGACAACCGCCCGACGGGGAAACGCACGTCCACCGCCTGCAAATTGTTCGCCGCCGCGCCTTGCAATTCGATCCATTGGTCCGGGCCGCCGCCGTTGAGCGAACGCCGCTTGCCCAACATCGGGTGACGCATGGGCGTCAGCAGATGCCGCCCCGTGATCGATTTCGGGTCCGCCTGGATTTGCGCGAGGGTGCCCTGCGCGACGACCTCGCCACCGTGCACGCCGGGACCAGGCCCGAGGTCCACGATGTAGTCGGCCCGCCGCATCGTCTCGTCGTCGTGCTCCACGATGATGAGCGAGTTACCCTTGCCGCGCAGGGCTTCGAGCGTGTCCAGCAACCGGTCGTTGTCGCGCGGGTGCAACCCGATGGTGGGTTCATCCAGCACGTAGAGCACGCCGCGCAGGTTCGAGCCGAGTTGCGCCGCGAGCCGGATGCGCTGCGTCTCGCCGCCCGAGAGAGTTTTCGCCGAACGATCCAGCGACAGGTAGCCGAGGCCCACCTCGTCCATGAAACGCAGCCGCTGGCGGATTTCGTCGATGATGTCGGTGGCGATGAGCGCCTGCGTGCCCTTGAACTTGAATTTCTCGGCGGCCTTTAAAGCCCCCGTGACCGGCATCCCCGCGAAGGCGTCGATGGTCAGGTCGCGCACGCGCACCGCGCACGCCACCGGATTCAGCCGCGCGCCGTGACACTGCGGACAGGGGCGTTCGTCGTCCTCGTCCAGCCAGCCGGTGGCGCGTTCCTCGGCGAGTTCTTTTTCGGCGGCGGAAGCGTTGTCGTCGTCGCGCACGAGACTACCCTTCCACACCACCCCGAAACCCCGGCACTCCGGGCACCAGCCGTGCGGCGAATTGTAGGAAAACAGGCGCGGGTCGAGTTCCTCGAAGGCTTCCCCACATTCGGGGCAGCTCATCTCCGTGCTGAGGGTGACCGATTTGCCCTTGGCATCGACGAAACGGGCCGTGCCCTTGCCGATTTCCAGCGCGCGTTTGACGATCTCGCGCGGGTCGTCACTGACGAACGCGATGTTCCGGCCGGGCTTCTTCGTCACGCGGTCCAGCACCGCTTTGACGGCGGCCATCGCGGGCGCTTTTTTCTTGCCGCCGACTCCGCCGACAACAACGTCCACCGTGTGCTCGCGGAAACGCTCCAGTTTCTGGAAACCGTGCGCGCTCTTAAATTCACCGTCCACCCACAACTCGTCAAACCCATGCTTGACCGCCCACGCGGCGACTTCGGTGTGAAAACCTTTGCGCGCCTTGATGAGCGGGGCAAGCACGCGCACGCGCCCCTTTTTCGCCGCGTCCTCGACCTGTTTGACGATGGCGGCCACGCTCTGTTTTTCCACCGGCACCTCGCAACGCGGACAATATTGCGTGCCGAGCTTCGCCCAGAGCAAGCGCAGGAAATGATACACCTCCGTCACGGTGGCCACGGTGGATTTGCCGCCGCCGCGCGTGACGCGCTGTTCGATGGCTACGCTCGGAGGCAGGCCCTCGATGAAATCCACGTCGGGCTTTTCCAACTGCTCGACGAACTGCCGCGCGTAGGGCGACATGCTGTCGAGGAACCGCCGCTGGC
>CAZZYS010000464.1:0-2741 GCA_964658285.1 uncultured Verrucomicrobiota bacterium
CCAGGATCGACGCCTTCTTCAAACTGATGTCCGAGCAGAAAGCCTCGGACCTCCATCTCTCCACGAGCAACCCGCCGATGCTGCGCATCAACGGCGACCTCATCCGCGTGGATTACCCCCCGCTGACCAACGACGAACTCCAGTCGATGGTCTACGAGATCGCGCCGGAGATGAAGATCAAAATCTTCGAGGAGACGGGCGACGTGGACTTCGGTTACGAGATCCCCGGCGTCGCGCGCTACCGCGCCAATTTCCTCAACCAGAAATACGGCATCGCCGCCGTGTTCCGGCTCATCCCGAGCAAGGTGCTCACCTGCGACGACCTCGGGTTGCCGCCGGTGCTCAAGCGGTTTCCCTTGCTCAAAAAAGGGCTGGTGCTCGTCACGGGGCCGACCGGTTCCGGCAAATCGACCACGCTCGCCGCGATGATCGACTACGCCAACCTCCACCGGCAGGACCATATCATCACGGTCGAGGACCCTATCGAGTTCGTCCACAAGAGCCAGCAGTCGCTCGTCAACCACCGCGAGGTCGGCGTGCACACGAAGTCGTTCGCGGCGGCGTTGCGTGGAGCGTTGCGCGAGGACCCGGATATCATTCTCGTTGGTGAAATGCGCGATTTGGAAACCATCGAACTCGCGCTGACCGCCGCCGCGACGGGACATCTGGTTTTCGGCACGCTGCACACTTCCAGCGCCGCCAAGACGGTGGACCGCGTCATCGACATTTTCCCCAGCAGCCAGCAAAACCAGGTCCGCGCGACCCTGGCCGAATCGCTCAAGGGCGTCGTGGCCCAGAACCTTTTCCGGCGCATCGACAAACCCGGCCGCGTGGCAGCCCTGGAAGTGCTCGTGTTCGACACGGCCATCGCCAACCTCGTGCGCGAGGGCAAGACCCACCAGATTCCCGGCATGATCCAGGTCGGCAAGAAGAAGGGCAACCAACCGCTCGACGACGCGATCATGGAGCATCTGCGCCACCTGCGGATTTCCCCGGAGGAAGCTTACGAAAAGGCGAACGACAAGAAGAAGTTCCGCCCGTTCCTGACCTCGCCGCCGGATGACTTTGAAGACTGAGCGCTCTTGCGGCGCGTTGCGGAGGCGCTGCGCGCCGTTGCGGGTTGCGATGCGCCTGCGGCGCGTTGCGAGCCAGAAACGAGCAAACATACTGATTATTTCACTTTGAATCCGACCTCTGCTCCCACCCGCAACGCACGCGAAGCGTGCACCGCAACCCGCAACGTGCCCGCAGGGCACTCCGCAACGACGCTCTAGCGCCATCTTCCCATGCGTTCCGTTGAACTCGACGCCATCCTCGGAGCCATGCTCCAAAGCTACGACGGCATTTCCGATCTGAACTTCTCCGTGGGCCGGCCGCTCCAGGTCGAAGCCTTCGGTCAGTTGAAACCCATCGCGGTCGATCCGCCGATTGATTCGCTGACCGCCTACCAGACCGAGAACATCGCCCTCAACATCCTCGGCAACAGCCGCCGGCTGATCGGGCACCTGCTCGAAAACGGCTCGTGCGATTGCGGTTACCAGCTCGGCACCCAGGCGCGGTTTCGCGTGAACATCTTTCGTCAGCAAGGCCGCGTCTCGGTGGTCATGCGCAAGCTCAACAGCGTCATTCCCACCCTCGACAGCCTCGGGTTGCCGGGCATCTTCGAGACGATCTGCAAGGAGCGCACCGGTCTCGTGCTCGTCACCGGAGCGACCGGCTCCGGCAAGACCACGACGCTCGCCGCCGTGCTCAACGAGATCAACCGCACGCAGGCGTTCCACATCATCACGCTGGAGGACCCGGTGGAGTTCGTCCATCCGCACTACCAAAGCACGTTCAACCAGCGCGAACTGGGCACCGATTTCAACACGTACCCCAACGGCCTGCGCGCCGCGTTGCGCCAGGCCCCGAAAGTTATCCTCGTCGGTGAAATGCGAGACCGTGAGACGGTCGAAATCGCCATGACGGCCGCTGAAACGGGCCATCTCGTGCTCAGCACCCTGCACACCATCGACGCCGGCCAGTCCATTAACCGCATCTTGGGTCTATTCGAGCAAGGCGAGGAAAAACTCATCCGCCAGCGTCTCGCCGACACGTTGCGTTACGTCGTCAGCCAGCGGCTCGCGCCGAAGGTCGGCGGCGGCCGGCAACTCGTCATGGAGGTGATGGGCAACAACCTGCGCACCAAGGAAGCCATCGCGCTGGGCGAGGAAGAGGGCCGGACGTTTTCCAGTATCATCGAGGCGAGCGAACCGTTCGGGTGGTTCAGCTTCGACCAGTCCATCGTCAAATCCTACGAGTCCAGTACGCTCGACGAGGACACGGCGATCTCGTTCGCCTCGAACAAAGGCAAGGTCATTCGCGCCATCGATCTCATCAAGAAGAGCCGGGGTGAGGAGAAGGAGAAGAACAGCGGCCTGCGGATGGATACCGTGGCGTCCTCCCGCTACTGACCGGCACCCGCGCTCCGCCCATTTTCGCCATGCACACCACTTCCCACCAGGAATACGAGACACGTTTCGACATCTTCGAGCCGGGCGACCTGACGGCGCTCGTCTGCATCGATCAGCCCGAGTACCAGGGGCAAATCGTCGAGCAGCTCAGCAGCATGGATTATAAAATCCACGTCGGGTTGTTCGCCGAGGACATCTCGCTCAAGCTCAAGACGCACGTTTACGACGTGGTCGTCATCGACGAGAACTTCGGCGGCTGCTACCTGGGCAACAACCAGGTGCTCTACG
>CAZZYS010000465.1:0-2735 GCA_964658285.1 uncultured Verrucomicrobiota bacterium
CAGCAGGGCGTCGTTCAGCAGCGTGCGGGCGGCCAGCAGGTCGCCGGCGTTGGCTTTGGCCTTGGCGTCGGCCAGCACGGCCGCCCCGTTGGCCGGCGACGGCGAGGCGGGCTCGACCACCGGTTTGGCCGGCGGGGCGACCGGGGCTGGCGCGGGAGTCGGCGGCTGCTCGGTCGGGGATTTTGCTTCCACCGGACGTGGCGCGGCGGGGGCGGCGGGCGACGAGGTGATCCCCGCCGGCACGGCAGCCAACGGACGGCTGATCGGGCGCGGCGCGAGCGGCGACTGGGGGGCAGCGGGCATCGCCGGACGGGGGACGGCGGGACGCGCGGCGGGGTTTCCGGCGGGCGGCGGGGCGACGGGGCGCGGGGCGAGGACCGGCGGCTTGGACAGGTTCGACAACTTGGCCGATTCCCGCTTGGATTCCGCGGCGGAGGAAGCACCGAGCGAGGGGCGCGCCGGCAGGTTGATCCGCACCGTTTCTTTTTTCACCGGCGTTCCCACCGATTCACCGACCGAAGGCCGGGGCGGGAGCGTGATGCGAACGGTTTCCTTTTTGGGTTCATTATCGCTCGGCATAGAGGGAACAGGTGACGAAAAAACGCGGGGGGGACGAATTGCCCTAGGGAATTTGTAGAGTTACTTCCCGCGCTCTTTCTTGTCAACGCCTTTGCACACACCTTTTCCCAAAAACACGCGGGCGTGCGCAACCTTTCCCGCGAACCCTGGTTTCACGTAAATACGTCGTACATACGTGGGCACTTTTTCCGGTTTCGCGGGATCATTCCCCCGAGCCGACAGCACTGCGGGCGAAAAGACGCTCGAAAAACGTCCGCATCTCGCCGTAAGCCGACTCGGCGGCCTGTGCGTTGTACGCGGTGGGCTTGGAAGGGTCATTGCCCGCCTCCGGGTTGGTGAAGGCATGGACCGCTCCAGGGTAAGCGATGAACTTGAACGGCACCTTGGCGTCGTCCATCTCCTTCTTGAACGCCGCCACGTCGGCCGGCGGCACGAGCGGGTCATTCGCCCCGTGGAGGATGAGGAGTTCCTTGGCCTTGACCGCTCCGACCGTCGCGGGCTGCCCGGTTTTCAGACCGCCGTGGAACGTGACCACCCCGCGCACGTCGGCCCCGGCGCGGGCGAGTTCGAGCACGGTGGTCCCGCCGAAACAGAACCCGATGGCCCCGATGCGTTCCGGGTCCACGCCGGGTTGCTTGAGCAGCGCCGCCAGCGCCGCCTGCGCGCGGGTGCGAAACAACGCGGGGTCTTTATAAAAGGGCGCGGCGAGTTTGCCGGCCTCCTCGGGGTTCTTGGCGTGCACGCCTTGCCCATACATGTCGAGGGCGAGGGCGACGTAGCCGAGCCTGGCGAGTTGCTCGGTGCGGGCACGCACGAACGGACCGAACCCGGTCCAATCGTGGGCTACGAGCACACCAGGGACTTTGCCCGACAATTTGACCGGGCGCGAAACGCAGCCCTCGTAGGTCTGGTCACCGATCTGGTAGGTGATGGGTTCGGTCGCAATCTCGGGTTCGGCGGGCGCGGCGGCGAGGTGGCTCACAGCGGCGGGCATTGTCAAAACCGCCAGGAACAAGACAAGACGAGGGCAAGAGGGCATTAGGGAAAGATGAATGATGAAATCGGAAGCAGGGGGTGAATTATAAACGCTATCCAGACCTTCATCGCTTTCAATTTGGAAACGACCCTTTCCGGATTTTGTCCTTCATCCTTCATCCTTCATCGTTATCACCCTGCGGGCGATTTCTCGCAGACTCGAATCATCTTTTCCGCCTGATGTTTGCCATCGCCGCCATGACCCGCCACGGCCGCGTCATCGGACGCGCGGGCAAAACTCCCTGGCACCTGCCCGCGGAACTCCGCTGGTTCAAACAGGCGACCAGCGGCGCGGTCGTCCTGATGGGACGCAAGACCCTGGAATCCATCGGCCGCCCGCTGCCGGACCGCCTGAACCTCGTCGCCACGCACCGCCCCTTGCCGCCGGGTATCGGCGGACCCGACGTGCAAATCGTGCCCGACCTCGCGGCGTTCCGGCCGGAAACGTACTCGCCCCGTCAGGTCTGGGTCATCGGGGGCGAGGAGGTTTTCACGCAGGTCCTTCCGCATTGCGAGGCCATCTACCTGTCGCTCGTCGATCAGGAAGTGGAGGGCGGCGACGCTTTTTTCCCGGCGTTCGAGGACGATTTTCCGTACGCGGAAACGATCCTGCGCGAGCCGGGTTTCGAGGTCGTGCGGTTTCGCCGGGTGCGCGGGGAACGGTTTTAGCTTGAGTTCGGCGCGGTGAACTTTCAGATTTGAAATCGCAAATCCGAGTATGCGTTCCGGCTTTTGTCTTCCCCTCTTGTTTCTGGCGATCACGCTCGCCGTGACGCTGCCGCCAACGGCCCGCGCCGTCGATCCGGTGGCGGACGCCGCCGTGAACTCCCTCGCGCAGTTGACCGACCCGCGCCGGTTGGAAATCCTCACCGACGACGCCTTCCGCACGCTGATCTATGCGAAGGCTTACGCCAACATTTCGGACGGCTCTATCCCGTCGATAAACAACATCCTCATGACCCTGTTCGGCAGTCAAGGGCAGTGTTTCGTGACCGATCTCGGCGGGATGGCGATGACCTACACCTTTCAGTTCACGCTGAGCCCGGTCGACTTCGCCATCGTATCTCAGTCGGGGATCCTCCCCAAGCCGTCCGGCGTCGCGCTCTCGATCGTCCAGACCT
>CAZZYS010000466.1:0-2733 GCA_964658285.1 uncultured Verrucomicrobiota bacterium
CTGCGGTGACAATCAGCCAGAAGAAAATAGGGACTGGCTCGGAGAGCCATCCCTACCTTGATCTACCTTGTGACACGCAAACGCATGAAGCGACGCGGCGTGGTCGCGGTGATCGGCGTGAGATCGCGGGTCGTTACCTGCTGGATCGTCCCTCCGTCCACCGTGCTCACATCAGTGGTGTACGCGCTGCCGCTGTTCCAGTTCAGCAGGTCACTAGAAACCTCGACCACGTAGGTCAGATCGGTGTCGGCTTTGACCTTCGTGTACGCCAACGTCAGGTACGACGCGCCGGTCAAGGTCGTCCGCGACAGCACGGGCAATCCCGCACGGCCCGGCGTGCGCGGATCGAGGCCGAGCGCGTATTCCATCAGGTTGGAAATGCCGTCGCCGTCCGGGTCGGCATTATCGCCGCTGACCGTCGGGTCCTTCAACTCGTCGGCGGTGAAATGATCCCCCTGCCACGCAGAGTAGGCCGTCGCCGGTTTGGCGAGGTCGATCACGGTCATCGAATACGCCGGGAACGTCGCCGGAAAGCTCGCCCCGACCCCTGAAAGGGTCGTGACCGTCAGGTCCGCGTTGTTCGTGTCGTTCGTCTCGCCGTATTGGTAGACGGTCGCCGTGCTCGCACCGGGCACGAAATTCCCCAGCGTGATCTGCGCGGGCAACGCGCTCGACGGACTCTTGTTGATGACCAACAAACACAGGTCGCCGCTGGCACGCAACACGGCGTGCACGGTCAGCAGCGAGTAGGTGGTCGTGGCGGCCACCGTCCGGTCACCGCCGACCGCCCATTGGGCGAGGAGTTTCAGCGCGTAGAAGCTCGGGTAGGGCGTGTTGACCGGCGTGTCCGCACGGTCCCCGGACGCCACGAGTCCATAGTCGCCGAACTGCCGCCAGCCGTAGAGCGAACCGCTGTTGTTATCCCCGGTCAGACTGCCGTTGCGCAAGTCCCACCAGGTGCAAGCGTTGAACTCCGTCGCCGCCAGACTCCCGACCGTTTCGGCCAGGAACAAACCGTCCACCAAGCTGGTGCTCTGTTTGCCCGGATTATAACTGACGCAGTTGAGTTCGGTCAGGGCGAGTTCGATGTTCGTCGCGGCGGTGCCTCCGACATAGTCGGTGAGCATTTGACGCAACCCGGCGGCATCCGTGGCGGGCAGCGTCGCGCCGACGGACAACAGGCCGGCGTCACTCTCGTTGCCGGGTTCCTGTGGGTAATCGTGGAACGTCAGGAACGTGGGCAGCGCGTTCAGGGATTTGAGGTTGGCGAGGACCACGGGGGTCCAGCCGGTGTGGGTCGTGCCGTCGTTCGGGTTGGTGACGCCGTGCTGGCCGTTGCCGTAGCTGTCCGGGCTGCCCGTGACGACCGCGCCGACGTGGATCGTCGGATCGACGGCGAGCATCTTCTGGCGATAGAGCGCGAAAAATTGGGCGTATGTGTACGGGTCCTGCGCTGCGCCGGAAAACGTGCTGCCGTGCTCGTCGTGTTCCCACGAACCGTAACATTCGTTGCCGACTTCCCAGTGTTTGAAGCCGAACGCCGCCGGGTGCGCCATGCGCAGGAAGTTGTAGCCGTCGTCGCTGCCCAGCGGCGACGCCGCGCGCAATGATGCCCAGTAGCCCACCGTCTGCCAGTTGCGCCCCTTCGAGTCGGCACCGATGGCGACGGCGCTGGCGGGATCGCCGTTGGCATAAGCGACCCACGCGGCGGCTTCTTCCGGCGTGCCGCTGCCGTAATTCACGGTCAGGTAGGGTTGCGCCCCGAGCGCGGCGGCCTGCGTGGCGAACGTCGGGAACGCGCTCGCCCACTGGAAGGAATTATTCGTCACGCTGCGGTCGAGATACCAATCGTAGTCGTCCGACGCGCTGCCGCCGGGATAACGCAGTGATTTGATCCCGGCCTGGGTCAGCAGCGTGCGGCTGGCGGTGGCACCAAGCTGGCTGTCCCAAATCGCGGTGTTCACGCCGAAGATGCGCGGGTCAATGGTGCGCACGACGCTGCCCGCGTCGGCGGTCAACTGGATCGTCGTCGGAGCCGGGTTGCCAATGAGCGTGATGTCGTCCACGTAAAAAGTGGGCAGCGTGTTGTTGGTCGTGTTTTGAATCCAGAAGCCGTCGAAACCGACTTTTCCCGCCACGCCGAGGTTCGCGAGCGACACGGTGACCTGCGTCCAGGTGTTTGCGGTGGGCGCGGTCAGGGCGACGGCGGTTTGCGCGTTGCCGTTGAGGGTGGCCTGGAGTTGGAGCTCCTGGCCGCCGGTAACGCCGCCGTTGATCCAGAACGTCAGGCTGACGTAGCTCGATGGGTCGATGGCGGCGTGGTGCAAGTAGAGCGCTTGATAACCTCCCGCGCTGACGCTGACCGAATCGCCGCCCGTGCCGTGGACGGGGCTGGCGTTGCTGAAGTTCACCGTCGCCCAACTGTAGTTTTGCCAGCCGTTCTCCAGGGCGTTGTCGTAGGCGATCAGGTTGGTCTGCGCGCGTGCTGCGACCACCGTCAGGAACAGAAACAGAAGCAAAAGGGAGGATGAGCGGAGATTCACAGGGAGCGGTGGGGTGACGAACCGTAGGCTAGAACGCAGCTTAATACATGCTAGCGCATTTTAACCTATGATGTAGCCGTCTGCTGCCGTCCCGGAGGGACTGCGGAGATTAGCCGGTGGTGCCAACCACCGGTCACAGCCATGAAGAAGCGACGCCCCGGAGGGGCAGCGCAAATTGCCAATCCCGACG
>CAZZYS010000467.1:0-2728 GCA_964658285.1 uncultured Verrucomicrobiota bacterium
GAACGCCGCCGTAAACGACTTCTTTTTAATCATATGGGGATGGGTGGAGTGCGAACCGCCGGGATTGGCGGGTCTGCGCAAAGTAGGGGTTTGCCAGAGGGGCGTCAAAGACTTTAACCCGTTGCACTAAGATTTGTCAGGGCGGTAACAATTCGGTAACATTTGCCTCCGCTTCCAGCGTGACCGGGGTACGCTTGAAACCGATCACGCTCAGCGGCGGCAGGCGCAATCCGAGCGAATGCGACCGCCCCTGCCACGCCTCCTCGTCCGCCGGCAAGCCGCCGCAGTTACCCACGTTGCTGCCGCCGTAGGTCCCGGCGTCGGTGTTGACGATTTCCTGGTAAAAGCCCGGCCCCGGCGCGCCGACGCGGTAGTTCTCGCGCACGATGGGCGTCGCGTTGACGATGAACAGCAACACGTCGCCGCCGCGCGACTTGCGCGCGAAGGAGATCACGCTGTTATCGGAGTCGTTGAAATCGATCCACTCGAAACCCTCGTGGGAGTCGTCGAGTTCGTAGAGCGCCGGTTCGTGGCGGTAGAGCCAGTTCAAATGCTGGACCAACCGGCGCAGGCCGTCGTGCCGTCCTTCCTGCAACAGATGCCAGTCGAGGCTGCTCGCGTAGGCCCACTCCTTCCACTGGCCGAACTCGCCGCCCTGGAAGATCAATTTTTTGCCGGGGTGCGCCCACATCCACGCGAGAAACATTCTTAAATTGGCGAACTTCTGCCATTCGTCGCCGGGCATCTTTTCGAGCAGCGATTTCTTGCCGTGGACGACCTCGTCGTGACTGAGCACGAGCACGAAGTGCTCGCTGAACGCGTACACGAGCGAGAACGTGATGTCGCCCTGATGGTAGCGGCGGTAGATCGGCTCCAGCGCCATGTAGCGCAGCGAATCGTTCATCCAGCCCATGTTCCACTTGAAGCCGAACCCCAGCCCGCCCAGGTACGTCGGGCGGCTGACGGCGGGCCAACTCGTCGATTCCTCGGCGATGGTCATGATGCCGGGGAACTCCCCGTACGCGACCTCGTTAAACTGTTTGAGAAAATGGATCGCTTCCAGGTTCTCGCGTCCGCCGAACGCGTTGGGCACCCACTCGCCCGCCTTGCGCGAGTAGTCGAGATAGAGCATCGAAGCGACGGCGTCCACGCGCAACCCATCGATGTGGTAGCGCTCGAACCAGAACAGCCCGTTGGCCACGAGGAAATTGCGCACCTCGTTGCGGCCGTAGTTGAAAATGAGCGTGCCCCAGTCCACGTGCTCACCCTGACGCGGGTCGCTGTGTTCGTAGAGGTCCGTGCCGTCGAACTCCGCCAGCCCATGCGCGTCCTTCGGGAAATGCCCCGGCACCCAGTCCAGGATCACGCCGATCCCGCGCTGATGGCAGCGGTCCACGAAGTGCCGGAACTCGTCCGGGTTGCCGAAACGGCTGGTGGGCGCGTAATAATTCGTGATCTGGTAGCCCCAACTCCCGTCGAAAGGATGCTCGGCGACGGGCATCAACTCGATGTGGGTAAACCCCATGTCGATGACGTAATCCAGGAGGTCGTCGGCCAGTTCGAGGTAGCTCAGGGAACGGCTGCCGTCCCCGGGCACGCGCTTCCAGCTTCCCAGGTGGACCTCGTAGATGCTGACGGGTTCGCGCTGCCATTCACGCGTGCGGCGGGACTGCATCCATTCGCCGTCGCTCCAGGCGTAGCGGTCGAGGTCCCAGACGAGCGAGGACGTTTTGATGCCGTGCTGATTGTAGAACGCGAACGGGTCGCTCTTGAGCACGATGCCGCCGTGCGCGCCGCGAACCTCGAATTTATAATGCGTGTTCTCGCCGATGCCCGGCAGGAAGATTTCCCACACGCCGATGGCCGACCACTTACGCATCGGGTTGACGCGGCCGTCCCAGCCGTTGAAATCGCCGACGACGCTCACGCGCTGGGCGTTGGGTGCCCACACGGAGAACGAACAGCCGCGCACGCCATCGACCTCGCGCAGGTGCGCGCCGAGCTTGTCGTAGATGCGGTGGTGGTTGCCTTCTTTGAATAGGTGCAGGTCGAGTTCGCCCAGGAGCGGGCCGAAGGAGTACGGGTCGGCGTTCTCGGTCTCGTGGCCGGCGTGGTCTTTGACGCGCAGGCGGTAGGCGGGCAGTTCGTTGCCCCAATCGGTCAGGACGGCCTCGAAAAAACCGGCGTCGTGGACCCGGTCGGCGAGGGTGGAACGACCGGCCTTGCGCGCGTCCACGACCGTGACCTCGCTGGCCTGCGGCGCGAAGACGCGCACGATCCATTTGTCTTCGACGCGGTGCGGCCCGAGGAAGGCGAACGGATCGCCGTGGGTGGCGGCGAGGAGAGAGTCGAGTTCGGCGCTGTCGAAGGTGAAGTGGCGCAGTTTCATGGGCACGGGGTCGGGAAGGGTTGCGGTTCGCCGGGAGGGATGCAATCGAAATCGCGCTGGCGGGGCGGGTTGGACGGTTCGCTCCAACGGTGACCGACGCGGATGGCGTGTGAACTGCTCCTTTCGGTCGATATGCCAGCCTTGCGACTCATGATGCTCCTCGCCGCCTTGCCGGTGTGCTATTTGCTGTTTTTTCACTCTCAGCCCGCAGGCAATACGACCTCGGCTCCAGCAGCGCAAAGCCAGTACAAACGCGACATGGATCAGGCGCGCGAGGCCGCCAAGCAGATGCAGGCGCAGAAGGCCGAGGCGGACGCGATCCCGTAGGAGACGTTTCTT
>CAZZYS010000468.1:0-2712 GCA_964658285.1 uncultured Verrucomicrobiota bacterium
TAGGCGGTTCATACAGCTTTCCGTTTAATAGAGCCTCAACCGTGCCCGCGCAAGCAAAAACCTACCGTCAGGTTTTCGTTCCTCACAACCTCGGCTTGGTCGGGTACACGCGCACCGTGTAGCCGAGCAGACCCGCCAGCCCCCGAAACAACCAATACACCGGGATCGCCAGCAGCATCGCAAAAAACCCCGGCACGAGGATGCGCCCCCACAACTCGCGCGAGAACACCAGCCCGTGGCGCTTGAAGGTAATCATCAGATACTCGGCCAGCAGGATCGCGCTCGCGCAAAACCCGCTGGCAAGGCAGTGCAATTCCCAGCGCCCCCGCAAAAACAGCGGGCGCAACCCGTGGACGAGGAGCGCCAGCACGCCGAACAACAAAATCGACCAACCCATCGCAAACTCCGGCACGGCCGGCGTGTCGAGCGAGAATTCCTCCGTGGGCTTGAGAAATTGCACGGTCAGCGCATCCCACAGCAGGCCGTTGAAAAACGCCAGCGCCAGCGTCCCGGTGAGCGGTAGGGACAACGCCCCGTAGGCGAGGATCACCGGGAAAACGAACACGGTCGCGCCGAAGAACATCGGCAGCGGCCCGAAACGCCCCTGGAAAACCACCGCCAGGAAATCCGCCAGCAGCACGCACCCGAAAAACGCCGTGGTCCTCATGGGGAAATGCAGAATGCAGAAGGCAGAAGGCAGAAGTCCAGAGGCGAAGGAAAAGCGCGAAAGGCGAAAGGTAAAGGGCACGAGTCCGGAAGGCGGAGACTCGAAGTTTCTCCTCCGGACTTCTGCATTCTGCATTCCGCCTTCTGCATTTTCAGGGCCTCCTAGCCGCCGGCGTCGGCGTGACGGGCAGGGCCGCACGGACCGTCGGCGCGGGTGACGCGGACGGCACCGGCGCGGGCGATGGCGCGGGGCCGGACTGCTCCGCGCCGCGCATCCCGCGCACGATGAACACGTTCTCCAGCCGGGCGAGGTCCACCGCCGGGGTCACCGTCGCGCGGATGTCGAGTTCGTGGGGCTGCACGCTCTTGATCGTGCCCAGCAACAACCCGCGCGGGAACACCCCGCCGGCCACGCCGTAGCTGAACACCTTCTGGCCCTCGGCGATCTGCGCGGTCTTGGGCAGGAAATTCAGGCTCATCTCGGGCGAACCGGTGTCCATGATCCGCTCACCGGAAACGAGCCCTTTTTCGCGCGCCTCCGCCGGCAGGTCGCCCGCGCCTTCGATGTAGGCGCTGACCTTGCAATTCTCGTCGGTGATGAGCAGCACGTAGGCAGTGTTGGCGGCGACCGTGGTCGTCTTGCCCACGAGGCCCTGGTCGGTCACGACGGGCATGTCGCTGTCGAGCCCGTCGGCCTCGCCGCGGTCGATCTGCACGGTGCTCCACCACGACGAGGCGCTGCGGGCGATGATGTGCGCGGCCAGCAGGTTGAAGTTGGACCGCTGCTTGAAGCCGAGGGCGTCGCGCAGCTTGTTGTTCTCGGAGGTCGTGTCGTTGAGGAACTGGTTGGTGGCGCGCAACTGGTCGTTCTCGACGCGGAGGCGCTGGACCTCCTTTTCGAGTTCGTCGAGGGTCTTGAGGCCGTCGCCGTAGGCCTTGACCTGCAAGGCGGCGGAACTGGTCGCCGTGTGGATGGGCCGGATGAGTTCCAGCACGCGTTCCTGGAGCCGCTGGGCGGCGGAGGTGCGCATGGTCAGCACGAGCACGACCAGCACGACGAACGCGGCCAGCGCAATGATCGAGGAGCGGGACATCAGCTAGAATGCAGAATGCAGAATGCATTCTGCATTCATCTCCACGCCCGGTCCGCGGACGCCACCTGTCGCAGGAACTTGATCTCGCTTAACACCTTGCCCGTGCCCTCGGCCACGGCGCTCAGAGGGTCCTCGGCGACGTGCACGGGCAGCCCCGTTTCCTGCATGAGGAGCTGGTCCAATCCGCGCAAAAGCGCCCCGCCGCCCGCCAGCACGAGGCCGCGGTCCACGAGGTCGCTGGCCAGTTCCGGCGGGCAGCGTTCCAGCGTGATGCGCACGCTCTCGACAATCGTCCGGATCGGCTCCGCCAACGCCTCACGTACCTCCTGGCTGGTGATGGTCAGGGTCTTGGGCAGGCCGGCGACGAGGTCGCGGCCCTTGATCTCCATCGTGAGTTCCTTTTCCGGGTTTTCCGGCGGGAAGGCCGAGCCGATCTTGATCTTGATTTCCTCGGCGGTGCGCTCGCCGATCATGAGGTTGTAGGCGCGCTTGACGTAGTTGACGATGCTCTCGTCCAACTCGTCACCCGCCACGCGCACGCTGCGCGAGAACACGATGCCCGAGAGCGAAATGAGGGCGACCTCCGTCGTGCCGCCGCCGATGTCGATGATCATGTTGCCGGCCGCGTCCTGCACGGGCAGGCCCACGCCGATGGCCGCCGCCATCGGTTCCTCGATGAGATGCACCTCGCGCGCCCCGGCGTGGGTAGCCGATTCCTTCACGGCGCGTTTCTCGACCTCCGTGATGCCCGAGGGCACGGCGATGACGACCCGCGGGCGGACCATCTTGCGGCGGTTGTGCACCTTCGTGATGAAGTGGCGCAACATCGCCTCGGTGATCTCGAAGTCGGCGATGACGCCGTCCTTGAGCGGGCGGACGGCGACGATGTTGGCGGGCGTGCGCCCGAGCATGCGCTTGGCCTCGTTGCCGACGGCCAGGACCATGTTGGTGC
>CAZZYS010000469.1:0-2710 GCA_964658285.1 uncultured Verrucomicrobiota bacterium
TTGGCCTTGGTGATGTTGCGCCGCGCGGTGATGAGGTCGAGTTCGCGCTGGCCGTTGGTGAAAAACGGGATGCTGGCGTTGAGGGTGGCCTGGACATCCGTGTCGTTGCCGCTGCGTTTACCGAACACGCCGCCAGAAAATTCCTGCGTCGCCGTGAGGTTGGCGCTGAGCGTCGGCGCGTACTCGGCGAGGATCATTTTCCGGGATTGGTCGGCGATGCCGATGTTGAGCGCGTCGATGCGCAGGTCTTCACGGCGGTCCATCGCCCGGGCAATCTGCGCCTCCATGGCCGCGATGCCGACCGGGTAATTGGTCGGCTCCACGAGCACGAGACGCTCCGGGTTGGGCAAGCTCAGAGCGTTGGCCAGATTGACCCGGGCGAGGATGAGATTGTTCTCTGCTTGAACGAGGGTTTGCCGAGCCTGCGCGACGGTGTCCTGCGCGCGGAGTGTATCGGTGGAAATGGTTTCCCCCGCCAGCTCGCGGGCACGGGCCAGCTCGAACTGGCCGTCGGCGAGGTCCACCGCCTCGCGGTCCACCTGCACAAGCCGCTGGTCCTTGAGCACTTCGTAGAAAGCGTTGGCTACCGCGTAAAGGATATCTCGCACCGTGCTCGCATACGAGAGGCGGGAGGATTCGAGCGAGAGCTTGGCCGAACGGTAGGCGGGGAACACGCTGGCGTCGAAAAGCGGCTGGCTCAGGTTGAGAGACGTGGAACCGGTCGCGCTGGTCGCGGTGCCGACGCTGACGGTGGAGAGCGTGTTCGTGGTGCCGGTGGCGCCTGTGCTGGTCGTGCCGGTGGACGAGGTCCCGGTGCTGCTCAATCCACCAAGGATCACGGTACTGGTGCCGGTGCCACTGTTGGTCAGGTCGCGTCCGACGCTGACCGAGCCCGTCAACTGCGGCGCGAGCCGGGTCATGGCGCTCAAGGGCTGGAGCCCGGCGTTGCGCAGGGTTTGATAGGCGATGCCGATGCTCTCGTCGTTCGCCAGGGCGCGGTCGTAGGCCGCCTCCAGGGTCAGAGGTCCGGTCGCTGGCGGGCGCGTGCTGCCGCCACGCGCTTCGGCCACACCGAGCGACAGCACTACCCAACAAAGCAGACGCAGGAACAACCGCCGTTTCACAGGTAAGGGAAAATCGCCGCCACCGTCTGCCAAATTTCACGGACTTTGAATGGCTTGCAAAAGGCCGCCACCGCGCCGCGGCGGCTGGCCTCCAGCATAAAATCCTCGTCGTCCGTTCCCGAGACCAACATCATCGGCAGGGTCGGGTGGCATGTGTGTACCCACTCCAGAACGGTCCAGCCGCTCGCACCGGGCAGTTCCACGTCGCTGCACACCAAGCCGAAGTTGCCCGCCCCATTTTTCAAACGCACGATAGCCTCCGCGCCGTTGTGCATGATTTCCGCAGTGATCCCTGCATGGGCGAACACTTCCTTCAACAAGAGGGCGAGATACGTGTGGTCTTCGATGACCAGTGCGTTCCTTGGCCGGAGAGCCGCTTCCTCGTTAAGTACATTCATGCAGATAGGAACAAGCTACCGCCTGCGATCCGGGTGGCGACGGATTTGGGACCAAAGGCCCCATCCGTGCAACGAGGAACCAGTGGGCCGGGACGAACGCCCCTCGTCGAAGCGTGGACCGCCTCGCACGAAGCCGTCAACGCACACGCCGGTCGGCAGAGCGCCCCGTTTCGTCCCTGTGATCTGCAAGTTTGCGGCGGCCCGACCGCCTTTGGTCCCAAAAACATCGCGCCGAAGACGGCTGGCGGCTACGATGCGGACACTTCACGATGCACACGTTCTTCCAGCCGTTCCGCCCGCTGCTGAAAGCCTGGGGCTGGAGTTTTCTCGTTTGCGGCGTGTTGGCCCTGATGCTCTTCGGTCAGTTTGCCTGGGCGGTCGGGATGCCGGCGGGCGAAGCCTGGCGCATGGCCGCGCGCGACTGGCTGCCGTGGGCGGTGGCCTCGCCGCTGCTGTTTCGGCTCGTCTCGCGCCTGCCCCTGGAACGCGTCCGCTGGCGGTTGGCTTTGCCCATGCACGTCCTGTGCGCGCTGGTGGTCGTCGGGCTTTCCACCTGGTGGGGCGAGGTCGTGTTGCCACCCCCTGCCCTGCCGCAATCCATGAGCACGACATCCTCCGGCTCTGAACGCCTTCCTCCCCACCGCTGGCTTTTCGCGGTGCTATTTTTTCGGATGCCGATTTATCTGGCGATGGTGAGTGTGGCGCACTCGATTTACTTTTACCGGCGTTCGCTGGCGCGGGAAACGAGCCTGAGCCAAGCGAATCTCGCCGCCCTCAAGATGCAGTTGCAGCCGCACTTTCTTTTCAATGCGCTCAACGCCATCGCCGAGCTGGTTCACCAGGATCCGGACGCGGCGGACGAAATGCTCGTCGCGCTGAGCAGCCTCCTGCGCCTGAGCCTGGAAACCTCCGGCGAGCAATTGCTCCCATTACGCCGTGAACTCGAGTTCGTGGAAAGCTACCTCGCCATCGAACACGCCCGCTTCGGCGACCGGCTGCGCTTCGAGCTGGACGTGTCCCCCGAAACCCACGCTGCCCTGGTGCCCGCGTTCCTGCTCCAGCCGCTCGTGGAGAACGCGGTGCGGCACGGCCTGGAGCCGCGCGCGGGTACGGGCGTGCTCGTCGTCAGCGCCCACCGCAGCGGTTCGATCCTGCAACTTTCTGTTTCTGATAACGGGGTTGGTCTCG
>CAZZYS010000470.1:0-2702 GCA_964658285.1 uncultured Verrucomicrobiota bacterium
GAATCGCCCCTTCAGGGCTTGACGCTCCTCTCCATTCTTTCCTAGGGCGTTGCCCTAGGCTTTTATGAGGCCGCGCCCTTGGCGCTTCGGAAGAGGCACGCGGCTAAACTCTTAAAAACATCTAATCTGAGAAGCGTGTTGGGAACAACCCTTCGCACACGTTACTTTGCGAAACAAAGTACATTGGCAAACCACGGACTGTAGTCGCTTTTGACCGCTTGCATGCTTCAGGCCGCCGGTTTGCGCGCGACCACGATGATCGTTCGCCCGAGCAGCATTTTCCAACTGTTGAGCGACTTCACGATGGCCCGGTTCCCGGCGTTGATCGTCTCGTAGTGGTTCGTTTCCCGCCGACGGGCCAGCGCGCCGAAGAACGCGATGAGAGGCCACAGGAACACGAGTCGCGGCACC
Organism: uncultured Verrucomicrobiota bacterium; assembly: GCA_964658285.1. Taxonomy (GTDB): domain Bacteria; phylum Verrucomicrobiota; class Verrucomicrobiia; order Chthoniobacterales; family SZAS-18; genus CAHJWO01. Next base: position 412 of record CAZZYS010000470.1, read on the forward strand.
CCGGACCGCTGGATTTTGTCGATCTCCAAGGGCTCGATCTGGAAGCCTGCTTCCGCCAGCGCGTGCGCGAGATAAAAAAACGAGACGGGATTGATGTGACCGACGGTGGAAAAACTTTCCGCCCGGCCGATGGGCAACGGTCCGAATAATTTCCAAAATCCGAAAAACAAAAAACGCAGGCGCGATTGCAGATTGAGGATATTCGGCGTCGAAAAAATGGCGGTGCCGCCTTGTTTCGTGACGCGAAACGTCTCCCTCGCCAGACGACGGTAGTTTTCCAGATGCTCGACGACTTCCGTGCACGTCACCAGATCGAAGGTTTCCGACGGATACGGCAACGGGTCTTCGCTGAGGTCGGCGAGGTCCACCTTTTGACCGGGCTCTTCCATGAGCGTGTCGATGTAGTCGCACGCGTGGGTTTCGATGCCCGGCAGAGCGTCTTTCAAACGCGGGATCAGCCGCCCCGCCCCGGCCCCGATGTCCAACGCCTTCGCCCCGTTGGGCGAAACGTGTTTGCGCGCCAGGGCGGCGACCTTGTCCAGAATCTGGTTGATGCTGAGCCCCTGCCTTACGAATGCTGGCGCGGACATGACGAGTAATCGGACGGGGTTGGGATCATCGAAGCGGAACCCCGAGTAAAACCGGGATGGCTCACGGGCGCAAACACCAAAGTGCGGCCACCCGGCCGCGGCACCCGCAAAAAAATCACTTGCGCCTTCGGGCTTTGCACCGCAAAGTCCGCTCGTGATGACCGAGCAAGGAGCCGAGGAACATCTGCGCGCCATTCGTTTGCTGATGGAACGCGCCACGATCTACCGGGCGATTTCCGCGCCGACGGCGCTCGTCGGCGGCGTGCTCTCCATCGGGCTCGCGGCGGCCATGCTCCTCTGGCAATCCGGGGACGGTTCGCGCAACGTGGACGCCCGCGTGTTTTACCAGGCCTGGCTGTTCGTCCTCGCGGTGACCCTCGCCGCGAACACGCTCTTCATCTGGCGCGGCGCGCATGGACGTGGCGAGCCGCTGGTCTCCGCCGGGTTCCGGCTGGCCGTGCGTTCCGTCGTCCCGGCATTTTTCACGGGGGTCGCCACGAGCGGCGTGCTGACCATCACGACGAACCTCGCGCTGTTCCCGACCCTGATGTGGGTGATGTTCTACGGCGTCGGGCTGCTGGCGACGATGAGCTTCGCGCCGCGCTCCATCGTGGTCCTGGGTTGGGCGTTTTTGTTCACCGGCGTGGCGGCGTTCATTTCTTTCGTGTTCGTGGGGATCGAACCGGACTTCGACCTGCCCACGCCGACGCGATTCTATCCGGCCGCGATCATGGGGGCGACGTTCGGATTGTACCACCTCGTCTACGCCGCCTGCACCTGGCCGCGCCGCGCCCGCGAACTCGACGCCGCCGAACGCCGTCCGCTCGTCACGGAGAGTTTTCCGCCCGTGCCATGAAACTCGACTTCGACCGCATCGACCGCGTGATCCACGAACGCAGCCGGCTGGCCATCATGACGCTGCTGGCGACCCGGGTGCGCTGGCCGTTCACGGATTTGAAAGCCGAGCTGAAGATGAGCGACGGCAACCTCATCAGCCATCTGCGGACGCTGCACGCGAGCGGGTACGTCGCGCAGACGAAGGAAATCCTCGACCGGCCGCTGACCAGTTACGCGCTCACCGACAAGGGCCGCGCCGCTTACCTCGCCTACCTGACATTCCTCGAACAAGTCGTCAAAGCCGGTCAGGGCTAGTTCCCTTTTTGCCAAGTCGCTTTGTCCCACAAAGTTAACATCATTTCCAACATGCGCATCATCCTCGCGGAACATTACGGCCTGTGCTTCGGCGTCCGGGACGCCCTCCGACAGGCGGAAACCCTCGCCGCCAGCGGCCCGCTGACCGTGCTCGGCGAACTCGTTCACAACCCCCTCGCTCTCGCACGCCTCCACGCCCACGGCGCGCGGGAGGGGGACCTCGCGCGTTTCGACAGCGCGCCGATGTCCGCGCCCGTGCTGGTGACGGCGCACGGAGCTTCCGACGAACGCCGCCAGGCGTGGAAAGCCGCCGGGTTCCAGGTGCACGACACGACCTGTCCGCTCGTGCGCCGCGCCCACGCGCAACTCGCCGCGCTCGTGGCGGCCGGATATTTCCCCGTGGTGATCGGTCGCGCCGACCACGTCGAGGTCCGCGGGTTGACGGGCGATTTCCCGGGTGCCGCCGTCGTCGAAAACGAGGCGGACATCGCCGCCGTGCCGTGGCAAACCCGCTACGGGGTCATTGCGCAAACGACGCAACCGTCCGCC
>CAZZYS010000471.1:0-2696 GCA_964658285.1 uncultured Verrucomicrobiota bacterium
GGATAACGTTGGAGGAGGGAGTGATGATTTGTTTGCGTAGTGCCATGCTCAAAACGACGCCACCTGCTTTAAGCTCCCGCGCCTGGCTATGTCATCAGTTGACGCGAAGCGTCCGAGGCCGGTCAAGAACAGGGAGATGCGTGCGAAGCGCGGATCAAAGCTTTATCACAGATAGAAGGGGCGAAAATCGGTGTCCTCGCGGATGGAGCAGACAAACTCCACGAGCAGTTGCACGGTGTTCTCAATATCGGTCAACGACACGATTTCCGCCTGCGTGTGCATGTTGCGCTCCGGGATGCCCACGGAGGCCACCGCGACTCCGGAATCCGCGATCTGGATCACGCGCGCGTCGTTGGCGGCTGTCGTGCCCGAGGGATCAGGCTGGTACATGAGGTTTAATCGTCCAGCCGCTTCCAGCAGCATTTTTTCGACGACCGGGTTCGTGTTCGGCCCCGTCGAAACCGTCGGGCCATGGTGCAGCTTGCAAGGGACGTATTTTTGCGGCGGCAGGTCGTAGCCGGGATCGTCCGTAGCCGGGACCACGTCCACGGCGATGCCCACGTCGGGCGATAGTGTTGAGGTCGCCGTCGAGGCCCCACGCGAACCAATCTCCTCTTGCACCGTGCTCACCACGTAGAGCCCCGTCTCACAACCTTTGGCGGCGCACCGCCGCAAGGTTTCCAGGCAGACGAACAGGCCCGCTTTGTTGTCCAGGCCGGGCGCGGAGATGAGGTTGTTGCGCAGCCGCGTCACCTGGAGCGGAAACGTGACATAATCACCGATGGCGACCTGCTCGCTAACATCCGCCTCATCCTTCGCGCCGATGTCGAGCCAGATTTTGTCTTTGGTGGGGATCTGCTGCACCTCCGGCCCCGCCTGGAGGTGGACGGGCTTGCGCCCAACGACTCCCTGGATGGGGCCAGATTTGGTGTGAATGATCAGATGCTCGCCCAGGAGAACCCCCGAGTCCGTGCCGCCGAGCGCGTCGAGGTAGATGTAACCTTCGGGCGAAACGTATTTGACGAGAAATCCGATCTGGTCGCAGTGTCCCGCGAGCATCACCTTGCGCTTCGCATCGGGATTGAGTGCCAGGATCAAATTGCCATGGACATCTGGCTCGATGGAATGAGCCACGCCCTTGAAGTGGTCATAGATTTTGTGTTGGATCGGCTGCTCCCATCCCGTTGGTGACGGGGTCTGGATCAGCTCATGGAGGAATTCCTGTTGGTCAATGGTGGTCATAAGAAGGGGGAGATGGTTGCCTATGCTAAAAACTGGCTGGGTAATTCCAGCGAATGCCGCTGGCTCGCGGACGGATCGAGCGTCCTTTCAGCGTGTTTACTTCAAGACGAACGGGGCCATCAGCACTAGGCCCAGGTGAGCGAGCGATTTCCAATTCGCGGATGATTACCTCGTTGGTTCCACTCGTCTTGGCCTTGTGGTCATTTCCATGTAACACCGCAACGGGTGAAGCTTTTTTCACTCTCTGGGCAGGGGATTCGGCTGCACGATGCGCCCTTCTGACTTTTTTCCGCGTCTCAAATTTTTCGGAGTGTCAGAAAGCGCGCACCATCACCGGCAGCCGCACCTCGAAGCGCGTTCCGTGGCGCACCTCGCTTCGTAGCAAGAGTGTGCCATGCAGCCGCTCGACGAGTTGCTTGCAGAGCGGTAAATCCACCTCCGCGCCGGAATCGGACGCTTCTATATTGACACGATGGCAGCGGTCGAAGATGTGCGCGGCATGTTCGCGCGCCATGCCGACACCAGTGTCCTCGACCGCGATGCGCCAATGCTCCCCGTCAGGCGGGGTAATCATCAACTGCACTGACCCAGCCGTCGTGTACTTTATTGCGTTACGCAGAAGGCAACCAACGACTCGTCTAACCTTGGCCTCATCGGTGACGACATCGTGCCAATCGGAGTAGGCAGCCACTTTGAACTCCAGGCCCTTGCTCACTGCCGCCGGGCGAAACGATGCCGCCATTTCTTGGAGCAACCGGCCAGGGTTTAGCATGGCAGGCTGCAAAAACTCTTGCTCAGTGTTCATCGAACCTACGTCATCGTATAATCGTGGCGAGGAGACGGCGCGCAGCAGCCTGGCTCAAATGTGCCGTGGCCCGACTCTCAATTCGCCGCCGCCGCAGACTACTTGGCGGCGTTGCGCTTGCGGGTGGCAGCCGCCTTTTTCGCTGAGGCCGAGCGATCTTCCGCCGACCGGGATGCGGAAGCCGCCCCGCCCTTCTTTCCTCCGCTCTTGGCAGGCGCTTTGTTTTCCGGCTTGCCCCGCCCGGAACCGCTCTTTTTGCCGCCCCCCGATGTTTTGTTGACGGTGGCCCAAGCGCGTTGCTCGGCCTCTTTTTCCGGGAGGCCGCGCTTTTCGTAGCCTTCTTCGATGTGTTCGGCTTGGCGTTTCTGCTTATCGGTATAGGCTGACTTGTCTCCTCGTGGCATGGTAATAATCCTCCGGGACAGGGGGTTCTGGGTGAAACAAACTCTTTTTACATCGTTGCCTTCCAAGGGTCAGGTTTGGAAAAAGTAAAAACTTCAGCAAATTCCATTTCTTTCCCTGGCGTTTTCCGCCGTGCGCTTCGCTTGGCGGAATTCGCGGTTTCAGGCTTTGGCAGGTCCGTAAAATGGCTTTAGTACGAATTCGTTGTCACTGATGCCCCCCCCACAGACCGAAAATTGGCCTGCTC
>CAZZYS010000472.1:0-2694 GCA_964658285.1 uncultured Verrucomicrobiota bacterium
GCGCTGGTCCGCGACGACGATCTCCCCGCGAAATAGTCCCCTTTAGCCCAGCATCATCTCGCGCTCGGCCGCCAGCCAGTCGCCGAGCGCGTCACCCGGCTCGCCGGTCGTCGTGCGGGCGACGTAATGATAATACGCCGACACCTTGACGGCCTCCTCGCCGCTGTGGGGCATCGCCGTTTCGGCAAGCGGCGTGGTTTCGGACATCGGCGGAGCCTGGAACCCGGTTGTGGTCGCAGCGGCGGTCGATCCGGTGGAGAGAAGCCCCTGGTCACCCGAAAATCCCGAACCGTCCGTCGCCCGTAACCCCTCACCCGGCACCGAACCCATCGAGCTCGGAGTGGGCGCATCGCCGAGCGGTTCCTCAGTGGTGGCAACGCTTTCCTCCGCGACAGGAGTGTCGTTGGTCGCGGCAACCTCCTTGCCCGCCAGGCCGCCGGCCACCGCACCGATGGCCGCCCCGATGAGCATCCCGATGGGACCACCGATGGAACCGATGGCCGCACCCGCCGCGCCCGCGCCCAGGGCCCCCACGCCGACGCCCACCGGATGCGCGCCGGGTTCACCGGTGATCGGGTCGGGATGGGCCGACTCCGGGGCCGGTACGGGGGCAGGCGTTTCGGTGACGACCGGGTCGGTGGAATCTGCGGGCTCTATCGGGATGGGCGTGCTCATGTTGATGGCGTAGATGCTTGATTGTGTTCGCAAGTGCATCGGTCCGCGCGCGGGCTTTGGTCCTGCGGATCTGGCGGCGGCTTCAGACCCCGACGACGGACACCACCACCGTCCGCCGGTGCGGCGCGCGGCGATGCTCGAAAACGAAGATTCCCTGCCAGGTTCCCAGCGCGAGCCGTCCGCCGGCGACGGGGATGTTCTCGCTCGTCCGCGTCAGGGCCATGCGCAGATGCGAGGTCGTGTCGTCCCCGCCCTCGGCTGTGTGGACATAATCCGCCACGTCCTCGGGCACGAGGCGCTCGAAATACCGGTGCAGGTCCTCCCTCGCGCTGGGGTCGGCGTTCTCGTAGATCACCAAGCTGGCGCTCGTGTGCTGGAGGAAAACCGTCGCCGTGCCCGTCGTCACGCCGCTGGCCCGCACGACCCGCGCTACCTCGCCGGTGATGTCATACGTGCCCTTGCCACGCGTGCCGACCGTGAATTGATCCGTGTGCGCATTCATGCTTCCATGATGGGCGCATCCCCTCCCCCAATGAAAGACTTCATCCACGACGATTTCCTTTTGTCCACTCCCGCCGCGCGCCGGCTGTACCACGGATTCGCCGCCCAGGAGCCGATCCTCGATTACCACAACCACCTGCCGCCCGCCGACATCGCCGACAACCGGCAGTTCGCCGATCTCAGCGCGATCTGGCTGGAGGGCGATCATTACAAGTGGCGGGCCATGCGCGCCAACGGCGTGGACGAGCGCCTCATCACGGGCGACGCCGAACCTTTCGATAAATTTAAGGCCTGGGCCGCGACCGTGCCGGCCACCCTGCGCAACCCGCTCTACCACTGGACCCACCTCGAACTGAAACGCTATTTCGGCATCGGCGAACTCCTGAACGCCGACTCCGCCGAGCGCATCTGGCACCAGGCCAACGAACAACTCGCCACGCCGGAACGATCCACGCGCGGGATTCTCAAGCAATTCCGCGTCACGGCCCTGTGCACGACGGACGACCCGGCGGACGACCTCGCCGCGCATCGCCGGATCGCGGCTGACCCCGGGACGGGTACGCGCGTCTTTCCGGCGTTCCGACCCGACAAGGCGCTGGCGGTGCACCAACCGGCCGCGTGGAACGGTTGGATCGACCGACTGGGCACGACGACCGAGCGTGACATCGACACGTTCGCGGGTTTGCTGGAGGCGCTGGACCAACAGATTGAATTTTTCCATGCGCAGGGCTGCCGGTTGTCCGATCATGGGTTGGAGCATTGCCACGCCACGCCTTGCACGCACAAGGAGGCGAAAGCCATCTTCAAGGACGCGCGGCGCGGGGCGGCCTCCTCACCGAAAGGCCGGCGGCGGTTCGCGTCGTTTTTGATGGACTATCTCGGGCGTCGTTACGCGGAAAAAGGCTGGACGATGCAACTCCATCTCGGGGCCTTGCGCAACAACAACACGCGCTTGCTCGGTCGTCTGGGACCCGACACCGGGTTTGACTCCATCGGCGACTTCGCGCAGGCGTCCGAACTGGGCGCGTTTCTTGACTCGCTTGACCGGGACGACAAGCTCCCGCGCACGATCCTCTACAACGTCAATCCGGCGGACAACTACCTGCTTGCCACGATGACGGGTAATTTCCAGGACGGGACGATTCCGGGAAAGGTGCAGTGGGGCAGCGGCTGGTGGTTCCTCGACCAGAAGGACGGCATGGAATGGCAGTTGAACGCGCTTTCTAACATCGGACTATTGTCGCGGTTCGTGGGGATGGTGACGGACTCACGTTCGTTCATGTCGTTCCCGCGTCACGAGTATTTCCGGCGGACGTTATGCGGATTGATCGGCCGCGACGTGGAGAACGGCGAATTACCCGACGACGATACGTTGCTCGGGCCGCTTGTCCGACGGATCTGCTACAGTAATGCGCGGGAATACTTGCGATTGGCGGAGTGAGCACGGGTCGCCGCAGACGTCGTCATCAAGGTAGGGATGGCTCTCCGAGCCAGTCCCTAATTTTTCTGGAAAGCTGG
>CAZZYS010000473.1:0-2684 GCA_964658285.1 uncultured Verrucomicrobiota bacterium
GCCATGAGGTCGAAGCCCTCTAGCCTGAATAATTCACGCCGGGGTTGGCAGATGTATCTTAAGGCACTGACGTGATTTAGGATTTGGTTGTCTAAGCCGATCCCTTGTCATTTCAGGAAGCTACACCCGCCATGGATGATCCTACGTTGCCGCTGCCCGGCCTGTCACCTCTCGGGCGGACGTCGATCGTGGCGCGGTTCGATGGCGGATCGTTGTCGTCGGATGCTGGCGTCCTTGTGCTGCGGGAGGTCGAGAAACGTCTCTGCGTGGCGGATCGGTTGGCCGGATGCCTCGACGATCCTCGCATCCCCGATCTCATCGTTCACGGCCTCGCCGACATGATCCGTTTCCGCATGTTGATGATCGCGGCGGGCTATGAGGATGCCAACGACGCAGCCGCCCTGCGCCACGATCCGGTGTTCAAGATGGCGCAGGGCACGCTGCCGTCCGGACGCGACCTCGCCTCTCAGCCGACGCTCTCGCGGCTGGAAAACCTGCCCGACCCGCGCGCCTTGCTGCGCATGGGGCGAGCCATGGTGGATCTTTACTGCGCGTCGTTCGCAAAGGTACCGAAGCGGATTGTGCTCGACTTCGACGACACGTTCGATGCCGTTCACGGCGGCCAGCAGCTTCGGCTGTTTAACGGACACCACGACAACTATGGGTTCCAGCCCATCGTCGTGTTCGACGGGGACGGCCGTTTCGTCGCCGCCGTCCTGCGTCCGGCCAAACGGCCGAGCGGCGTCGAAATTCGGGCCCACCTGCGTCGCCTCCTGCGCGCCATCAGGGCCAACTGGCCGAAGACGGACATTCTGATCCGCGCCGACAGCCATTATTGCGGCCCCCTCGTCATCGACTGGTGCCGGGCGAACGGCGTCGACTTCATCTTCGGGGTGGCGCCAAGCTCCACCTTGCGGAAACACATCGAGACGCTGGAAGCCAGCACGGCCGAGCGGTTCAACGCCGCGCCTGGCAAAGGCAAGGTGCGGCGCTTCAAGGAGTTCCACGACGGAGCAGGGAGTTGGAGCCGCGTCGAGCGCATCATCGCGCGGGTCGAGGCAGGCGTTCAAGGAACCGACACGCGGTTCATCGTCACCAATCTGTCCGGTGGCAAACCAAAAGTGCTCTATCAGGACGTCTACTGTCGGCGCGGTTGCGCCGAGAACCACATCAAATCCTGGAAAACGCATCTGGCCGCCGACCGCACCTCCTGCACCAAGGCGACCGCCAACCAGTTCCGCCTCTTCCTTCACGCCGGAGCCTATTGGCTCATGTGGGGCCTGAGGGTGTCCATGCCGAAACGATCGATGTGGCGCGTCGCCCAATTCGACACGCTGCGCCTGCGCCTGATCAAGATCGCGGCCCGCGTCGTCGAGATGAAGACGCAAGTCCGGCTGCATCTGCCCACGACATGTCCGACACAGGCGATCCTGCGCCTCGTCCTCGGCCGCATCCCGCGCCTCGCGACGTGACGAACGGGGCGCTCAAGCCCCTCCTTTGCCCACCCCGCAACCCCGAACCTCGACACGACCTGTCCGGCCACCCCCCATCGTCAGGGGACGGAAAGCCGTGTTCCGCAAGCCCAGATCACCGCCGCAAGCCGGCAAAATCGCCAAGCGTGAATAGTTCAGGCTAGTGTCCTGTCTCAGAAATTCATAGCCATGTCGTCGATTTTTTGATTTCTGATTGTCGGTTTCGAATCAGGGGTCGAAATGGGCGCGAAAGAAGCGGTCGCTATCGAACTTTTTGGCGAAGAGCGCGACACGCTTGAACGTCAGTCGCGTCGTCGGAAGATTTCGCGCGCCGAAGCGCAACGCGCGGAGATTGTGCTTCTGGCGGCTAGTGGCGCGAACAACTGCGAGATCGCCAGAAGAGTCGGGGTGACGCGACAGACCGTCCGGGCGTGGCGCGAACGTTTTGCTAGAGCACGCATGGACGGGCTTTCTGACGAGCCGCGTTGCGGAGCGCCGCGCAAGATCGGAGACGATCAGATTGAGACGATTATCGTCAAAACGCTCGAACAGAAACCCGCGAATGCGACGCATTGGAGCACGCGCGACATGGCACGGGCGTCGGGCGTATCGACGTCCTCGGTTCACCGAATTTGGCGCGCGTTTTCCTTGCAACCTCACCGCGTTGAGACATTCAAGCTGTCCACGGACCCACAGTTCGTCGAAAAGGTCCGCGACATCGTCGGTCTTTATCTCGATCCGCCGCAGACGGCGCTGGTGGTTTGCGTCGATGAAAAGAGCCAGATTCAGGCGCTCGACCGCACCCAACCCCTTCTGCCGATGCGGCCCGGACAGGTGGAGCGGCGCAGCCATGACTACGAACGCCATGGCACGACGACGCTGTTCGCCGCTTTCATCGCGGCGGTCAACGCCGAAACGGATGTGAAGGCGGGTTCGGTGATTGGTCAATGCATGCCGCGCCACCGAGCCGGCGAGTTCCGCAAGTTTCTCGACGAAGTCGAGCGCAACGTCCCCGACGGGTTGGACATCCACGTCGTGATGGACAACGCCTCGACCCATAAGACCAAGCTGATCCGTGACTGGTTCGCCAAGCGCCCGCGCTGGCATATGCACTTCACGCCGACATCGTCCTCCTGGCTCAATCAGGTCGAACGTTTCTTCGCCCTGATCACAGACAAGCAAATCAAGCGCGGCGCCCACAAGTCCGTGAAG
>CAZZYS010000474.1:0-2682 GCA_964658285.1 uncultured Verrucomicrobiota bacterium
CATGCCGCCAGCCTAACCCCATCAGCATGGCTTAATCAATCAAGAACCGCTTTAGATCGATGGAGTCTACCACGAGCCACGATTGCCCAAGGCATTGAGTCTGAGTCATGGCCCACGGTGCGCATTGGCGACATCGTAACCCAAATTACGGACAAGATCATTGCAGAGCCCGAGACCGAGTATGGCATGGCTGGGGTGAAGTGGTATGCCGCAGGTATCTTTCACCGCGAGACTGTTCTCGGAAAAGACATGAGCGCCCGTTATGTCACGCCGCTCGTTCCTGGTGCGCTGATTTACAATCGACTGTTTGCTTGGAAAGAATCTTTTGCTGTCGTCAAACCTGAACACGGCGGGCTTTACGTCTCCAATGAATTCCCGCAATTCGTCCCAGATGAAACCAAAGTGTTGCCGGAGTTTCTGTATTTATTCTGCACCACTCCATCAACGACTCGATTAGTAAATGCCGCCTCCGCAGGCTCCGCAGCGGTGAGTCGAAACCGATTCAAAGAATCAGAGTTCACGAGCTTTGAGCTTCGACTACCCCCGCTCGCTGCCCAGCGAGCCATCGTTGCCCACTGGAAGAAAGCCGACGCGGCGGTCCAGGCATCGAAGGGACTCTATCAACGAGTCTCCAGTGAATTGAATGACTGGCTTTTCGCTCAAACCAATCCTCACGCTTTCAACACTTCATCTCTAGTCGTGGGCTGGTCAGCGCTGGAAACGTGGAATGTGCAGAATGCCCGAGCTTCCATATTCAAAACTACCAACCCGGAATTTGTCCCTTTTGCAACGTATGCGGAGGAAGCAACCGTATCAGTCAGGCCGAGTCTGGAGCCGGATCACGATTGGCCGGTCTACGGAGTGAATAACCAAGACGGAGTGTTCTTCTCGCATCATCAAAAAGGGGCTGAGTTCAATAGCTCTTACAAACGGATCGAAGAGGGTTGGTTCTTCCACAATCCCACACGATCTGCCGTTGGTTCACTCGGCCATGTGCCGGGGGTGCCAGCGGATGCGATCACTTCACCGGAATATCAGGTATGGAGACTTCGAGAATTAGGTGCGGACAGCCTGGAAGCAGGCTTCGTGGCCACTCTGATTCAAACAAAGTGGTTCGTGAAGGTCATCCAGTTCCATCGGGTGGGCACCGTGAAACAACGCCTCTACGTGGAGAATCTTCTGTCCATGCCTGTTCCACGCTTCCCCCGTGAACTACAGGAACGCATCACCGCCGCCCGCGCCCGCATCGCCGCCGAACGCGCCGCTGCCGCCAAGCTCGCCGCCGACACGGCGAGGGAGGTGGAAGAGATGATTCTGGGGCAACGCCCCATTCCTGTCTCGTCCTGATCGCCAAGAAGGAGGTGCCGAAACTCGACGCGGAGTCCAAGGAGAACATTCCGCAAGCATTGATAGGCAGCGGTGCGAACAGGGCCGGATCGACCGCCGCATTTTCGACTCGCTCGGGTGAAAACCCTTCGTATCGTGCCCCCATGCACCTTTACCCGTTGTCACATCGCCCTTCGAGACTCGCGGTCTTCGTCCTTGCAGCCTTGGGGGCTTTCCCACTGCTTGGCAACGGGGCGGCCCGCGCGGCCGACCTTTTGGTCAAAAGCGGGGACAAAGTGGCGTTTTTGGGTGACTCCATCACTTCCAACGGAGCCGCTCCTCCCGGGGGCTACGTCCGGCTGGTGGAATCGGCCCTGGCCCAGCAGGGCGTCAAGATCGAGGTCATTCCGGCAGGCGTCAGCGGTAACACGTCCAAGGACATGCTCGCCCGTCTCGAGCGCGACGTGCTCGCCAAGAAACCCACCCTGATGACCCTGAGCTGTGGCGTCAACGATGTCTGGCACGGCCCGACCGGCGTCGCCCTGGAGCCTTACGAAGAAAACATCCGCGCCATCGTGGACCGCGCCCAGGCGGCCGGCATCAAAGTAGTGATCCTGACCGCCACCATGATCACGGAAGACCCCGCCGCCGCCAACAACCAGAAGCTCACGGCCTACAACGATTTCCTGCGCACGCTGGCCAAGGAAAAGGGCCTGCCGCTGGCCGATCTCAACGCCGACGAACAGACCGAACTCAAGCGGCTGGCGGCCGAAAAGCCCGTGAAGGGCAACATCCTGACGGCGGACGGCGTGCATCCGAACGCGCTGGGCGACGAGATGATGGCGTCGGGCATCCTCAGGACGTTCGGGCTGAGCGACGAGCAGCTCCGTCAACAGCACAAGGCGTGGCTGGACCTCGCCAACGCCGCCCAGGTGAAGATTGCCGTGAAGATGACGCCACGGCAGTTCCGCGCCCTCCAGCTCCTGGCCACCGACGCCAACCAATCCCTCGACGCCTATCTGGGGAGCAAACTGGGCCCCGCGGTGCAGAGCGCGGTCGGCGAACAGCCAAAAACGCCATGAAGACAGGCGCCAGGAAACGGCGCGCCCGGCCATCGGAAGGCCGATATCACAACCCGCGATGGTCTGTTCGTGCGAATCCCCTGGCTGATCCGGCCCAGAAACTCCGAACTCGTAGAGCGAATTCCCGTAGCGGGTGACCCGTTCGGTCGCGCTAGGGCCGGTCACTAAAGCGTTTTCGTTTGCCCGTGGCCACGCGCGTGCCCTTCTAAATTTTTCTGTCATCCTGAGGCGCAGCCGAAGGACCTCGCACCAAGGTACTTACCCGACCATAGTC
>CAZZYS010000475.1:0-2642 GCA_964658285.1 uncultured Verrucomicrobiota bacterium
GCCTTCAGCCGCCCGGCCAGCCTCAGAGCGTCCCGGCGGCGGTGGGAGGCGCGGAATGCATAAAGGGTTTTCTTCAAGCAGTTCCGGGGCCAACGCCTCGGGTCCATTCCCTATAAACGGCGATTTTCCAGGGTGGCGAGCAACTGCCGGACCTTGCTGTCCGCCTGCAGGCGCTGGTTGTCCCAGATCACCTGGCCCGGCTGGTATGCGCCGGGGTTCTGATTGTTGACCGTGCGCGCCCGCTCCTGCGGGGAGGCGCCGTTGGCGGCCGGGGCGAGACCACACTTCTCCTGCCGCTCCGCGAACACCTGGTCCGCATCGATGATCACATCGCAGACCTGGGTGACCGTCGTGTATTCGGCGTGCATTCCGACGTAAGGGGCCAGGCGCGACCGGATATCGATGGCGACCGTCGGAATCTGGCGGGCGTCATGCAGGTTCGCGGGAATGCGATTCATGGCACCTTGCAACTGGGCGCTCAGTTCCTTGAAATCCTTTCTCCCGTCCGACTTGGCCCCCGGACGACCCGCCGGTGACCCCGCGACCAACTCCGGGCCTTGCATCCAGGAAACCGGATGGTCTTTGAAGTAAAAATAATATGCGCCGCCCCCGGCGAGCGCCAGGACCAACAGGACCAGAAAAGCTTTCATGTCAGGATTTCCGCGCGCGGATTTAGCACCCGCGCGGGTCGGTCGTCCAGCCAAAAAAGCGCCATCTTTACACCGGACTCAGCGTCGGCGGCGTAACCGGCTCTCCCACAACGACCGGCGCGCTGGCTTCCCAACGGTAAGGCGCGAGGCCAGCCAGCAACTTGAGCGGCACGACGGCGTGGACGTGCGTGCCGGCCTCCGTGTATTCGGTGGAAAGCACCTGTCCCTGGCGGTGGAGGCTGCTGAGCAGATCGCTGCGTTCCGAGGGCAGGAGGAGTTCCACGCGTTCGGTGCGGCTGGCGAGTTGCTCGGCCATGCGGTGGAGGAGTTCGTCCAGGCCCGCGCCGGTGCGCGTGGAGATAAAGAGGGCGTCCGGGAAATGCCGCCGCAGCGGGTTGAGCAGATGGTCGTCGCCGAGGAGATCGATCTTGTTGAAAACGGTGATGATCGGTTTGTCAGCCGCACCGAGTTCGGCCAGCACGTCCATCGTCGTGCGATGATAAGCGAAAATCTCCGGCTGGGTGGCGTCGAGCAGGTGGACCAGGAAATCGGACAGGAGGGCTTCTTCCAACGTGGCCTTGAACGCCTCGATGAGCCGGTGGGGCAGTTTCCGCACGAAACCGACGGTGTCCGTGAGCAGGAGCCCCTGGCCGCCGGGCAGGTCGATGCGCCGGGTGGTCGGGTCGAGCGTGGCGAAGAGTTTGTCTTCTACGAACACGTCCGCGCCCGTGAGTTTCTTGAGCAGGGAACTTTTGCCCGCGTTGGTGTAGCCGACGATGGCCGCGTGCGGCACGGGGGTGCGTTCGCGCTGCTTGCGCTGGGTGGCGCGGCGGCTGCGGACCTCGACCAGCTCGGCCTTGACCACGTCGATGCGTTTGCGCACGAGCCGCCGGTCGATTTCGAGCTGGCTCTCGCCCTCGCCCTTGCCACCGAGACCACCGCCTTGCTGACGGCTGAGATGCCCCCAGAGCCGGGCCAGACGCGGCAGCGAATACTCCATGCGGGCGAGTTCCACCTGGAGACGCGCCTCGCTGGTGCGCGCGCGGCCGTTGAAAATATCGAGGATCACCTCCTCGCGGTCGATGACGGCGAGACCGCTGAGTTCTTCCCACTTGCGTTGCTGGCCGGGGGTCAGCTCGTTGTCGAAGATGATGACATCGCACTCCAGCGCCTTGGCCTGGGTGACGAGTTCCTGCGCCTTGCCCGAACCGATCAGGTGGGCCGCCTGCGGCCGGTCGATCTTGACCAGCACGCGGTCGGTCACGGTCAGGCCGAGGGTATCGACCAACTCGGCCAGTTCGTCGAGCAGGCTGCGGCCTTCCTCGACGGTCTGCGGTTTCCACCAAGCGCCGACGAGCAGCGCGCGGGTGACGGATTTCGGTTTTTCTCGAACGTCAAACATAGGAGCGGACTGGACTTGTCCACAGATTACGCAGATTGAAGAAAGGAGGGCAGAGAAAGCATTCCCCCTCCTCTTTTTGGAATCTGTGTAAATCTGCGTAATCTGTGGACAGATTCCGGTACCGCCAATCTACTCCGGATCGCCCGGCGTCGCAACCGGCACAGGCGATTGTCCGGGGGTGGGAATCGGGTTGGTGGCCGGGGTGCCCTCGACCGCCGTGGCGACGATGTGTTCGTTCTCGATGACGACGGTCTGCACCTTGGTCATGGCCTCGGCCCATGCCGTGCCCCTGCGCCGGTCGTCCCGCATGGATTCGTTGAAAAGCTTGCTGAAGTCCATCTTGTTGAGGAGAGACAGCATCAGGTCGGACATCGGATCGCCCTTCATCGACTCGATCTTGCGGATGAACAGGGTCAGCTCCCCGCCCGAGTACGACGCGGCAAGACGCATCCGGCCGTTAAAGTATCCCTTGTTCCCGCTGCCACTGCTGCCGAACCGGCGGCCGTCCTCCGGGATCGGGAAGGAAGCCTCGGCGACGACCTCGTCCTTCTCGATGGACATGTACACCTTGCCGCGCACGTCCTTGAATT
>CAZZYS010000476.1:0-2640 GCA_964658285.1 uncultured Verrucomicrobiota bacterium
GGCCGCCGCCGCCCAGAGATGCGGACCGGCCGCCGCCGACAGGCGATGCGCGGGCGAGCGATAGCCGCCGTTGGCCGAGACGAACACGGGCGCGCCCACCCTCGCGCGGAGGTCTTCCAGCACGCGGGCGAGCAGGCTGACGGCGCACGGGACGTAGTGCGGAAATTCCTCCAGCAAACGCGGCGTCTCGCGGCTGTCCACGATTAGCAATTCGCTCAGGCGGATGTGCGGGGTGAGGAACAACTCCTTGGCCTGCGACCAGCTTCGCACCTCGTAAAAAAAGCGCGGGAGACGGTGCTGGCGGCCCGTGCGATCAGCAACGAGTTCGTCCGGACGCAAGAGCGCGCGCACGTCTTCGGGCAGCCGCAGGCCGTCGATCACGGGCAGGTCACGCGCGGTTTGGTTCATGGAATGGAAGGAGTGGTGGCCCCTTGCAGGAAATCGTACACCGCAGCGGAAACGGCGGCGACGGTCTTGTTGCGCGTGGAAGCGGTGCCGGCCCCGGCATACTCAGTGAGCACCACGAGAGCATACGGCGCGCGGCCCGGCAGGAAGACCATCCCGGCGTCGTGCGTGACGGTGGAAATCTCGCCCGTTTTGTGAGCGACGCGTGCCTTCGCGGCATCCGGGATGCCGGCAGGCAGCATGGCGTTGAACCGCTGCTGGAAGAGGATGTCGAACATCTTTTCCCGGCTCTCCGCGCTCAGAGCGCGCGCCTCGTGCACGCGGCGGAAAAACTCCAGCAACCCGTCGGCGGTGACGAGATTATTCAAGCCTCTGGCAAACGCCGCCTCGTCCTCCACCCCGCGCACGCAGCGCAGCGCGTCCAGCCCGGCGGCGGCCAGACTCTCGGTGACGAACGCGACCTCCAGGTGGTCGATCAGGAGATTGGTCGCCAGGTTGCTGCTGCGCATGATCATGGTCTCCGCGAGCTGCTGCAAAGTCGCCGTGCGGCCGGTCAGCTTGTACAACTCCGGGTCACCGTCACGGTCGGCCTGGAGGAAGAACGGCGAGCCATCGGCCTGGCTGCGGAAACGGTTGCGTACGTGCAGCCGGTCCGTCAGCCGGAGACGGCCGGTCTCCGCCGCGCGGAAAAGGCTGAAAAGGATCGCCAGCTTGATCGTGCTGGCCGCGTGAAACACCCGGGACGCCTGGAGGCTGAACCGGAAATCCAGCGCGTAGTCGTACAGCGCCATCGCCAGGGCGGAGACCCGTGCCTGCCGGCCGATCTCGCGGATTTGTTCGAGGAGCGGGAAGGTTGTGGCCGGGGCGTGGGCGGGCATGGGAACGGCGGCAGCGTAGCAGAATTTTTGGCCGCAAAAGGCGCAAAAAACGCAAAAGGAAAACTCAGAGTTTGTGGACGCTGGTCGCGCACTCGCCTTTGAAGTTGGAGCCGAGGTGATAGCTCACGCGGTCACCCACCTGCAACGCGTCGAAGGGCACGTCCTGGAGGTCGGCCCAAGAGAAAAACAGGTTTTTGGCTGACGCTTCCGTGCTGATAAAACCGTAGCCTTCCTTGAGCGTCTGGATCGTGCCGGCGTGTTCGGGTCCCCGGTCGGGAGCGAGACGGGGGGTGCCGTTCGGGATGTCGTGAGGCGTTTCCTCGGGCAGGATGCTGCTGCCGTTGGGATGATCCGTGCGGCTGGCGAGGTCGCGGCTCCGACTGGCGTCATCGACGAAGAGACCGTTCACGAGCGGGTCGTCGGGGGAGGCGGTCTCGATGATGTCGTGCATCGCCAGCGGGTACATCGCCTCGGCGAGCAGGTCGATGGAGGTCACCGTCTGACGCTCGACGCCCATCTCGTCGGTGTGGGTGAAATCCCAGCCGAGCACCATCACGCAGGTCCCGAGAGTGTTGAGCTTGCGCACGAGCGGCAGATAATCGCGGTCGCACGCGACCAGGACGGTCACGTCGTAACGCTTGAGCAGGGACAACTCATAAGTCTCCAGGGCAAACCACACGTCCAGACCTTTTTCGGCGAGGCTCTGGTCACGGCGGCGCACGAGAGGGAGGGAATGCGTGATGACGCTTTCCTTCATCAGCACATCCTCGAAAAGCCGCTCGTTGAGAAGGGAGTCCTTGGCCGCCGCCTCCATCGCCGCGAGCCGCCCGCGGAAGTAGTGCGCATCCACGATCTGGCACCGGCGCATCGGCTCGGACTCTTCGCGCGCGCCACGCCGGCCGTTGCCCGCCACTGGCGCGACGGGCCGCGCCGCGCCGTTTCTCTCCAACGCTTCGGGCGCACCGGCGACGTTCGCGCGGATGAAACGGTGCAGTCCCGCGATGCTCAGGCGCGTGCGGCGCGGATGCGAATATTTGTAGTACGTGCTGACGTGGTTGAAATAGTTGCCGTCGTAGAAGACGCCGACCGTCGTCAGGCCCGACGGCACATGCGGGGCGGGGGGAGTTCCGTTTGGCATCGGGGAAGATGGGGCCAAACGCGGCGGATTTCCACTTTTGGTGTCGTCGGCGTGCGCGCGACGATGCGAAATCCCACTTGCCAATCGTTGCGTTCAAGCGATACTCTGCCGCTCGTGGCATGCACGACCAGCGGCTCACGATCACGCATCCCTAGCTCAATCGGTAGAGCACGTGACTCTTAATCACTAGGTTCTGGGTTCGAGTCCCAGGGGGTGCAA
>CAZZYS010000477.1:0-2626 GCA_964658285.1 uncultured Verrucomicrobiota bacterium
TTCAAATCCTACCCCCGCAACCACTTTCAAACGCCTGAAAGTGTCTACTATTTCCCGGACGTTTGCAGCATGGGCAGACTTTGGGTTGATTCAACCTCTGATGGGGTGTGTGCCCAAACCGGGCAACCCAAAAGCGTTTTTCGCTTGCTCGTAGTGGCGGGCGGCGGGCAAACAACTTTCCCTGTCATCCTGAGGCGCAGCCGAAGGATGACAGAAATTTAGAAGGGCACGTACATGCCTACAGGCAATTGAAAAGCGCTGTGCTGGCCGAGCAGGAGTCGGGACAAGAGGGTCAAAAGGCCACCGAAGTTTTCAACGGCAGGGAACGCGAGCTGTCCCCGGCCTGGAAGACCCACTCGCCGGGCGGGAGCGTCCAGGTTTTCGCGGTGGAGTCCCACGTCCTCAAATCTGCCGTTTTCACCTGCATCGAGACCGTCTTGGCCTCGCCCGGCTCCAGGAACACCTTGCCGTAAGCCTTCAATTCGCGCGGCGGCCGGGGCAGTTCACCCGCCGGCGCGGCGGCGTAAACTTGCACGACCTCCGCGCCGGCCCGCGCGCCCGTGTTGCGCACCTGGACGGTGAATGCCACCGCGTCGCCACCGGCTTTCTCCGCCTGCAAATCCGACAACGCAAACTGTGTGTAGCTCAGGCCGTAGCCGAAGGGAAAGAGTGGTTCCCGGTCCTTGGCGTCGAACCAGCGGTAGCCCAGGAAAATGCCCTCCTTGTAGGTGTTGTCCTTGGGATGGTCCGCATTCGGGTAATTGCCGTAGGCGGCGCTGTCCTCCCAGCGTTTTTCCCATGAGAAGGGCAGCTTGCCCGAAGGATTGACCGCGCCGAAGAGAATGCCGCCCAACGCCGCGTTGCCCATCGTGCCGGGGTAATAGGCGTGGAGCAGCGCCGCCGCCCGGTGGACCCACGAGGCGGTCGCCACGCTGCCCCCGGCGTTGAGCACGACCACCACGCGCGGGTTTTCCCGCGCCACGCGGGTGATGAGATGATCCTGCTCGGGCGGCAGTTCGTAGCGGCGGTCGTGATCCTCCCGTTCGTTGGCCGAACCGTGGTCCGCCTGCCAGCAGCCGGGATCGTTGAAGCCGACGCAGACCACCACCACGTCCGCGTTGCGGATCGCCTCCAGCCCGTCCGGCTCCGCCGGGTGGGTTTGTTCCGGTTCCCAGACCATTCCCCTGACCACCTTGGGGTCCGGCGCGGCCATGCGGATGCCCTCCAGCGCGCTCCGGGCGGAAAAGTAGGATACGAAGCCGCTGCCGCCGCCCGCCGTCGGGGTCATGGCGTTCGGTCCGACCACGACCACGCTTTTGACTTTCGCGACGTCGAGCGGCAGCAGGTTGCCCTCGTTCTTGAGCAGGGTGATGCCCCCGGCGGCCTCGTCGTAAACCGCTTTGGCGCTGGCCGGATCGTCCCGCGGGATGGAGGGGTCCGCCTGGTCGCGGTCCAGCCAACCCATTTCGAAAGCCACCCGCAACTGCCGCCGGATTTTCTCGTCGATCATCTCCGGGGTGACCTTGCCCGCGTCGAGCAGCGGCTTGAGCTTTGCCGCGGTGTAATATTTGGCCGCGGGCATCTCCAGGTCCAGGCCGCCGGTGGCCATGCCCAGCGTATCATAACAGGATTCCCAGTCCGACATCAACAGGCCGCGAAAGCCCCACTCCTTCCGGAGCACGTCGTTGTTGAGCCAGGCGTCCTGCGTGGCGTGGACCCCGTTGATGGGGTTGTAAGAATCCATCACGCACTTGGGTTGGCCCTCGCGCACGGCGATCTGGAAGTTGCGCAGGTACAACTCGCGCAGCGTGCGCTCGTCCAGGTCGGAGGACAGATTGTGGCGGTTGAACTCCTGGTTGTTGGCGGCGAAGTGCTTGATGGTCGCGGCGACCCCCTGGCTCTGCACGCCGCGCACGAAGGCGGCGGCGGTCAGGCCGGAAAGCAGCGGGTCCTCGCCGTAATATTCGAAGTTCCGGCCGTTCATCGGCGCGCGGTAGAGGTTCATGCCGGGGGCGAGCAGGTAGTGGATGCCCCGCGCGCGGCAATCCCGCCCGTAGGAGGCACCGATCTTTTGCGCGAGCGCGGGATCCCACGAAGCGGCCAGGCAAACGGCGGCGGTGTACGCGGTGGACGGTGCGCTGAGCCGCACGCCCTGCGGACCGTCGGTCATGCGGAAGGAAGGCAGCCCGAGCCGCTCGACGCCGTAGGTGTTGAAATATTTGTCACCTGACAGCAACCGGGTCTTTTCGTCGGGCGTCAGTCGCTTGAGCAAATCTTCGACCCGCGCCTCGACCGGGGCGGCCGGAGTTTTGTAAACCGGGGGCGCGGAGTCAGCCGGGTCCGTTTGTGCAACGGCCGGCCCGGCGAACAGGACGAGCAAAAGCCATGATCCGGGAAGATGGAGGGAGAGTTTCATGCAACGATGGAGCGGACCATCCCCCACGCGGCGCGGATCGCAAAAAAGTTTGCTTTCGCGGCGCGGTGGAGGGCTGGCAAAGACAGGGGACGATTGGGGGTGAAAATAGAAGTCTGCCTGAGAAGGGTTCTCCTGCTTGCGAAAAGGTAGCCGCGCGGAGCTTCCGAGAAAACATTTTTCAATCAAGGAGTCTACAGCCGTTTTCAAATA
>CAZZYS010000478.1:0-2601 GCA_964658285.1 uncultured Verrucomicrobiota bacterium
AGTTCGGCCGCGAGGAATTCCGCGCGCACGTCGCCCGCCTGCTGCTGCTGGGCGAAGGCGGCGAGTTCGGCGCGGAGCGTGGCGATCTTGCGCTCGACTTCCCCGGCGGCGCGCTGGGCGTTCTGGAAGGCGGCTTCCGCCTGTGCGCGCCGGGTGCGGGCCTCGCGCACGAGGGCGTCCTGATGGCCGAGACGTTCGCGGCCTTCCGCCAGCAACGCGGCGATTTGCGCTTCCTCCTCGGCGGCGGCGTGCATTTCCAGCTCCTGCGTGCGCAGGCGCTCCTCGGCCCCGGCCAGTTCCGCTTCGTAACGCTCGCGCAAGCCCGCGCTTTCCGTGGCGCGTTCGCGGTTGAACTCCCGCCGACTCTCCGCCGAACGCAGGCGGTCGCGGCATTCCCCGGCGGCCGTGCGGGCTTCCTGGTAGCGCGCGCTGGCGTCTTCGAGTACGCTGCGGGCATCGGTCAATGCTGTCTCGCCGGCGGTGAGTTCGCGTTCGGCGAGTTCCTGGGCGGCACGGGCGCGGGCGAGTTCGTGGACGGTGTCGGCGAGTTCGCCCGTCAGGCGGGTGAATTGTTCGTGCGCGAGATGCGTGTCGAGCAGACGGAGATCGGCGGAAAGGGTGCGGTGCCGGCGGGCCTTGGCGGCCTGACGCTGGAGGGAGTTCGACTGCCGCTTCACCTCCGCCAGCACGTCGGTCAGGCGCGCGAGGTTGATCTCGGTCTGTTCGAGCTTGCGGGTGGCGTCGCGGCGTTGGGATTTATATTTGGTGATGCCCGCCGCTTCCTCGAAGACCGCCCGGCGATCCTCGGGACGCGAGGATAGGATCAGGTCGATCTTGCCCTGTTCCATGATGGAATAGGCCGACCGGCCGATGCCGGTGTCCATGAAGAGTTCCTGGATGTCGCGCAGGCGGCAGAGCGTTTTGTTGAGGAGGTATTCGCCCTTGCCGTCGCGGTAGACGCGGCGGGTGATGCTCACCTCGTGGTAGGCGGTGCCGAGCTGTTCCTCGCAATCGGTGAAGGTCATGGTCACCTCCGCCACGCCGACGGGCTGGCGGGTGTCCGCGCCGTTAAAGATGACATCGGCCATCTCGCCGCCGCGCAGGGCCTTGGCGGACTGTTCGCCCAAGCACCAGCGGATGGCGTCGAGCACGTTGCTCTTGCCGCAGCCGTTGGGACCGACGATGGCCGCCACGCCGAGCGGGAAGTTCAACTCCGTCTTTTGGGCGAACGACTTGAATCCGAGAATTTCCAACCGGCGCAGATACATCGAGAGCGGGAAGCAAACGGCAAAACGCCCGGTGGCGAAAGGAAAAAGTGGCGCGGGCGTCACGCGGACGTTGAACGCCGCGCTTCCTTTCGTAGTCTCTGGGGGACAAACCTATGAGCCAACAAGAAGCCGCCGCCGTCGAGGACCTCGTCCAATTCCTGCGTTTCCCGAGTGTTTCGACCGACCCGACTAAGGCCGGGGCCGTCAACGGGTGCGCCGACTGGCTGGTGACCAAGCTGCAGGGCATGGGGCTCAAGACCGAGAAACATCCCACCCCCGGCCATCCCGTCGTGGTGGCACGCAACGAACATAAAGCGGGCCGGCCGACGGTCATGATTTACGGCCACTACGACGTGCAGCCGGCCGACCCGCTGGACCTGTGGAAGACCCCGGCGTTCGAGCCGCACATCGAGGACGGCGTGATCTACGCGCGCGGATCGACCGACAACAAAGGGCAAATCCTCGCGCACATCATCGGCGTGCAGGAGACCATCGCGGCGGACGGCGACCTGCCGGTCAACTTGATCTTCGTCATCGAGGGCGAGGAGGAGATCGGCAGTCCCAACCTCGGCGCGTTCCTGAAGGAGCACCGCGACGAGTTGAAGTGCGACTACGTGGCCGTATCGGATACCGGCATGGTCGGCCGGGGACAGCCGACGTTTTCCTACGGCCTGCGCGGGATCATGGCGATGGAACTGTTCATGACCGGCCCCTCCGTGGACCTGCACAGCGGCGTGTACGGTGGCGCGGTTGCCAACCCCGCCACCGCGTTGGCCCGACTGCTGGCGACGCTGCACGACGACAACGGCCACGTGGCGGTCGAGGGTTTCTATGCCGATGTGCCGCCCTTGCAGGACTGGGAACGGCAGGCGTGGGCCAAGCTGCCGTTCAACGACCAGGCGGTGCTCGACCTGACAGGTTCGCCGGAGTTGTTCGGCGAGGGGGAATTTACGGCGGTGGAGCGTTGCTATGCCCGGCCGACGGCGGAGATCAACGGGTTCGGCTCCGGCTACCAGGGCGAGGGGAGCAAGACGATCATCCCCTCCAAGGCGATGGCCAAGCTGACGTTCCGGCTGGTGCCCGACCAGTCGCCGGAGACCATCGTGGAACTGGTCGAGGCGCACCTGCACAAGCATTGCCCGCCGGGCGTGAAATTGACGATCAAGTCCGGCCACTGCGGCAATCCGTACGTCACCGATCCGCACTCGGCGGCGGGCAAGGCGGCGCAGCGGGCGTTGCAGGAAACGTTCGGCGCGGAGCCGGTGCTCATCCGCGAAGGCGGGAGCATCCCCATCGTGCAGACGTTCAAGGACGTGCTCGGCGTGGACACGAT
>CAZZYS010000479.1:0-2587 GCA_964658285.1 uncultured Verrucomicrobiota bacterium
TGCGGACCGTGGGCGAACTCCTCGCCAACCAGTGCCGCGTGGGCCTCGCCCGCACCGAGCGTTTGGTCAAGGAGCGCATGACCCTGTTCGACGTGAACGTGGACGGCATGACGCCGCAGAAGCTCATCAACCCAAAGGCTCTCTCGGCGGTCATCCGCGATTTCTTCGGCCGTTCGCAGTTGAGCCAGTTCATGGATCAGACCAATCCGCTGGCCGAATTGACGCACAAACGGCGTCTGTCCGCCCTCGGGCCAGGAGGTCTGTCGCGTGACCGCGCCGGATTCGAGGTGCGCGATGTGCATCCGAGCCATTACGGCCGCATTTGCCCCATCGAGACGCCGGAAGGTCCGAACATCGGCCTGATTTCGTCGATGAGCACGTTTGCTCGTATCAACGAGTTCGGTTTCATCGAGACGCCCTACCGCAAGGTGGACAACGGCCGCGTGTCCGACAAGATCGACTTCCTGACGGCCGACCGCGAGGAGCATTTCCTCGTGGCCCAGGCGAACACGCCGATGGACAAGGACGGCAACTTCACCACCGAAAAGGTGAGCGTGCGCTACCGGGGCGATTTCCTCGAAGTGGAGCCTGCCAAGGCCCACTACATGGACATTTCGCCCAAGCAACTCGTGTCCGTGGCGGCGGGATTGATCCCGTTCCTCGAACACGACGACGCCAACCGGGCGCTCATGGGCTCGAACATGCAACGCCAGGGCGTGCCGCTGCTCGTCAGCGAGTCGCCGCTCGTCGGCACGGGCATGGAAGGCAAGGTCGCGCGGGATTCCCGGGCGGTCATCGTCGCCGAGGGCGACGGCATCGCGGCCAGCGTGACGGCGGATTTCATCATCGTCACCAAGGACGGTCACATGCCCGACCCGAAGAAGCGGCTGCGCCACGACCCGGATAATCACGTTTACGTGTACGAGCTGCGGAAGTTCATGCGCTCGAACGCGGGCACCTGCGTCAACCAGAAGCCCATCATCAAGAAGGGCCAGAAGATCAAGGCGGGCGACGTGCTTGCCGACGGTCCGAACACGGAGTTGGGCGAACTGGCGCTGGGCCGCAACGTGCTCGTCGCGTTCATGCCCTGGAACGGCTACAACTTCGAGGACGCCATCATGATTTCGGAAAAGGTGGTCAAGGAGGATATCTATACCTCCATCCACATCGACGAATTCGAGATCGGCGCGCGCGACACCAAGCTCGGGCCGGAGGAAATCACCCGGGATATCCCGAACGTCAGCGAGGAAGCCTTGCGCAACCTCGGGCCGGACGGCGTCATCCGCATCGGCGCGGAGGTCAAGCCGGGCGACATTCTCGTCGGCAAGATCACGCCCAAGAGCGAGACCGAACTTGCCCCGGAGGAGCGACTGCTGCGCGCCATCTTCGGCGAAAAGGCGGCGGACGTGAAGGACACGTCGCTGACGGTGCCCTCGGGCACCTACGGCATCGTGATGGACATCAAGGTCAACAGCCGCAAGGAAGTGACCAAAGCCAAGCTGACCCCGAGCGAAACCAAGCGCCAGAGCAAGGCGGTGTCGGAAGATTACCGCAAGCGCAAGGAAGAACTCATCGAGGAACTCACCGAGTCGCTGTCCAACGTGCTGCTGGGCGAGAAAATCCCGCTCGACGTGGTCAACGCGGAAACGGGTGAGATCATCATCCCGGCCAACCGCAAGATCACCAAGACGCTTCTGCGCAAGTTGGCGAGCGTGCACGACCACATCGACATCGACCCGAGCCCGATCCGCAACAAGATCCAGGAGATCATCCAGAGCTACGAGAGCAAATTCTCCGAACTCGACATGGAGCAGGAACGCGCCATCGACCGCGTGGAAAGCGGCGACGAGGTTGATCCCGGCATCATCAAGCAGGTCAAGGTTTACATCGCCAGCAAGCGCAAGCTCAGCGTCGGCGACAAGATGGCCGGCCGTCACGGCAACAAGGGCGTCGTCGCCCGGATCGTGCCGGAGGAAGACATGCCGTACCTCTCGGACGGCACCCCCGTGGAAATCTGCCTCAACCCGCTGGGCGTGCCCAGCCGCATGAACGTCGGTCAGGTGCTCGAAACGCACCTCGGCGTCGCGGCCAAGGCGCTCGGTTTCAAGGTAGCCACGCCCGTCTTCGACGGCATCGACGAGAAGAAAATCCAGGAGTACCTCAAGAAGGCCGGCGACGTGGAAGGCTACAAGTGGGTGCAGACCAACGGCAAGAGCCGACTCTTCGATGGGCGCACCGGCGAAGCATTCGACCAGGAGATCGTGGTGGGCTATATTTACATGCTCAAACTCGGCCACTTGGTCGCGGACAAGATTCACGCCCGCGCGGTCGGTCCGTATAGCCTGGTGACCCAGCAACCGCTGGGCGGCAAGGCGCAGTACGGCGGACAGCGCTTCGGCGAGATGGAGGTCTGGGCGCTGCAAGCCTACGGCGCGGCCTACACGTTGCAGGAACTCCTCACGGTGAAGTCCGACGACGTGCAAGGGCGCACGCGCATCTACGAGTCCATCGTCAAGGGCGACAACTCGCTGGAGGCCGGCACGCCGGAGAGCTTCAACGTGCTCATCAAGGAAATGCAGAGCCTCGG
>CAZZYS010000480.1:0-2557 GCA_964658285.1 uncultured Verrucomicrobiota bacterium
CCAAACCTGCCGCCAAACCCGCTGCCAAGGCGAAGGCCAAGCCCGGCCCGAAGCCCGCGGAGTCCACGGTGTCCAAGGTCGTGCACGCGGTCTCCGAACCCGTCACCCACGCGGCGTCAGCGGTCGTCGATGCCGGCGCTTCGCTCGTCGAAAAGATCACCGAAACGATCAAGGGCGACGATTCCAAGTCCTGAACACGGAAAGAATGAAGAACGGAGGGCGGTCAGGGAACCGGTCTATTTAAGTGTTGTCCGATCTGTTCCCGCGCTATCTTTAGAGCCACCGCATTCTTCGCCCTTCGCCTTTTTTCTCACGTCTTTATCCTTCCACTTTACCCTTACCTTCCCATGTCCTGCTGCAACACTTCCGACACCCGCGCCGAACTCCACGACCTCGCCAAACGCATTGATGCCGACGACAAACGGCTCATCAACTGCCAGGCCGTCGATGTTAACCAACTCATGCCCCTGAAGTACACCTGGGCGTGGGAACATTACCTGAACGGTTGCGCCAACAACTGGATGCCCACGGAGGTGTCCATGCAGCGCGACATCGAGTTGTGGAAATCCAACCGGTTCAGCGCCGACGAGCGCCGCGTCATCATGCGCAACCTCGGGTTTTTCTCCACGGCGGAAAGCCTCGTGGGCAACAACATCGTGCTGGCGATCTTCAAACACGTCACGAACCCCGAATGCCGCCAGTTCCTGTTGCGGCAGGCGTTCGAGGAGGCGATCCACACGCACACCTTCCACTACATCGTCGAGAGCCTCTCGCTGGACCAGCGCGAGATTTTCAACATGTACCACGAGGTCAATTCGATCCACGACAAGGACGCGTTCGAGATGACGCTGACCGCCGACATCATGGACCCGAACTTTTCGACGGACTCGGTCGAGGGTGTGCAGAAGTTCCTCAAAAACCTGATCGGCTTCTACGTCATCATGGAGGGAATTTTCTTCTACTCCGGGTTCGTCATGATTTTGTCGTTCAAGCGCCAGAACCGCATGGCCGGGATCGGCGAGCAGTTCGAGTACATCATGCGCGACGAAAGCACGCACCTGTCGTTCGGCGCGGACCTCATCAACGGCATCAAGGCGGAGAATCCCGAAGCCTGGACGCCCGAATTGGTGGCGGAGATCGAGGGGATGATCGAAAAAGCCGTCGAACTCGAAATCGCCTACGCGCAGGATTGTCTGCCGAAGGGGATTTTGGGATTGAACGCGAATCTTTTCCGCGAGTACGTGCAGCACATCGCCGATCGGCGGTTGGAGCGGATCAATTTGCAACCCAAGTACGGCTCGAAGAATCCGTTCCCGTGGATGAGCGAGACGATTGATCTCGGCAAGGAGAAGAATTTCTTCGAGACCCGGGTGACGGAGTACCAGACCGGCGGCGCGCTGAGCTGGTAGGAAAAATGGCAGTGTTGGTGTGGTGTGAGTGATGGTGAGTAGTGAGTGTGTGAATGGTGTGTGCGAGTGGACAGGGCACCCGTTTCCTCTGGGTGGAGGGAGCGGGTGCCCTGGTTCGTTCATGCGGCCCCTCGTCGGCCGGAGAGCCCCTCTCTTGCCGACGAAGAAGCTTTTCTTTCTGTTCCATTGGAGCAAAAACCTCAGCGGCGAGACCGGGTGACGGTGCCGCCGCGCATGTTTGGCCGCCGACAATTCCTCGCTCTTCTCGCCAAACGGGTCGCGCCGCCCGTGTTGCTGGCCGGTGCGGGCGGGACGGCCTACGCGGCGTGGGAAGCCAAGCGTCCGCAGGTCACCCGATTGGAAACCATCCTGCGCGGTCTGCCGGCGGCGTTCGACGGCGTGACGGTGGCGTTCCTGTCGGACACGCACCACGGTCCGTTCGTGTCGGTGGAGTATCTGGCGGAAGTCGTGAACATGACCAACGCCCTGCGACCGGACATCGTGGCGCTCGGTGGGGACTACGTGCAGCGCCGGCGCAAGGCGCTCCTGCATCTCGGCATCGACCACCGCCGCTACATCTCACCGGGAATCGGCGTGTTCGCGGACCTGCACGCGCCGCTGGGCCGGTTCGCCGTGCTGGGCAACCACGACTACCAAACAGACCCCGACCGCACCCGGCGCGCGTTGGCGGATGCCGGGTTCACCGATCTGACGAACACCGGCGTCTGGCTGGAACGCCCCGGCGGCGCGCGGCTGCGAATCGCGGGCGTGGACGACTGCCGCCGGGGCCGCCCGCGGTTGGGTCCCGCGCTCGGCGAACTGCGCGAGGACGAAGCGTGCCTGCTGTTGACGCACAACCCGGACTACGTTGAACTCATCCGTGACCCGCGGGTGGACCTCGTGTTGAGCGGCCACACGCACGGCGGGCAGATCGTGCTGCCGTTCGTCGGCGCGCCCGTGCTGCCGTCGCGCTACGGACAGAAATACCGGAGTGGGTTGGTCCAGGGACCGTCGGCGCGGGTGTTCGTGACGACCGGCGTGGGGACCATCGGGGTGCCGGTGCGGTTTTGCTGCCCGCCGGAGGTGGCGCTGGTCACGCTGCGCTCTCCGTTTGTTTGAACAGCGTATGAGAAAGTTCTAAACAGGCC
>CAZZYS010000481.1:0-2521 GCA_964658285.1 uncultured Verrucomicrobiota bacterium
CATCTTGGCGTCGTCCTTGGCCTTGACGGCCTTGACGTAGGCGTCCACGAGTTCGCTGAACTTCTTCACGAAATCATTGACCTCCGGCGCGGCGAACTTGGGCGGGTCGTCCGCGCGCACCGGCAGCGCGAAGGTGGCGAGTGAAAACACCAGACCCAGGCAGACGACGGCGCGGCGAACGGTCTTCAGAAGATTTTGGGCGGTCATGGATGGCAGGGCAAGTCGTAGTGGATAAGACGACGAATCGCACACTCGCACGCCGTCTGGATTTGGCGAATCGTCTTTGTCCACGCCGCGCTTTTGCAGCTTGCCGCGTCGGTCGCGGGCTCTATCTTCCCTGCGAATCCCTCTGTTCTCATGCCCGCCGCCCCTTCCAAAGCCTACGCCCGCGCGGGCGTCGATATCGACCTCGGCAACCGCCTAAAAGGCGGCCTCGGCCGCGCGCTCGCCTCGACCCACGGGCCGGAAGTGCTGGGTAAGGCGGGCGGCTTCGGCGGACTCTTCCGGCCGGATTTCAAGGGGATGCGCGAGCCGGTGCTCGTCGGCTCCATCGACGGCGTGGGCACCAAGCTCAAACTCGCCGTGGCGCTGAACAAGCACGACACCGTCGGCCAGGATTTGGTTAACCACTGCATCAACGACATCGCCGTCCTCGGCGCGCGACCGCTGTTTTTCCTCGATTACATCGGCACCGGCAAACTGGAGCCGGCGGTGTTCAAGCAACTCCTTGCCGGGTTGGCCAAAGCGTGCGCGGCGGCGGGCTGCGCGTTGATCGGCGGCGAAACCGCGCAGATGCCCGGCATCTACCAGGGGGCGGATTACGATCTGGCCGGGACGGTCGTGGGCGTCGTGGACAAAAAGAAAATCATCGACGGCCGCCGCATCCGCCCCGGTGACGCCGTGCTGGGTCTCGCCGCCGACGGCCTGCACACCAACGGATACTCGCTCGCGCGCGACATTCTTTTCAACAAGCTGGGCCTCGCCACCGACGCCCGTCTGCCCGGACTGCGCAGGACCCTCGGCGAGGAACTCCTGCGCGTGCACCCGAACTACCAGCCCCGCATGGCCGCGTTACCCGCAGGGGTGTTGAAGGGCGCGGCGCACATCACCGGCGGCGGGTTGATCGACAACCTGCCCCGCGTGCTGCCCGACACCTGCGACGCGGTCATCGACACCGCCGCCTGGAAGACGCCGCGCCTGTGCCAGATTTTGCAGGAAGGCGGCGCGGTGCCGAGGGAAGAGATGTTCCAGGTGTTCAACATGGGCGTCGGTATGGCGCTCGTCGTCGCGGAAAAAGACGCCTCCCCGGCGCTCGCCACGTTGGGTAAGGGTGCCTTCCGCATCGGGTGCATCGAGCGCGGCACCGGCCGGACCAGGCTGAAAGGATGAAGCATCCTTTCTGCTTTTCTGCTATACTCGGGCGCTCAACGGGCCGCCGGCATGAAGAAGATCATTGAACATCTCGATGCCGGCACGGCGACGTTGGGAAGTTTTTCTCTCCAAGGCAAAGGCGGACTCTGGGGAGTGGGTTTGGGCGCGGGCATCGGCGCGGCGGTGGCCGTTGGCGCGGTGCTGGCCCTGCGTTATTTCGTGCGCCCGCCGACGAAGGAACGTATCCCGGAAACCATTTCGCCGCAAAGTTTTGCGACACGGACGTTCCAGACCAGCCACGGACAGATGTTTTACCACGAAGGCGGCATGGGCCCGGGGCCGACGCTGGTTTTTATACATAATGTCGGCGTGGGCGCGTCGGCTTACCAATGGTCAAAGGTGTACCCGGCGTTCGCTGAGAATCACCGCGTGATCGCGGTCGATCTGCTCGGCTTCGGCGAGTCCGAACGTCCCAGGGCCAAGCTGACGGCCTCCGACTATGCGGAGAGTCTGGCGGAATTCATCGGTGGCGTGTGTGGTGAGGACTCACAACGGCCGGTGGTCATCGCGCGGGGCCTGGGGGCGGGGTTCGCGGCACTGATGGCCGCGCGTCACACCGACCTCGTGGCGCGGCTGCTGTTGTGGATGCCCTCGGGCCGGGCAAATGTGCCGCTCTGGCTCAGCGTCGCCAGCCGCGTGCCAAATCTCAACCGCTTCGTCTACCGCAACAAACTCGCGCGCCGGGCAAATATCCGGGCGCGTTTCGAGGCGGCCGGGGCGTTCGTCGATCCCGGCGCGGTCACGCAGGAGAGCGTGGACATGCACGCGATCTGCGCGCAGCAATTCCAGGCCGACTACGCCATCTACCGGTTGTTCCAAGGCAAGATGAGCTTCGATCTCGACGCGCGGTTCCGCGAGTTGCCGGTGCCCACGACGCTGTTGTGGCCGGCGCGGCTGGCGGGCGGGCGGGCGTTCGCGGCGGCGGAGCGGCTGGCGGGCTCGAACCGGCTGTGCACCCTGCGGGTGGTGCCGGAGGCGGGACCGTACGCGCCGCTGGAAACGCCGGGGAGCATGATCGAGGTTCTCAACGAGGAACTTGAGGGCGAACCGCGCGTGCTGCGCGCGGTGGGCTGAAGCGGAAAATGCAGAA
>CAZZYS010000482.1:0-2521 GCA_964658285.1 uncultured Verrucomicrobiota bacterium
CCTTCTGCCTTCATCTTATTGCGACGGCAGCGAGGGCTGTTCGCCTTCCGGCACGGACGGGGGCTTGGGCTCACCGTGCGGCGCGGGCGTCGGCTGGGAGCCGGGAGGCGCGTCGGGCAAGGCGGTGTTCGCACCCGAGGGATTGACGCGCGTCGGCGGCGCACCCCCGGTGCCCGTGGTCGTCGCGGGCGCGGGCGGGGGCGTCGGCACGCTGACCGGCGGACCCGCGTAATCGGGGCGCTTGGCGGTCTCGTACTGTGCCGGGAGCCGGCCGTCGCCGTTGCTGACCTTGGGATTGACCGCGCCGTTGCCATTCGCCGCAGTCGCGGGCGCTTTGTCGGTGAAATATTTCTCCCCGAACTTCGAGCGGATCGTGTCGAGCCGGGTTTTCGCCTTCTGGCTGTCGGGCGAGTTGGGCTGCTGGCGGATCACGTCGTTGTAATACACGACCGCCGCGCGGAACTGCTTCTGCTTGAAATAATAGTCGGCGATCTTGAGCGAGCCGCCCGTTTGCACGCTGCCCAGCGAGGCGAGGTT
This sequence comes from uncultured Verrucomicrobiota bacterium, assembly GCA_964658285.1. Taxonomy (GTDB): domain Bacteria; phylum Verrucomicrobiota; class Verrucomicrobiia; order Chthoniobacterales; family SZAS-18; genus CAHJWO01. The sequence continues at coordinate 538 of CAZZYS010000482.1, forward strand.
TTCCTTGGCCTGCGCGGCCTTTTCGTGGTTGGGATAGGAAGCGAGGAAATCCTCGAACGATTCCCGCGCGTTCTGGGCGATGCTCTTGTCGTAGGAACCCTCGCGCATGAGCGTCAGGTACGCGAAACCGATCTGGTAGAGCGCGTCGGCGGCGATGGGGTCGGTCGGGTATTTGTCCACGACTTCCTGATAGGCATTGATGGCCGCCTTCTGGTCGCTGGCGTACGAGAACGACTGGCCGATGCCGAACTGCGCCATCGGCGCGAACCGGCTGAAGGGCGCGTTGCGGGTGATGACCGTGAAGACCGCCACCGCCCTCTGGCGCTGGGGCAGGAGGGGGATCCCCAGCAGATGCTGACGCAAGCCGTCGAGGTACTGCGTGCCGATGCGGTACTCGGCCTCCAGCGCCGCGTTGAAGTCGGTGCTGTGGGGATAGTTGAGGATCATCCGTTCGTAGGCGTCGGAGGCAGCGCCCAGGTTTTGCTGCTTCTCGGACAGGAAGCCGACCTTGTACTGCGCCGCCGCGGCCACGGTGGATTTGGGGAACCGGCGCACGGTTTTTTTGTAACCGGTGATGGCCGCGCCGATCTTGCCGCGTTTCTCAGCTTCGAGGGCGGCGTCGAACTGCGCCTGGGCGTCCTTCTGGTTGGGGATCTCCTCGCCGCCGGGCGGCACGTAATTGGCATCCTCGCCGGGCTTGATCACCAACGGAGCGGGGCTGCGGTGGGGATAGGCCATGCATCCGAGCACAAGCACCGCAACGAACAAAGTAATTTTCTTCATGGCAGGGAATGGCAGGCTAACGAAAAATACCGGGAGGTCAAGGCGGAGCGGAAAGGATAGGGATGAAGGCAGAATCAGAAACCTGACCTTCGTTCCTCTGCCCTCTGGACTTCTGCCTTCTGCCTTCATCCCCTCCCCACCATGCCCATCGACCTCGCCGATAAAATCAAGCTGGGCACTTGCGCCTGGAACTTCGAGGACTGGCGCGACGTGTTCTACCCCGCCAGCCTCGCCTCCAACCAGGAACTCGCCTACTACGCGCGCTACCTGCCGGCGGTCGAGATCGACTCGACCTTCTACCACATCCCCCGGCCCGATGTGGTCGCCGCCTGGGCCGAACGCACGCCGGACGATTTCGTTTTCACGGCCAAGATGCCGAAACTCATCACGCACGAGGCGCGCTTGCGCAACTGCCGGCGCGAACTCGACGCCTTCCTGAACAGCCTGCGGCCGATGGGCGAAAAACTCGGTGCGGTGCTCATCCAGTTCTCGCCCGGTTTCCGGCCCGCGCACGACGAGGACGCGCTGGCGGAGTTCCTCGACCTGCTGCCGGCGGGCAAGATTTCCTTCGCGGTGGAGTTCCGGCACCCGGACTGGCACGCGCCGCGCATCGCCAAGCTCCTGACCGAACACGGCGTCGCCTGCGCGTGGAACGACCTCACCGCCCTGGAGGCGCAAAACGAGGGGGCGTTTGGCTTCCTGCCGCTGACGGCCGATTTCCTGTACGTGCGTCTGATGGGCGATCTGGAAACGAAATTCCGGCCCGACGGCGAGCGGCAGTTCCGTTACGGCAGTCTGTTGTGGGAGCGGCTGGGCGGGATGGAATTCTGGGCGGACCGGATCAAGAAACATCTCGGCGACACCCGGCGCATCTACGTGATGGTGAACAATCACTACGAAGGGTTTTCGCCCATGACCTGCCAGCGCCTGGGAAAGCTGCTGGGCATCGACATCGAATTGCCCAGCCTCGTGCAGCACATGGCCAAGCCCGGCGAAGCGCCGAGGGAGTTGGACGAGCAGATGGACCTATTTTAATCCGATCAGGCCGCCACGCGGCCGGTCATCAACCAAGGTAGGGATGGCTCTCCGAGCCAGTCCCTAGATTTTCTGGAAAACGTGTTGTTCGCACGCCGACCAAACCGGAAAAATTAGGGACTGGCTCGGAGAGCCATCCCTACCTTGTTGACGACGCCTGCGGCGG
>CAZZYS010000483.1:0-2519 GCA_964658285.1 uncultured Verrucomicrobiota bacterium
CTGCTGTTCCCGTCCGAATGGTCGGTCCGGTACTTCACGGATCGCAACGCCGACGTGGCACTGCACCCCATACCGGCCAAATCCGGGTCGAAAACCGAAATGTAGGCGACGGCCGGAAAAGGATGAACGTTTTGGCGGTAAACCTGCTCTTACGGTCGTTCGCCACTCCTGCCTTGCTTTATCCGTCCGCCATCTCCAAGCTCGGCCCCGCCATGACCCACCGTTTCCCACGTTTGCTGCCGCTGCTGCTCGCCGCGACGGCGATGCTCCTGCCGGTGGCACCATCGGCGCGGGCGGACGTGTGGAACGTCGTCCGGTACGAGAACCGCGATTACCTGACCCTGCGCAACATCGCGGATTTCTATCGGCTCCAGCTTTCCCAGGGGGAAGGACGGGCGGTGGTGCTCTCGTCGCCCGGCTGCACGATCCGGGGCGACATCGGCTCCAAGGAACTCATTATTAACGGGGTCAAGTTCATCATGAGCAGCGACCTCGTGGAATCGGGTGGCAACATTCTGCTCTCCCGGCTCGACCTGACGAAGCTCGTCGAACCGGTCCTCCGCCCCAACCGCATCCGGGGCGCGGAAGCCATCCGCACGGTGGTCATCGATCCCGGCCACGGCGGCTACGACCACGGCGCGACGAGCGTGTACGGCAACGAAAAGGATTTCGCGCTCGACGTGGGTTTGAGGTTGCGCACCCTGCTGCAAAAGCGCGGTCTGCACGTCGAGATGACCCGGTCGGACGATACCTTTATCCCGCTCCAGGAACGCGCGGCGTTCGCCAACCGGTTCCGCGACGGCATTTTCGTCTGCATCCATTTCAACGCGGGCAGCGAGTTTGCCACCGGGATCGAGACGTACACGCTGGCCCCGCGTTTCGTGCCGTCCACGGGCGACGACAGCCCGTCGGCATCATACCTCGTGCCTTGCGCGGGCAACGTGGAAGACCCCGAGAACATGGCGCTCGCCACGGCGATGCACGCGTCGTTGCTCAACCGCTTGCCGATGTTTGACCGTGGGATCAAGCGCGCCCGGTTCTGCGTGCTGCGCCTGACCACGATTCCCGGTGTGCTGATCGAAGGCGGCTTCGTGAGCAACCCGTCCGAGGCGGCCCGCATCGCCCAACCGGCGTACCGGCAGGCGGAAGCGGAGGCCATCGCGTTGGCGATCCAAAATTACCAGAATGCGACGAACGTCACCGGCCCGCCCCCGATGCTCGTGAACGGCAACACGCCGGGCGACCATCCCTCGCTGAGCATCACGCCCGGACAGGTGCAGGTGCAGAACGGCATCCCGTCCATCGGCGCGACGGTGCCGCTCGATCAGGTGGTGAACCGCGTGCGCGCCATGCAACAGCAGCAGGCCCAGGCGGCCGGGGCTCCGACGCCCTCGACGAGCAACGGCCCGACGGTCGTCGTGCCGCACAATTAGCGCCGTTGCCGGAGGATCGCGCCGCCGTGGAAGACCCGACCATCGTCGCATCGGCTAATGATGCTGATCGGCAGCGACCCATCGGGGTATTCGACTCTGGCGTCGGCGGGCTGACCGTCGTCAACGCTCTGCGGCGGTTGCTCCCGTCGGAGAGGATTTTCTACCTAGGCGATAATGCCCGCATCCCTTACGGCAACAAGGGCGCGGTGACCGTGGAGCGGTATAGTTTTGAACTGACCGGCCTGCTCCTGGCGGAAGGCGCCAAGGCCATCGTCGTCGCCTGTAACACCGCCACGGCGCTTGCCGTTCCCCGGTTGCAGGACGCGTTGAGGGTGCCCGTTCTCGGTGTCATCGCGCCCGGGGCGGCGGCGGCGGTCGCGGCCACGCGCAACGGTCGGGTGGGCGTCATCGGCACCCATGCGACGATCAGCAGCGGTGCCTACGAACGCGCCCTTCGCAAACTCGCGCCCGGCCTGGAAATCCGCGCGGCGGCGTGCCCGTTGTTCGTGCCGTTGATCGAGGAGGGCCTCCTCGAAGACCCCCTGACGGACCAGCATATCGTCCGTTATCTCCGGCCGCTGCTGGACGCGGGCATCGACACGCTGATCCTCGGCTGCACGCATTACCCTTTGTTGAAGGAAGCCATCGCGCGGCAGGCGGGGCCGGACGTGTGTCTGGTGGACTCGGCGGATAACTGCGCCTTGGCCGTGCGCGACCTCCTTCGTTCGGCCGCGCTCTCCGCCCCGGAGACTGCCAACGGCACGCTCGAAGTGGCGCTCACCGATGCCAGCGACCGGTTCCTGCCCGTGGTCGAACGCGCGCTCGGCCTGCGCGTCGGCGACGTGGGCCTGCGACGCGTGCAGGGGGTCGCGCTGGGCGGAGCCAGCTAGATGCAGAACCCGCTCCTCCAGTTTCGTCGCCGCCGCCAATTAGTGTCTCTCAGCGCGTTGGCTCTCGGGCTGTTGGTCGTGCTTGCGTTAGCCGCCCGGTTCTTTCTTCCCGGTTACGCGACCTTATTTGTTGGCGTCGGCCTTAGAGCGTTGCTCAAGCGAGTTTGCCTAGGTAGCCGCAGTGTTTGAAGAAGCC
>CAZZYS010000484.1:0-2507 GCA_964658285.1 uncultured Verrucomicrobiota bacterium
AGTCCCTAATTTCTCTGGAAACGTGTCGTAGCAGTGACGGCTATCCAAGCCAAAATAGGGACTGGCTCGGAGAGCCATCCCTACCTTGTTTACGAGCGCCTGCGGCGCGGGAATGATTGTCAGTTGCCTGTCCAAACGTCGTCTCGCGGGCCGGTCACATCGCCCGGCTTTCCGTGTACGTCGGATACTTCGCCTTCAACTCATCGCTGGCCTTCTTTGCGTCGTCGGGTTTGCCCGCCTTGTCGAACGCCTCCGCCGCCCGCGCGAGCGCCACCGGGGTGATGTCCTTGTCGTCGTAGAGCACCGCGATGCTGCGGTACGCCCTGGCCGCGTCGTCGTATTTGCCCTGTGCGAACAACACCTTGCCGCCGAGCAGACGCGCCTTCGCGTTCAGACTGCCCTCGGGCTGGAGTTGCAGCGTCTCGTCCACCGACTTCTGCGCCTCGTCGAAACGCCGGAGCGCCACCTGCGCGTCGCCCTGCACCAGCAGACCCAGCGCCCGTTCGCGCGGCTCGGGCGAAATCCCCGCCAGGTACTTCTGACTGGCTTCCAGCGCACCGTCCCATTTCTCCAGGTAGACCCGCGCGCGGGCCAGCATCAGCCACGCCTCCGTGTTGCTCTTGCCCAGGGCGGTCGTCGCGCCGGCCAGATGCCCTTCGGCGGTGGCGTAATCCTTCTCGTCGTACTCCTGCTCGCCGAGCCAGAGCAGGATCGACGGCGGCACGTCGGGTTGACCCTTCGCTTTCTGGTACGCGGCGACCTCCGCTGTCAGCTTTGCGCGGTCCTTGAGCTGGTATTCGCACAGGATCACCATCAACGCCGACTTGGCCCCGTACTCTTTCGGGTCAGCCGTGCGCGCGGCGTTGTACTCGGCCAGCGCCGTGGAATAATCCCGGCTATCCTCGAACGCCGCGCGCGCGATGGAAAAATGCGCCAGTCCGGCCACTTCGGTTTTGGGATAATCCTTGAGCAGCGCGCGGAACGCCTCGGCCATGCCGCGGTCATCCTTTTGCTGGCCGAGGATGAGCGCCTTGTGTTCGAGGGCGAACTCGCGTTCCTTGGCGTCCTTGTGGTCGTTGATGACCTCGTTGAAATCGGCCAGCGCGCTCGGGTAGTTTTGCAGTTGCTCGTAAGCGCCCGCGCGTTGCACGAACGCCTTCGCGGCCAGCGGACTCTCGGGATAGTTCTTGAGGAACTTGTTGAACGCCGCCACGGTTTGCTCCGGTTTGCGCGCCTGCGCGTAGCAATATCCCAGCCGGTAGGAAGCTTCGGCCTTGTACTTGACGGGCAGGTTGCCGGAGCCGTCCAGCGCGCCGTACGCCAACGCCGCGCCGGTGTAATCGCCGCCCTTGAACAGCGTGTCGGCCTTCATCAGCCGCACCTGGTCGATCTTGACCGGTTCGGCCCCGGAACCCAAAAATAGATCGGCTTCCTTGACGAAGTTCGCGTCGCTCGTGGCGTACAGGGTGATGATGCGCTGGTAACGCGCCTCGGGCACCTGCGGACTGCGCGGGAAGTTGTCGAGGATATCGTCGTAGAGCGCGCGCGCCTCGGCCTGCTTGCCGAGCTGGCGCTGGGAATTGGCCGCCAGCAGCATCGCCTCCGGCTGCGTGTTGGCGGGCAGCCCGGGACGGATGCCCGGGTAGGCTTCGAGGAGCTGCTTGTACTTATTTGTATCGTAGAGAATGTGGAGCTGGCCGAGCTGCGCCTCCGCGCGCACGGTGGCGTTGTTGCCCGAGAGGCTGGCGGCGCGGGTCAGCAGGGCGAGCGCGGCGTCGTTCTGCCCGAGGTCCTTGGCGATGAGCCCGGCCTTGAGCGACGCCTCGGCCTGGAGGCCGGGCCGGGTGCCCTCGCGCGAGAGGGCGTCGTATTCCTTGAACGCCTCGTTGGGGTGGTGCTGGCTGAGCGCGAGGTTGGCGAGAGCGAGGTGGGCGTCGTCGCGGTAGGGGTTGTCCTTGGTGACGGCGAGGATTTCCTCGTAGACCTGCCGGGTGTCGTCGCGGCGGCCGGTTTGTTCCAGGCAGACGGCCTCGTAATAACGCGCGAGCAGGCGCACGGAATCGCTCGACGCCAGGGTCGCGGCGCGCTGGAAAAGCGGCAGGGCGGTGCGGTAATCCTTCGATTCGTAGTCGATGGAGGCCAGCCGCAGGCAGGCCGGACCGACGAACTCGCCTTCCTGGTAAGCGATGACGAGTTGCTGGTAGGTCGAGCGCGCCTGGACGGTTTTCTTTAACAGCCGGTAACTCTCGCCCAACCACCAATAGGCGGCCTGCCGCTGTTTGCCGTTGGCGAACTGCCCGAGGTAACGCTCGTAGTCGGCGGCGGCCTGGGTGTACTCCTTGCGCAGGTAATAGTCGCCCGCGAGGTTGAACTGCTGGTCCTCGGCCGAGATCGTCGGCGCACCGGGAGCGTGCGGGGCGATGCGGATGTCGGTGCTCTCGTCGTCGTTGGGCGGATTGCCGCCGGGCGGCGCGGCGGCGGCGGTGGCGGGGTCCGCGCTGTTGTCG
>CAZZYS010000485.1:0-2503 GCA_964658285.1 uncultured Verrucomicrobiota bacterium
GTGACACAGCCGCGACAGGAGGGAAAGGGGTTACGACTTCGGCCCGACGACATAGCTTCTGCTGACCATTGACCCAAGCGAGGTTTGCATGCCCGACACCGCCCTGCCCGACGCTGCACCGCCACCCGGCATTCCGGACGTGGCCGACCCGTTCCGCCTGTTCGAAGAGTGGATGCAGGCCGCCAAGGCCAGCGAGCCGAACGACCCCAACGCCCTGGCTTTGGCCACCTCGACCCCCGACGGCCACCCGTCCGTGCGCATGGTCCTGCTGAAGGGCTTCGACGACCGCGGCTTCGTCTTCTATACCAATTACGAGAGCCGCAAGGGCGGTGAGCTGCAGGCCAATCCGCACGCCGCCCTGCTGTTCCATTGGAAGAGCCTGCGCCGGCAGGTCCGCGTCGAGGGTCCTGTCGGCCCGGTGACCGAGGCCGAGGCCGACGCCTACTTCGCCTCGCGCGCGCGCGTTTCCCGCCTTGGCGCCATCGCATCCGATCAATCCCGCCCGCTCCCGTCGCGCGCGGAGTTCGAGCGCCGGGTCGCCGCGCTGGACGCGCAATACCCGGGCGACACCATTCCCCGCCCCGTCCACTGGTCCGGCTTCCGGGTCACGCCGGAGAGCATCGAGTTCTGGCAGGACATGCCGTTCCGCCTACACGACCGCCGCGTCTTCACCCGCGACGGCAACGGCTGGCGCAAAACCACCCTCTACCCCTGATCGGACGTCCCTCAACTGCACCATGGCGCGGTTCGCCGCGCCTGCTATGAGTCCAACCTACGAACGCTGGGAGGGATTCATGCCAATTCGTAGATTGCTCCTGCCGCTGACCGGCACCGCCGCCGGCGAGGCTGCGCTCACCAGCGCCCTCCTCGTCGCGCGCATGTGGAACGCGCACCTCACCGCGCTGCATGTGCGGATCGACAGCCGTGACGTCGCCCCGCTGGCCGGCGAAGGCCTGTCGGGCGCGATGATCGAAGAGATGATGTCCGCCACCGAAAAGGAGAGCAGCGAGCGGAGCGACGCCGTGCGCGAGATGTTCCAGCGCTTCGTCACGCAACACGGCGTCACCGTCGCCGAACCCGGCACCCGCGGGGCGACGGCGAATTTCTACGGCGTGACCGGCCGCGAGGAGGACCTCGTCGCCCAGCTCGCCCGCCTCGCCGACCTCACCGTCGTCCCCCACCCCGAGGCGGGTGACGACGTCAGCAGCAGCGACGCGCTGCACGCCGTCCTGTTCGACAGCGGCCGTCCCGTCCTGATCGCGCCGCAGAAACCTCCTGCCGCGATCGGCACCCGCGTCTGCGTGGCCTGGAACGGCACCGCCGAGAGCGCCGCCGCCGTGCAGGCCGCGATCGCCTGGATGCAGCGCGCCGAGAGCGTCCGCATCCTGTATTCGGACGAGTACCAGCGCCGCGGCCCCGGCGCACCGGAGGTCGCCAGCTATCTCGCCCTGCACGATATCCACGCCGAGACGGTTCCGTTCAAGAGTATCGACCGCGACGTCGGCAAGGGCCTGCTCGCGGCCGCCAACGAGTTCGGCGCCGACCTGCTCGCCATGGGCGCCTACTCGCACTCCCGAATCCGTCAGCTCATCCTCGGCGGCGTGACCCGGCACGTCTTGGAGCGCGCCACCATCCCGGTGATGATGAACCGCTGATCGCAAAAGGGGAAAGGGTGGTCGGGGCGAGAGGATTCGAACCTCCGGCCTCCTGCTCCCAAAGCAGGCGTACTACCAGGCTGTACTACACCCCGGACCAGGCCTCCCTATGGAGCGGTCCGCGTCGGCACGCAAGCGTTGAACTCAGCCCTTGGAAAAGATCCGCTGCTCGACCTTGTCGCCAACGTGAATACCCAGCCGCCGCGCCGTCCCCGCCGCCAGCTCCAGCGCCGCCCGCACCGGCCCGCCGCTATCGATCGTCGCCAAGCTCTCCGGCGTCGTGTTCTCGGCGATCCGCCGGATGGTGCCGTCCTGGTTGATGAACACCATGTCCAGCGACGACACCGTGTTGCGCATCCACATCATGCTGTCCCGCGGCGTGCCCCAGTCGAACAGCATCCCGCCCTCCGCCGGCACCGACTTGCGGAACATCAGCCCGACCTCCTGCTGCTGCGGGCTCAACGCCATCTCCACGTCGAATTCGTGCCTCTTGCCGTCGCGCGTCACGATGGCGAGCTTCTCCTTCGGCAACTCCGGCTGTGCCCCGGTGATCTCCTGCGCCTCCGCCCGCATCGCCACCATCACGCCGAGCGCGCCTCCAAGAAAATATCTGCGCTTCATGCATCGAGCCTTTCGCTGACCGTGATGGACGCCACGCGCTTGACCTCGTCACGAACGGGTCCCTCACGTGGCTCGTCTTTGATGGTTGTGAACCAATGCGGCGGCGGATTACGCCCCGCCGCCCGATTATAGACCAGACCGCGCAACACGGCCTCCGCCGCCGGCGTCGTCCGCGGCGAGATCTCGATCCCGTTCAGCGTCGCCCAAACCCCCGCCCAGCATCGCCC
>CAZZYS010000486.1:0-2492 GCA_964658285.1 uncultured Verrucomicrobiota bacterium
GCGCGGCGGGGCAGCACCCGCTGGCAGCGGACGGCGGCGGGCGCGGGGGTGGCGGTGTGCGGCTGGATGTTCTGGGAAATGGAAACGGCGTACCTGCTCTGCTGGCTGTTGGGGGCAGCGGGCTTCTGGCTGCGCGACCGGATCGTTTCCGTGCGCGTTCTGTGGGCTGCGGCGGGGGCGGTCGTCCTGCTGGCGGGGACACTGATCTATCAGGTAGACCTCGGCATCCTCGCGCCGGTTCGCAACCTCTGGCTGCCCTCGCCCTATCCCGCGCAGGTGATCGTGGCAGCAGGCTCGCTGCTCCTCGTGGCGTCACTCATGTCGATGGCTCCCGCGACTCGCACCGTCCAACGGATCGAGTGCACGGGGGCGACGCTGGCGGCGTTCTCGTACACGCTCTATCTGACGCATTACCCGGTGGTGTATCTGCTCGCGTTGCGGACCGGCCGGATGCCGCCGGCGATCACCTGGGATTCGGTGGGTCGCGGCTTGCTCTGGATGGCGGCGTGCGTGGCCGTGGCGCTGATCATGTACCGGCTCTTTGAGGCGAGGACGCCGGCCGCGCGCCGCTGGTTGCGGACGCGATTCGCGCCCGCAGAATTTCCTGGCCTTCCCCGCGCAAACATGCCGTAGATAGGCGTTTCTCCAGAGCCCGGCCTCGCGCATGAATCTCCACCTCGTCAAAAACGGCCAGCAGGCGGGACCTTACGACGAAAACGCCCTGCGCGCGCGGGTCGCCGCGGGTGAATACAACGGCGACAGCCTCGCGTGGCAGCCGGGCATGGCCAACTGGACGCCCCTGCGCCAGGTGCTGCCTGCGCTGTTCGTCCCGCCCCTTCCCAGCCCGCCGCCGGCCGCCCCTCCGTACCACCCAGTGCCCTCCCCTCCTCCCGGCGCGTATCCGCCCGCTCCGAACCAGCCGCCCGCCGGGTACTGGCCGCAACCGCAGCCGTTCCCGTCCGCAGGCAACGTCCACCGTGGCAGCGATTTCGGGGCCGGGCTCGGGATTCTGGTCGGCGCGTTGGTGCTGACGGGGTTGGCGGGGGCAGGGTTTCTCGGTTGGAAACTCCTGCACGGCACGACCGAATCCGGTTCCTCCGCCTCCGGCCGCGCCCTTGCCCGCGTCCCCGACGCCACGATCCCGGCCGCGCGCGAGGTCGAGGCGGCGACGCAACCCGCCCACGAAATCGTCGATCAGGCCGAAACCGCCTACAACAGCCGGCGGTACGACGAGGCGTTCAAGCTCTACGAGCAGGCCGCCGGGCAAGGCAACCTGTACGCGATTGAAAACCTGGGCTTCATGTACCAGGCCGGCGAGGGCACCGCGAAGGACGAGGCCAAAGGTTACGGGTTCATTCTCAAGGCCGCCAACGCTGGCGTTCCGTACGCGCAGGCCGTGCTCGGAGCCGACCTCATCAACGGCGCCGGCGTGACCAAGGACGAGGCGCAGGGAGTCCGCTGGGTGCGCAACGCGGCCGACAGCGGCCTCGCCTACGCGCAGAACCTCCTGGGCAATCTCTATTGGAACGGGACCGCGGTCGCCGAGGACGAAAAGGAAGCGGTCAACTGGTATCGCAAGGCGGCCAACGGCGGCGACGCCAACGCCCAGACCTCGCTCGCCTACTGTTATCTGAACGGCGCGGACGGCCTCGCGCCGGATTACGCGCAGTCGATGGCGTGGTTCAAAAAACTCGCCGACGCGAACAACCCGGCGGGTTGGGCCGGCTACGGGCTGCTGGCGATCTCGGGCCGGGGGGCGGAGGTGGACAACGACCGGGCGTTCTACTGGTTCAGCCAGGCGGCCGAGCATAACAATTCCGAAGGGCAGGCCGGCGTGGGGTTTTGCTATTTCTACGGCTACGGCACGGAGAAGGACCCGGCCAAGGCGTTCGACGCCATGAAAAAATCCGCCGACGCGGAAAACGACGACGGCACTTACGGCCTCGGGCTGTGTTACGCGCAGGGTGTCGGCGTGAAAGTGGACTACGAGCAGGCGCTGACCCTGTTCAGGAAGGCCGACGCCATTGACAAGAACCAGCACTCCGATTCGGAGGGGTCGATTGGTTACGCCTACCTGTTCGGCCAGGGAGTGCCGAAGGATTATGCCCAGGCGATGAGCTGGTTCCGCAAGGCCGCGCAGGCGCGGTATCTGTTCTGGTTCGGTCGGCGGAACGCGCTCTACAACATCGGCTACATGTACGAGGAGGGTTTCGGCGTCCCGAAAAACCTGCCGCAGGCGATCTATTGGTATAAGGCCGCCACGGCCGCCGGTTATCCGGACGGACAAAAGACGGTGGACCGGGTCGTGGCCCTCGGCGTGACGGAAGACACCCAGCCGTCGGCGTCCGCGACGCCGGTGCCGGAGGCGTCGGAAGAGGCGACCCCCGCAGGGGCGGCGACGCCTTTCATTTTCAAGAAAAAGCGGCACTGACCCGGCCGCGTCTAGTGCCCTCCGCAGCCCCCGCCGCCGCAGCCGTGGCCGCCACAACCGT
>CAZZYS010000487.1:0-2477 GCA_964658285.1 uncultured Verrucomicrobiota bacterium
TTTCTTGCGCCCCTGCCGGGGCTGGACAGAAAGAACGTCTTTTTCCCACGGCTCACGCCGTGGGCTAATTTCTTGCGCCCCTGCCGGGGCTGGAAAAGGGCCACACCTTCAGTTAAAACGCTCTAGGCGTGCGGTAACTAAGCTTGAACCGCAAGCGGCTGGAAGATCTCCGTCCCGGACGGTGGCGGCGTCTCCCAGGCGTGCTGACAGTGCGGGCAAATGTTTTCCCTGAGAACGCGTGGACGACCGCAAAACGGGCAGCGCACCCGTTGCGGCCAGCCTCCTGCCAGCCGGAAGGCCAGCAAACCCGCCGGGCCGAACGCCAGCACCAGAAGCGCCCACGGCCATGCCTGCCGGGCGGCGAAACCTGCCCGGCGAGCCCAGGCGAAGGCAATGGCCGCCAACGCCACTGCGAGTGCGGCCATGACCGTCCATCCCACGGCGTCGAGCGCCATCACGTCCTGCTTGAAGAACAAAGCGGCGTCTGGCTCGAACGAGATGAAAGGGCCGCCGTAGCGACGTTGCAAAACGGCGGGCAGGATCGGCAATAAGCAAGCCTGCGCGGTCGTGAGCCAGCGCGGCTCGACCGCCACCCGGTTGTCGAGTAACTCATCGTGGCTTTGCGTCACGTTGCCATGCAGATCGATTACGTCGAGGTAGGTGGCGACCGGAGCCTGTTTCGGATCAGCATAATAGATATTGGGTTGCGAGAGGAGGTAAAACTTGTCCATCGCCGGGGTGGTCGTTACTTCCACCGTCCCCCAGTATTCCGGATCGTGCAGGTAGGGGCGCGAGAAGACCGGGCGGCCTTGCGCGTCGAGGACCTGAATGCCGCTCTCCAGGGCCAGCACGACGTAGCGCAGGTCCTCCGTCGATCTTTGCAAGGGCAACTGCATCATCTGGTCGATGGGGCTGGCCGGCCCGTCGAAAAATACCTTCAACTGACGGTCGAAAAACGTGATGGCGTAGAGCCGATGGTCGGTCCAGAACCAGGCGGGCGCCCCGCCATAGAAGAAGTCGCCACGCAACGGGTCCGCGAAAGGGACCGGTTTGGACCCCGGGGCCTTGAAGCCTTCCTGGTCGCAGATGCCGATGCAACGGCGGCTCAGGGTATCGTAGCCGACGAAATAGTTCTGACGCACCAGGAGGAACCAATTTTCCCTCGCCTCGTTGCCCAGGCGAAGCCCTCGGACGTGGCCGACCCCGAGCAGGTTGCCGACGCTGGTGAGGGAGAAGCCGCGGCGGCGGAAGCCGAATTCGTAGGTCAGCGGCGAGAACTGGCAAAGGTTCTGGTAGCTGTCATTGCCCACGTACCGCTCGTCGGTGATCCGGTTGCCCGCCAGATCGGTGACGACCTGGCCTTCTTCGTTCGGGCCCGCACTGCTGCGCAGGATCTGACCGTCCTGCGTCACTTCCAATCGGCTGTAGGTGAATCCGGCAGTGGTCGGGTTCGACAGCAGGCTCAGGCCGAGACCCACCAACAGCAGGGCGCCCTGCGCGCCGAGCAGGGCGACGGCGGCGAAGGCAGCCTTCCGCAGCCACCGGCCGCGCTCGGGGGCGTCCTCGCCCAGCATCGCGTGCCACGCCGCGAGCGAGAAAATCGCCGCGGCGAGCACGGGAAGGAGCAGGAAAGGACCCACGGTGTTCATTTGCAAGACGAACACCGCTCCCAACGCCAGCAGCACGACCCCGCGCGTGCCGATCCAGCGACCCCGCTGCAAGCAAAGCAGGAGGGACCCGAAGTAGATGGCGACCCCTCCGGCCATGATGTGAAAACCGGCCAGCAGCAAGCCCGCGACGAACGGAGCCGCGAACTTGCCCGGCCAGGCGACATAACAGGCGCTGGCCGCGAACGGCAGGAGGACGGCGGCAGCGTAGAGGCCCAACCCGGCCACGGCCTTCCCGCCGAGGATCACGCTGCGCGAGACGGGGCGGTGGAGCAGCGCGGCCCAACGGTCCCGACTCTTTTCCGGCAGGATTTGCACGGCGGCCAGGCCGCCCGCGATCAGCGCGCTGCCGAACAGCACCACCATCAGGAAGGAGGGGTCGGTCAACGTGATGTTGCCTTCGGCGTTGAAGTCGCGTTGGAGCCCGGCCAGGATATAAAATTCGGCCACGGCGAGCACGACCCCGCCGAGCAGCGCCCAGCGGAAATTTTCCCGCAGTTCCTTCCACAAGATCGCTTTCATCCGTGCTGTTCCTTTCGCTGTTTTTAAGGCCGGGCAGCCGTCAGAGTGCCGAGGCCGTCGCGGTCGAAGATTTCGGTTCCCAGCGCGGGCGCGGCGGGCCAGCCCGCGCCGCAGTGCGGACATTGTTCGTCGTCGGTCGGACGCGGACGGCGGCAGCCCGCGCACGCCACGAATTGCGGCCAGTCGGCCGTCGCGCGGAAGACGATGAACCCCGCCAACCCGCCCGCGAAGACAAAGAGCGCCCACGCCAGCGCCCGCCGGGTGGAGAACCGCGCCCGGCGCGCCCAG
>CAZZYS010000488.1:0-2472 GCA_964658285.1 uncultured Verrucomicrobiota bacterium
TTCGTCATTCGTCATTCGTCATTCTCCCCATGTCTCGAATCCTCTACGGCGTGATGGGCAACACTTACGGCCACGTCATGCGCACGCAGGCCATCGTCGAACGCCTCATGCCCGAACACGAGTTTCTGTTCGTCGGCGGCGGGCGCGTGCCGGAAACGATGGGCACACCCGGACGCGGCTGGCGCGTGCACGAGGTGCCGGTGTTGCGCACGGTTCACCACCAGGGGCGCGTGTCCGTGTCGCGCGTGATCGGCCAGATCGCCGGACGGTTGGTGGAACTCCCCCGCGTCCTCCGCGGACTGCGCCGCGTCATCGACGATTTCCAACCCGACCTCGCCATCTGCGACCGCGAGTTTTACCTGCCCATCGCGTGCCGCCGCGCCGGGCTGCCGTGCGTGTCGCTGGACCATTCGCACGTCCTGAGAGCGTGCCGCTACCCGGTGCCGCCGTCCGAGCGGCTAAGCTGGTCGCTGGCCATGCTCAACGATTATCTCCTGTTCGATTTCACGCGTCGGCACCTCATCGTCAGCTTCTTCCATCCGCCGCTGCGCCGTCGTCGGCGCGGGCGCGGCGACGTGGACGAACTCCTGCCGCCCGTGTTGCGCCCGGCCGTGACCGCCGTCCAACCCGGCGATGGGCAGCACGTCCTCGTTTATCAGACCAGCGCGACGTTCCGTCCGCTGCTGGAGCCATTGAGCCAGTTGCCGCGCCCCGTGATCGTCTACGGCTACGGGGCCGAACGCGAGCACCGACGCGGGAACATCACGTTCAAACCCTTCGACGACAACGGGATATTGCACGATCTCGCCACCTGCGCGTACGCGGTGGTCAACGGTGGGCACAACCTCATCTGCGAGGCGCTGCACTTCGGCAAACCCGTGCTGTGCTTCCCCATCGCGCGGCTGTTCGAGCAGTTCATCAACGCGTGGCACGTCCGCGCACTCGGCTACGGGGCGTTCTCGACCGACCCACGACCGGGTAAGAAAATCTTTGACGCGTTCGAGCGGGAATTGGATCGTTTTCGCGCCAACCTCGCGGCCAAGGCCGGGACGTTCGACGGCACGGCGCGGGTGGTCGAGCGCGTGCGCGGCCTGGTCGCCGGAAAATGACTTTATGGACGGCCTGGAGAGCCGCCGGGAACCGCCGATTTGGGAACCGCCGGCGCGGTAGGCACAAACCGTTCGCCGTCGTCGCCGTTGCTACTGCTCCGCCGCCGCCGCCTGCGGACGACCGGCCTCGGCGCGGGGCTACCCGCCGGAGGGTCGATCAATTTGCGGAGGTCCGGCAGCAGTTCATCCGAACCCTCCTCCTGCCACTCGTACGGGTAAGCCTCCAACTGGTGCACGAGCAGCAGCGCGAAAGGTTTATTTGGCGTTTTTTGGAGGAGCGGCAGCGCCTCGGCCGCCCCGCCGAGAATCTGCGCGTGGATGATGCGCGAGATTTCCTCGACATTCTCGCGGGCCGCGCCGTCCTGCGCGGTGAGCTGGCCCGGCAACGCCCACAGGCGCACTTCCGCCCGCATCAGGTTGAACAGATGCGTCTCGGACGCGTGGTTGGCCTTGAGGTCCGACCACGGCGATTCGAGCGGCGAGTACATCGCCAGTTCGGTCTCCAGCTCGGCGCGGGACGGCTTGGCGGGCGGCGGTGGCGTTCCGGCCGGGGTGGCGTCCGGGGTTTGCGCGCGCAACGCGCCCGCCGCCAGCACGGCGAGGATCGGTAGACAGCGGCGGAGATTGGACATCAGCGATTTCACCAGGCTGCGGCCCCACTCTGCCGGAGTTCCCTAGCGATGGTCGAGAAGTTCTTCGGCGGGGAAGCGGACTTTCGGCAGACCCGCCGCGCCGTCGTCCGCCGCGCGATGGCCCACCGGTGCGAGCACGACCGCGCGATAACCCTGCCCGGTCAGCCCGAGGATTTCGTCGAATTTGTCCGTGTCGAAACCTTCCATCGGGCAGATGTCCACGCTGCTGAGCGCGGCGAAAACCATCAACTGGCCCAGGGCGATGTAAGCCTGCCGCGTGCACCATTCCTTGATGACCGCGTGGCGCGGTCCGTGGACCACGTCGCCTTTGATCATCTTGCCGTAACCGCCCTGGAGGTGCTCCACGTCCGTGCCGCGCACCTGACTGATGCGTTCGAGGTAATGGTCCACGTCGGCGTCGGTGACATCCGTGCGTGCGGCGAAGACGACGAGGTGCGAGCAATCGGTGATCTGCGATTGGCCGTAGGCGGCAGGCTTGAGTTTCTCACGCAAGCCGGGATCGCTGACGACGATGAATTTATACGGCTGCAACCCGTACGAAGAGGGAGCGAGCACGAGGGCCTGCTCGAACTTCGCCCATTCGTCGGCGGACAGTTTTTTCGAGGGGTCAAATTTCTTGGTCGCGTAGCGCCAGTGGAGGGCGGCGAGCGTGGCGTCGGCGGAGAGGAGCGGTTGGTCCATGCGGGATATGGGTAGTGGGATGAAGATGA
>CAZZYS010000489.1:0-2469 GCA_964658285.1 uncultured Verrucomicrobiota bacterium
GATCCCCCGAGGTCGGTCCGGATCGAACGTGCCTCTTTTCGATTAGTCGTAGCTCCAGTTCCTTGCATATCGCTTTTCGTCATTCGTCATTCCCCTACCCCCTCCCGCGCAGCATCGTGAACGCAATCGCGCGGGAGTGCGCCAGCTTATCGTGGTCGGTCCACTCGACCGTCAGGGTGATCTCGTGCAGGTCGGGCATGAGCACCTGATCCTCGTTTTCGACACTGAGCGTGTGCCGCCGTTCGATCAGAGTCATGCCCGCGAACATCCCTTCGAGTTTCGTGCGATGGTTTTCGTCGGGCAGCACCGGGCTGGCCTGGATTTCCAGCATGGCGTTTTGCAGCGCGAGCCGGGCGCGTTCCTCCTGGTTGCGAACCTCCTGCGCGATGATGCAATTACTCACGCAGCGGCCGAGGGCGATCACGCCGACCACAAAAATCGCCACGGCCAGGAGAATCTCCAGGAGCAAGAAACCGCCGGTGCCGCGCCGGGAGCGGCGGGAGCGGGCGGCCGGATGGGAATGCGTCATTGGGCGATGAAGGTACGGATGCTCGCCCGGGCCGAAAGCGGGTTATAAACGGCCTCCCACTTGCCGGCCAGGCCCTCGTAGCGGACGACGACGGGTTCGCAGTTGCCCGTGGGCCAGAAGGTCCAGACCTGGGCGGGATTGTTCGCCAGGGAGGCGTCGCGCACCAGCGTGTAGCGTTCGGTGCGGTCCGAGGTGGGTCCGGCGGGCACGAGCGAGGCGGCGGGTCCGCTTTTTTTGCGTTCGTCCGCCGTCTGGTCGGCCGGGTAGAGCTGGATCGTGCCGTCGCGCGTCCAGACCAGCGTGTAGGGATGCTTCTCGGCCACGCTGCGCTTCTGCGCTTCGGCAGCGAGGATGTCGAGACGGTCGAAGGTGCCCTGCAGGCGCTGGCGCGAGAGCTGGCCGGACATGCTGGGGAGGCCGACGGCCAGCAGCAGCATGATCAGAAAGATGGCGATGCAAATCTCCAGCAGCGTGAACGCACGCGGGCGTCGGCGCGGGAGATCGACGGCGGTCGGCAGCAGCATCATGGTCGCGGGCAATGTAGTGGATGGTGGGGACGGGCGCAACGGAGGCAGAAAGGATGAAGCATCCTTCATGCTTCTCTTTGAACCTCCCCGCCCCCCGCGTGGTCTCACGCTTCCGGTATCCCTTTGACGGAAGCCGGAAAACCTGCTTTAAGCGGAGTGCCACCGACGCGCCCCGCCCCGCTCCCGCGCCGTCCGCCCAACCGATCCGACGACTTTTCCCCAGCCGTGATTTCTCTCCGCTCCCTGCTCCCCCTCGGCTGTGGCCTCCTGCTGGCCGCCTCCGGCGCGCGCGCCCAGCAACTGCCGCCGCCCCCGTCCTTCACCCCGCCGCCCCCGCCGACCGGCACGCCGCCGACCCTGCCGCCCAACCTGACCGGCATCCCGAGCAACCCGATGGCTGCCACGGGGGACGACCTCGTGAAGGTCCAGTTCTCCAACAGCCCCATCGGCGACGTGCTCTACGATTACGGCCTGCTCACCGGCAAGCGCATCCTGACCGACAACACGGTCAACACGACGAGCACGATCAACTTCGACATCGCCAAGTCCGTGCCGCGCTCGGAGGCCATCCGCATCATCGAGACCGTCCTCAACCTCAACGGCTATTCCATCGCCCCCGGCGAGGCCAACGTCATCAAGGTGCTCGGTCCCGGCAAGAACCCGCGCGCCGTCGGCATCCCGATCTTTTCGGATCCGAACGACCTGCCGCGCGGCGAACAGATCGTGTCCTTCCTGCTGCGCCTGCGCTACCTCGACCCCATCGAGACCGCCGGCGTCCTCCAGCAGTACATCCCGCCGGGCAACACCGTGAACTTCACCGCCCTGGAAAAAGCCGGGGCCATCATCGTCACCGACGACGCCACGAGCGTGCGCCGGCTCGTGGAACTCGTTGCCTCGCTCGACCAGCCGTTCGCGCCCGTCACCGAGAAGTGGATCCGCCTCGAACGCGCCGACGCCGCCAAGGCCATCGAGTTCCTCAACAGCGTCCTCGACAGCAAGGGCAGCGCGTCCTCCAACCCCTCCGCCCCCGGCGGCAACCCCGGCGCGACGACCACCAACCTGCCGAACGGCCGCCGCCCCATCCGCCGCACCGAAGACCCCGCCGCGCCCCCCGACCAGCCCACGTTCCAGCCCGTCAGCAACGGCAACGGGCCGATCACCCTGAGCGGGGATTCCATCATCCAGGGCCGCATCACCCTGACGGCCGATGTGCGCACCAACCGCATCAACGTCGTCACCAGCGCGGCGAACATGGTCATCGTCGAGGAAATGCTCAAAGAGTTCGACGCCGAGGTGCCCTTCGCCGAGCCCGTCCCCCGGCCGCTGAAGTTCATCAACGCCACCGACGTGCTGTCCATTCTCGTGCAGGCGCTCAGCGAACCCGGTTCGGACCAGAACGGCAGTTCTTCTGCC
>CAZZYS010000490.1:0-2459 GCA_964658285.1 uncultured Verrucomicrobiota bacterium
ACCGACACCGTCACGACGCGTCTTCCAGAAAACATTAGGGACTGGCTCGGAGAGCCATCTCTACCTTGCTGACGACCGGCCGCTTCGCGGCCTGTTCAATCCCATGCCGGTTTCTCTTCATCGTCGTCATCGTCGTGCGACGGTAGGTTCTCATCGGTTCCTTTCCTCTCATCTGCCGGTGCGAACAGATGATCGAGGTTGGTCGTGGCAGGCTCCGGCGCGTGTTTCGGTTTTCCCGCAGGTTTGACCGGCGCGGCGGCCCCGGTGTCGAGCAGATGCAACGAGTGGAGCGTTTCCGGCTCCTTGTAATGACGCTTGAGTCCGCTTTCCAACAACGCCGCCGACGGCACGGACGCGATGAACTCCGCAAACGTTCGTTCCCCACCTTTGCGCAGCCGCTGCTGGCCGCCCTTCGACGCCCAGAACTCCTGCTCGATGGACGACAACGCACGCGCCGCCTCGTCGGGTCCGACGTTTTCGCGCCGTGCGAGCACCCAGACCAATTCCGGGTCCTGCGGCAGCGTCACGGGGAACGGCACGAACGGCGCGGCCGGGTCGCCATTGTCCTCTCCAGTGCCGCCGGGCTGCACCTTGATCTGGCTGCTGACGGTGCGGTCCGGCAACGTGATTTCTACCGCGAGATTCCCGTCGTCGTCCTCGTCGGCGGTCACCGCCACCCTGGCGTCCTCGCCGAAGGTCGCGGCAAGCTGGTCCTGTAGTTCCGCGACGGTTGTCGGCGCGTTGTCGGGCACGGAACCTTTCTCGGCGAATTTTGTGAACGCCGCGAGGTGGTTGATGACGCGAATTTCCTTGGCGACCTCTTCCTGGATGGCGGCGCGCAGGTTCAGGTCGGACATGATTTTTCCGAGCACCTTGTCGAGCAAGGCGAGGAACTGGGTTTCGGTCAGGGCTTTGGATTTGGCGGGCATGGATCGGGAAACGGAAAGTCGGGTCCGCAATGTCGGCGCGGCGCGCGCCGCGTCAATCCGCCGTCGTCTCCACGCCCAAATCTCTGAGCGCCGTGTCGAGCTCCGCCGACAGTGGGTAGCCATGATAGCGCACCCGGCCGTTGGGGTCCACCAGCACCGCCCTCGGCAAGCTGTCCACGCGCAACAATTTGGACAACGGCCGCTCCTCCGAATCCACCAGCCAGGGGGATTTGACATCGCGCGCCCGGCGCACGCGTTCGGCGCTCCCGCGCGCGTCCTGGACGTTGATCCAGACGGTCTCCACGTCCCCGCGCGACAGTTTGACGGCGTTCGCCTTGAGCGGATCGATCAGTTCCAGGCTCAACGGGTTGTCCGCCGTCCAAAAGACCAGCAGCAACGCCTTTTTACCCGTGGCAAAATCGTCGAGCGTCTTTTCCTCGCCGACGGAGGTTTTCAGGCGCTTGTGCATGGGGATGGTCAGGTTCAGCAGACTGGCCATCTCACGGTGCGTGCGCAACTCACCGGCGAGCACCGGACCCGATCCCGGGTTTTTCCAGAATGCTTCCTTCATGCAACGTTCGTATTCCGGTTCGTTTTTGTCCTGCGCGGCGAAAAGCGCGCGGGCAAACGATAGGACACCCTCGGCCTCGTCGGCGCTGTTGAAAAGCCGGGAGTCTTCCTTCCGCCATTGCAATTTTTGGCAGAGGTTGTCGAGTTGGCGGACCGCTTCCTTCAAGTGTTCGTCGAGGGTGCGCGTGCGGATGCCGTAGGCCAGACGCGCCTCGACGACCGTCTGGTCAGGCACTTTCACGGCGGCGGCGCGCGTGGCGAATTCTTCGAGTTCGGCCTCGCGCTCGACGGGACCGTAGAGTTTGGCGATGGTTTCTTCCTGGATCGGCGCGAGGGTGACGGGATCGTCGGCGCGGAGAGGGTGGCAGATCAAGAGTATGAAGAATACGGCGCAGAGCAGCCGCGCCAGCGGTGTCCAAACAAGGTAGGGATGCCTCTCCGAGGCAGTCCCTATTGTTTCCGGAGGCGTGTGGGTAAGGGCACGTTCATCCAACCCAAAATAGGGACTGCCTCGGAGAGGCATCCCTACCTTGTTGACGACCGGCCGCGTTGCGGCCTGCCCAGAATGAATCGCCGCAACTATCTTCACCGCGCCCCTTTCTTCGGCGTCGGCGACAGCCTCCCTACCCGTGTCGGGGTCGGCGAAGGCGCGGGCGACGGGCCGTAGTCCTTGGTGGATTTCCACACGATGCGCCACGGCTCGCGTTTGAGGGTGTCCAGCATCTGCGCGGCGTTTTGCGCGCCCCGGTCCAGACTCGGCGTCAACCGGTCGGCCAGCGTGCCGTATTTGCCGAAATCCTCGCGCAGACTGGTCGTCGTTTTTTTCAGATCGGAGATCGAAGCGAGAAACGGTTGCGTGGGATCGTCGAGGTCGCCGGTCAGCTTGCCGACCTTGGCAAAGGCATCCTCCATCGGTCCTTCCCGGCGCGTGACCTGCGCGATGCCGTCGCCCGCCGACGC
>CAZZYS010000491.1:0-2458 GCA_964658285.1 uncultured Verrucomicrobiota bacterium
AAACCTCCGCGTGCAACTCGGCGTAGGTGAGCGTGCGCTTGTCGCCGGGTTCGCCTTCCCAGAGGATCGCGGGCTTGTCGCGGCGCGGGGTGTTGAGATGGCGGTCCAGGCAATTCTCCGCCACGTTGAGCCGGCCACCGAGAAACCACTTCGCGTCTGGGCAATGCCACTCCAGCACGGTGCTCCACGGGGCGCGCCAAGCAAGTTCGGCGGCTTCTTTCGCCCAGAAGGCGTCGGGATGCTCGACGGAGAGTTTATATAACTGCTCGTAGTCCTTCATCGACCCGACCCGCGCCTTGGCAGCGAACTCTGGCGCGGGCGGGAAAACGCGGTTTTCGACGAGGTGGGATTCGATGTTGGCGTTGGGCTGGTCGCTCATTGGGGGATAGGAAACAGTCAATCCGGAAACAATGTGTCGCGCGCTCCATGCGGACTCAAGACCTTTTGCCTCACGGCTTCGGCGCGAGGGAAGCGACGAGCGCCGCGAAACGCGGGTCGCCGCGCAAAGGTGCCCAGCGCGGGTTCAGCTTCAATCCGCCGTAACTGATCTCCCCGGAGTCGTTGCCGCCTTTCAGGTGAACGAGGCCATCCAGTTCCTGCAAGGCGAGGTCTTTTCTCCCCGTCCGGGCGTAGATGGCGGCGAGATTGCTGGCGATGGCGGGGCCGTTGAAGGCGTCCTTGGCGACCGGCAGTAGTTCGCAGGCCCGACGGCCCTCGCGCACGGCATCGTCGTCGCGGCCAAGCATCGCGTCGACGCGTCCGAGCGCGCTCCAGGCGTCGGCGTAATCTGGTTGGGCGCGCACCTGCTGGTCCAACTTCTCGCGGGCCGCCGCAAAGTTGATCCGCGCCCCGGCGGAGTCGCCGAAAATGTCGGCGCTCAGTCCGGCGAACCATTCTTTGGGGAGAAAAACGTTGGTGGTGGTGTCCAGCGTGCCCGCCGCCGGCAGGGAGGCCAGGGCGTCCCGCGCCGTGTCGGCGTCCCGGTCCGCCAGAGCGCCCAGGAGGCGATAGGCCGCGCTGCTTGACAATTCCGCCGGTTTGCCTCCAGCGACGATGGCGGCGTGCAGCGCCCGGAGCGGCCCGGTGTCCGCCCGCGCGCTGAAGGCTAGTTGGGCAAACCACTCCCGGGTGTCGATGTCACCGGGGACTACGGCGAGCGCGCGCTGATAAAAGCGGCTGGCGTCAGCTTCGCGCCGCAACGCCGCATCCGTGTTCCCGGCTTCCTGGAGCGTCTCGAAATTGCGCGGGTCCAGTGCGGCGGCCTGCTCGAATTCCCGCACGCTCTCGTCCCATCGGCCTTGGCGGCGATAGATGAGGGCCCGCGTGAAAGCGATCTCCGCGCTGTTAGGCAACGAACGTCGGGCGAGAGCAAGTTCCGCCAGTGCGCGCTCATAGTCGCGGAAGCCGTGGTAGGAAAAAACCGCCTGGGCAACATGGGTTTCGCCTGCGTCCGGTCCGAGGCTCACGGCCTGGGCCAAGGCAACGCGGCCAGCTTCGCGCCGGGCTTCGGTGTGATCGAAACCCTCCCAGTACAGAGCCAGATGCACCCGGCTGAGCAGACAATGCGCCTGCAGGAAGCCGGGATCACGCTGGACGGCCTGCTGCAGCAAGTCCACGGCTTGAAGCAACCCGTCCCGCGCGTCCGACTCGGCTTGGTGGGCGGCGAGTTCCTCGGCCTGCTGATAGAGCTGGAGGGCGAGGGCGTCCTTCGTCGGCACCTCCGTCATCGCAACGTGTTCCTCGGGCGAGATGCGGGCGCGGAGTTGCTCGGCGATGGCCGAGGCAACTTCCGTCTGGACCGTGAAGACGTTGTCGAGCGTCTTGTCGTAGTTCATGGCCCACTCGTGGGTATCTGTGCGGGCGTCGATGAGCTGGGCGTTGACGCGCACCTCGTTCCCCACGCGCTGCACGCTGCCCTCGACGACGTGGGTCACGCCGAGTTGCGCGGCGATCTCGCGCAGGTTGCGCCCGGCGTTGCCGCGATATTGCATGACGCTGGTGCGGCTGATGACCCGCAAGTCGGCGACCTTCGCCAGATCCGTGAGGATTTCGTCCTGCACGCCATCGGTAAAGAACCCGTTGGCTTTGTCGTCGCTCAGATTCTCGAAGGGCAGCACCGCGATGGACTTTTCCGGGATGGATGGCGCGGGGGGCGGCTTGTCGGCGGCAGGCTGGACGACCACGGCCGGGCGGAGCGTTGGCCGCAGGAGGAAAAACGCCGTCACCAACGCGGCAGGGAGCAGTGCCGTCAGCACCCATGCCAGCCGGGTGTGCGGCGTGCGCGGCACGAGCGGCAGACCGCGTGTGCGGCGGTCCTTTCCCCAGACGGCCAGCAACGTCGCGCCGAGGCCGAGGGCGAGCACGATCATCAATGCGCGCAACACCCACGTCGGCGCGCCGAAGCCGGGCAGCACGATGGCCGCCACTTGCAAAATGATCCACGCCGCGACGAGGTAAC
>CAZZYS010000492.1:0-2449 GCA_964658285.1 uncultured Verrucomicrobiota bacterium
GCTTCATCGGACCGGCGCTGTACCAGTTGCTGCCCGAGTTGATCGTCCGCTACCAGGTGGCGCGCGTGGATCATTTGCTCCGGACGGAACTGGACATCCCCGAAGGGCTCGCCGCCGCCAACGTCTACGTGCTCGATCCCTGTTGCGGCACCGGCGCGTACCTCGTCGAAACCCTGCGCCGCATCGAGAGCAACCTGCGCGAGGGCGGCAACGCCGACGCCCTATTGGCCAGCGACCTGAAAGCCGCCGCGCGCGACCGGCTCTTCGGCTTCGAGTTGATCCCCGCGCCTTTCGTCATCGCGCACCTGCAGATGGGGCTCCTGCTCGCGCGCGCGGGCGCGCCGCTGGGCGAGGACGAACGCGCCGCCATCTTTCTGACCAACGCGCTGACCGGTTGGGAGCCGCCGTCGGCCGAACGCGCCCCGCTGCTTTTCCCCGAACTGGACGAGGAACGCACCGCCGCCGACGCGGTCAAGCGGGCGCGGCCGATCCTCGTGATCCTGGGCAACCCGCCCTACAACGGGTTTGCCGGTCTCGCCGTGGACGAGGAACGCGATCTGTCCGACGCCTACCGCCAGCCGCAGCCGGGTTTGCCCGCCCCGCAGGGACAGGGACTCAACGACCTTTACGTGCGGTTTTTCCGCATGGCCGAACGCCGCATCACCGGCGGCCCGCCCGGACGCGGGATCGTGTCGTTCATCTCGAACTATTCGTGGCTCGACGGCCTGAGCCACCCGACGATGCGGGCGCGGTTTTTGGAGGGGTTCGATCAGGTGTGGATCGACTCGTTGAACGGCGACAAGTACAAGACCGGCAAGCTGACGCCCGAAGGCAAACCTGACCCGAGCGCGTTTTCGACCGAGAGCAACCGCGAAGGCATCCAGGTCGGCACGGCGATTGCCACGCTCGTGCGGAGCGGGAAAGGCGCGCTACCCAAGGAAGGGGCAACGGTGAAGTTCCGGCATTTCTGGGGCAAGGAGAAGCGCGCCGAACTGTTGGTGAGCGCGGAGGCGTTTGATGCGGCGACTTACGAAACGCTTCAACCGCCACTCGTCCTCGGACTTCCGTTTGAGCCAATTAGTGTTGCAGCCGTTTATCTCTCTTGGCCTAAGTTACCAGAGCTATTTCCCACTAATTTTCCCGGTGTAAAAACGAGCAGAGATGATTTTCTTGTAGCCATCGACCGCACTGAGCTTGAGCGTCGGATCGCAGACTATTTCGACTCTTCGATCACTGACGAGGGTATTAACTTACGTTATCCCAGTGTGATGAGTTCCGCCGCTCATTTTGATGCGAAGAGTATTCGTTCGGAACTTCTTAAACGTGGTGCCACCGCTGGCACGTTTGTTCGATTCTGCTACCGACCGTTTGATGTGCGTTGGTTGTACTGGGAGCCGGAGACGAAATTACTGGATAGGAACCGGCCCGACTACTTCGTGCAAGTTTCTCCCACGAATCTCCAGTTATTCACTACTGGAAGAACTCGAAAAAATGATCCTGAACCGGCTATCATCACGAGCAGGCTAGCTGATCTTAATTTGATGGACAGCGGCTCGCGTGGGTCGCCGATATTTGTACGGGATGACGCCATCCTCGGAGGCGAACCTAGCGAGCCCCGCCCCAACCTCTCCCCCGCCGCGCTCGCCTACCTCAAGAAACTCGACGCCCCCGCCGACAGCCTTTTCTTCCACGCCGTCGCCACACTTCACGCGCCGACCTACCGCACGGAAAACGCCGGGGCCTTGCGCCAAGACTGGCCGCGAATCCCCCTGCCCGCCGACAAGGAAATCCTCCTCGCCTCCGCCGCGCTCGGCCGCACCGTTGCCGCGCTGCTCGACCCGGAAACCCCCGTGCCCGGCGTCACGACGATCCCGGTCGATCCCAAGTTGCGCCATGTCGCTACCCTGACCCGCGTCGGGGTCGGCGAAACCCTCGACCCCGCCACGGACCTCGCCGTCACTGCCGGTTGGGGCCATTTCGGCCAGGGAGGTTCGGTCATGCCCGGACGCGGGCGCGTCTCCGCCGCCGCTGACCCCGACGGCACGCCACCGGCCGCCGGGCCGGATTCCTACCGGGTCTTTCTCAACGAACGCGCCTGCTGGGACCGCGTGCCCCGCGCCGTCTGGGAATACACCCTGGGCGGCTATCCGGTCCTGAAGAAATGGCTCTCGTACCGCGAACAATCCGTGCTCGGCCGGGCGCTGCGGCCCGAGGAAGCGCGGGAGTTCACCGCCATCGCCCGGCGGATCGCCGCCTTGCTGGCGCTCGGCCATGACCTCGACGCCAGCTACCACGCCGCCGCCAGCGCCGGAGCATTTTAACAAAGGTTGTAGCCGCCTTCTTTCGTCCCGGAGGGACCGCGGAGATTAGCCGGTGGTGCCAACCACCGGTTGCGACACAAAAGCGTTCGCGCCCCGGAGGGGCAGCGCACCCAGGGTGACACAGCCGG
>CAZZYS010000493.1:0-2440 GCA_964658285.1 uncultured Verrucomicrobiota bacterium
GTGGCGCGACGGGAATCGCCAGTTCGCGGATCGTTCCGGTATAAAACGGAACATTGATCGCGAGGGATTGCACGCAGACCATGAACGCCAAACCGCGCATCAAAAACATGCCGCCCAGCGTGACCAGGAAAGCGGGCAGTTCGAAGAAATGAATCAGACAACCCATCGCCGCGCCGAACACCGTTCCCAGCGCCAGAGCGAGCGTCATCGCGGCAAAGGCATTTACCCCGTGCTCCAGCAGCGCCGCGATGAGAATGCCCGTGAACGCGATGACCGATCCCACGGAGAGATCTATCCCGCCCGACAGGATCACGAACGTCGCGCCGACCGCCGCGATCCCGAGGAAAGCGTTGTCACCAAACAGATTCACGAGCACGCGCAGTGAACCGAAGTTCGGGTAAGCAACGCAGCCCGCCGCGTAAAGGCCAGCGAGCACGGATGCCGTGGCCGCGAGGGGAATGTAACGGGGGTTGAAGCGGTTCACGCAGCAGTCCTCCGTGGCCGGAATCGGTCCAGGTAACCGCGGGCCTTCTCGCTTTGCAACAGGCAGACGGCAACGATGACGAGCGCTTTCGGCATGGGCGCGATGTCGGCGTTGACGTTGCGAGCGTACATCGTGGTGGTGAGGGTCTGGATTAACAGCGCGCCGATGACAGATCCGAGCAGCGAGAAGCGCCCGCCGGTCAGAGCGGTCCCGCCGACGACCACGGCCAGGATGGCGTCGAGTTCCGCGTACAGGCCGGCGTGGTTGGCATCGGCGCTCTTGATGTTGGATGCGGCGACGAGTCCGGCCAGTCCCGCGCAGAAGCCGGAGAACGCGTAGGCGAGGAATCTCACCAGCGGGGCGTTGACCCCGGCGTAACGGCTGGCGGTGTCGTTGTCACCGACCGATTCGATGAAAAGCCCGAGCGCGGTCCGCCGGGTGAGCAGGGCGGTCAATCCAAGCATGACCAGGACCAGGAAGACGGTGATAGGCACCCCGAGACAGTGGCCGTTGCCGGGAAAGACCAGCGCCGGGTCGGTAAAATTGAGGATTTGCCCCTCACTGAGCAGTTGCGCGATGCCGCGCCCCGCAACCATCAGGATGAGGGTGGCAACAATGGGTTGGATGCCAAAACCCGCGACGAGCAGACCGTTCCACGCGCCCGCCACCGCGCAGACAGCGAGGGCGGCCAGCATGGCCACGGCGGCGGATTGCTGGTGGGTGACGGCGAGCTGCGCCATCACTGTTCCCGCGATGGCCATGATGGCACCCACCGAGAGATCGACGCCGCCCGTGGCGATGACGAGGGTCATCCCGAGCGCGAGCAGCATCACCTTCGCGCCCTGGTTGAGGATGTCGATGCGGGTGCCGTAAAGATGGCCGTCGCGCATCTCCAGCTTGAAAAAGCCGGGCGTGAAAAGGTGGTTGAACAATAACAGCAGTCCGAGCGCGAGCAGCGGCCAGAAGATGCGCTGCCGTCGCGTGACGAAGAGAATCGCGGCATAAGCCGTCCAGAAAAGCACGTCGAGGGAGTTCATGGCAGGTCAGCCTCGAGGACAACCGCCGAATCCGCCGTCGGCGCGGCGATCTGGCGCATGATGGCGTGCCCATTGATTTCCGCGCCCGCCAGCTCACCGACCTTTCTGCGGTCCCGCAGGATCACGACGCGCTGGCTGTTGCGCACGACCTCTTCCAGTTCGGAACTGATCAGCAGGATCGCCATGCCGGCCTTGCGCAGCGACGCGATCAATTTCTCGATTTCCGCCTTGGCTCCCACGTCGATGCCGCGCGTGGGTTCGTCGAGGATGAACAATTTTGGTTCCGTCGCCAGCCAACGGGCAAGGAGCGCCTTTTGCTGGTTCCCGCCGCTGAGATTTTTGATGAGCTGTTCGGGGCCGGGCGTCTTGATCTTCAGCGCCGAAATGAAGCGGTCGGCTAGCGCGTTTTGTTCGGCGCGGCCAACCCGCGCCCAGGGACCCCGGCTGGCCTGCAAAGCCAGCACGATGTTCTCGCGAACCGAGAGATTCGGGATGATGCCGTCCACCTTGCGGTCTTCGGCGGTGAAAGCGAGGCGGTGTCCGATGGCCGCTCGCGGCGAGTGCACCGCGACCGGTTTTCCGTCGATCCACATCTGGCCGCCGCCGGCGCGGTCCAGGCCAAAAATCAGCCGCGCCAATTCCGTGCGTCCCGAACCGAGCAATCCCGCCAGAGCGACGACCTCGCCGGCGTGAATCTTCAAATCCAGCGGGTAAATGGAGCCTTGGCGGCCAAAATTTTTCAGTTCCAGGAACGGATGACCCTCAAATGTATAGTTGGCAGCCGGTGCCTCGTGCTCCAGCGCCGCGACTTCCCGCAGGTCCTTGCCGATCATGTGTGCGACGAGTTGCAGACGGGGCAGTTCGGCGGCGGGATATTCGCCGACCAGCCGCCCGTTGCGCAGCAAGGTGATGCGGTCGG
>CAZZYS010000494.1:0-2419 GCA_964658285.1 uncultured Verrucomicrobiota bacterium
ATTGCCGGCGTCGTGACGTGCGAGCGCCGGGTCATGCGACGACCACGAAACGGTCGCTCTTCGGCGCTGTCACGGCGGCATTGACGTCCAACTGCGTGTGACCGGCGCCATCGAGGATGGCTTTCGCGTGGCTCACCTCGTTGCTCTCGCAATGCGCCATGACCAGGAAGCTGTCCGCCGCGAGCGCGGTTTCGTATTGGATGACGCTGTCTTTCGGAACCCCGATGCTGGCCAGCGCGGCGCCCAACGCGCTCAGGCCGCCGACGACCAGGGCGCCTTCCAGGGCGGAGATCAAGGCCACCGTCAGATAGCCAAGCACGATGATTGGCCCAACCAGAGGCGTCGTCAGGAATACGCCGCCGAAGAACAAGCCCCAGAGACCGCCCCAGAACGCGCCGCGGCCACCCCAGAACCTGACCCGGTCGCCCGTGTTGTAGAAACCGACCACGCTCTCTTCGGTGTGGTAGCCCTTACCGACGATGCTGAGGCTTTTCATGGCCAGGCCGCCCGCGGTCAGCTTCTTCACAGCTGCCTCCGCGGCTTCATGGTCCGGGAATATCGCAATGACAGAGTCGTGCTTGATCATGAGGTTGGGCTTTCGATGGAGGGAGACAGTTCGGCCGTCAGCGCGCGGCGGCCAAGGTCGAGGAGCTGCGGCGCGGTGAGGCTCGACAGGTCTGCGACGACTTCACCCACGACCTTCACCGCCGTGACGGCGTGATGCTGGTGCAGGAACTCGACGAATTGGTGGGCCGCGTTGCTGCGGCCCGTCCCGTGCCCGATCACCACGATGGCCCCAGCGGACGAAACGGCCTGCGCGATACTTTCGTAGAACGCGTGGTCCTCAGGCATCCGCTGGCGCTGCTCGCGCGCCTGGTCGTTATGCGAAACGTGATGAAGCAGGTGGTGGGGATCGTAGGCCTTGATGGCGTGATCGGCGCGGTCCGCCGACCGGACATCCAGGTGATAGAGGCGGGCCTCGTGATGATCCACGACGACCAGGAGATCGGTCGATGTCGCCGCGTCCGCCGCCGCGTCGACCTTCGAGGCCGGACTCTGGGGCGCCCACCCGGCGCGGGTCAGCATGTGGCGGAAGGCCATCACCTCCGTCGTAGTCAGGTCCTTGCCGTGCGTCGCGCGAATGGTGTGACGCTCGCCACCGATCTGGAATGTGATCTCGTTGTGGGATTTATGGTCAACCGTTCCGAGCTTCTCGAACAGCGAGATGACGCCCGACCATTCGAGGTTGTGCGACAGCGGATGCTGGTATAGCGCCTCGATCGTGACGCGGCGGCCTTTCGACAAATTCGTCCAGTCGCCTGGGGCGGGACCGAATGTCGCCGTGACTTCGATTTCTTCCAAAATGCCATCCTCGCTCGAGGGCTCGCGGGACGGTCGTCAATCGAAGTCCCGCTACTGCCATGAAGTCTGCAATCGAGCGGAAGCACGCATGCCTCGATAGGCTCGGGAACTACCCATTCCGACGCGCGTGGGTCCCTGCCGGTGGGGGTGAGTAGTTTCCGAGTCTTCTGGAAGGGGCCTGGCGGATTTCAAGTTATCGGACGCGTGATCCCCGCCAACGAAGGCCAAACCAAATGCGTACCATTTCTGCGACCCGCCCCATGGGCGTGACGGCACTCATCCTGCTCCTAGGTGCAACCGCCGCTCGGTCGCAATTTGTCCCACTGTTCGGCAATCAGGCGCCGTTACTGAACGGGGCCGACTTCGACTTGGCCAATGCAGCGGCGCGCAAGCTGCTCGAGCCGCAGCCCGCAGCGATCGGCCCGATCGCGAACTGGGCAGACCCGGCATTAGGCATGGCCGCGTCGTCGTGCCAAAGGCCGGGCCCATCGTCGCCAAGTGGAAAGGCATAGCGGGAGTCGGCGATGACGGACGAGGCAAAGCCGCCATCGCGGGTGAACCCGGTGAATAGTGGCCGATCGCACAGGTTCTCGTGCTGGGCCCGGCAATACGGGCAGACGCCACACGTGTGGCCGAGCCACGGAATGCCGACGCGCTGACCCACATGAAGCCCTGAACTCCCGGAGCTGTCGACACCAATCCCGATGCTGTCGATCCGTCCCACGATCTCATGGCCCGGAATGATCGGCAGCATCGGATCCGGCAAATCTCCATCGACGACATGCAGGTCGGTGCGGCAGACGCCACAGGCCCCGACCGTGACGCGGATCTCCCCCGGTCCAGGCCGGCGGTCGTCCCGCTCGGTCAGCACCAGGGGCGTCCGCAGCCCATTCAATGCCATCGCGCGCATGGTCTGACGGTCAATGCGAGACGAGCGAGGACCGAGCGGCATGTTTCAACAGGGTCCGCGTGACGCCGCCCAGCGCCCATTCGCGCACGCGGCTATGGCCGTAGGCGCCGGCAACGACGATATCCGCACTCCGCTCCGCGGCCACGA
>CAZZYS010000495.1:0-2381 GCA_964658285.1 uncultured Verrucomicrobiota bacterium
GAGGAGCTTTGTTTCGGTGACGATGATCCAAGCCAAAACAGGGACTGGCTCGGAGAGCCATCCCTACCTTGTTACGACCGGCTGCCGAGCCGGCGCGTATAGTGCATACGACCCGTGCTCCCGAAATCCCTTTTCCTCGCGCTTCTTACCGTTCTTCTCGCTCTCCCGCTTTCGGCGGCCCCGGCGAACGCCGGCAAATTGGAAAACCTCGTCTACGGCCGGGCCGGCGGCCACGACCTGAAACTCGACCTCTACCTGCCGTCCTCGACCCCGCCCGGTGGGAAGGGTTCGCCGGTGGTCCTCTACTTCCACGGCGGCGGCTGGCGGATCGGCAGCAAGGCGGACGGCGAGCACTACGCCGAGTTTTTCACGAAAAACGGGATCGCTTTCGCCAGCGTCAACTACCGGCTCAGCGGTGAAGCGATCTGGCCGGCCCCGATCTTCGACGCCAAGACGGCCGTGCGCTGGGTGCGCGCCAACGCCCGCCGTTATGGTTTCGACCCGGCGCGGATCGGCGTTTTCGGGGAGTCCGCCGGAGGTCATCTCGTGGCGTTGCTCGGCACGACGGAGGGGGTGAAGGCGTTGGAGGATCGGGGCCAGGGCAGCCCGGGGGAATCCAGCCGCGTGCGGGCGGTGTGCGACGTTTCGGGGCCGGTGGACATGAACATCCCGACGACCAGTTTGATCGGCAAACTCTCGGTCCGTGGAGAGTTCGGCGGTTCCGCCCAGGAGAAGCCGGATTTGGTTCGCCAGGCAGACCCGTCGCTCTACGTCAAAGGCGGCGAGCCCCCCTTCCTTATTATCCAGGGTGCCGAGGATGGGTTGGTCGTGACCGCGCACGCGCTCAGGCTGCAAGCGGCCCTCAAGGCCCACGGGGACAGCGTCACGCTCGACCTCGTGCCCGGCGGTGGGCACGTCCCGATGCGGGGCGAAAAGCAGCGCGACGAGGTCGTGCGGTTCTTCAAAAAACACCTCGGTTAAACGTCCTCGCAATGGCCGTCCACCCACTTGACGCCGCCGACCCGCTCGCGCCGTTCCGCGCGCGGTTTTACCTGCCGCCCGGTGCGCCGATCTATCTGGACGGCAATTCGCTCGGACTGCTTTCGATGGACGCCGAGGCCAGCGTGCGGCGCGTGCTCGACGAATGGAAAACCCTCGCCATCGGCGGCTGGCTCGACGCGGCCCCGCCGTGGTTCACCCTGGCCGAACGCCTCGCGGCGCGCGTGGGCCGGCTCGTTGGCGCGGAGGAGGGCGAGGTGGCCGTCACCAATTCCACCTCGGTCAACCTCCACCAACTCCTCGCCACGCTCTACAGTCCCGGCGGACCGCGCACGAAGATCGTGGCGTTCGGCGGCGAGTTTCCGTCCGATCTCTACGCCCTCAAGAGCCACCTGCGGTTGCGCGGGCTCGATCCGGCCGCGCACCTCGTCCTCGTGCCCGCCTTGCCGGACGGCCTGATCGACCTCGACGCGCTCGGACGCGCGCTGGACGATCCTGCCGTGCAGATGGCGGTGCTGCCGGCGGTGGTTTACACGACGGGCGAACTCCTGAACGTGCGCGCGGCGACGAACTGGGCGCACGCGCAGGGGGTTTGCGTCGGCTTCGACCTGTCGCATTCGGTGGGCGTCGTGCCGCACCGGCTCTCGCACGACGACGTGGATTTCGCGTTCTGGTGTCATTACAAATATCTCAACGCCGGGCCGGGCGCGGTCGGCGGGTTGTATCTGAACAACCGTTACGCCGGACTCGCGCCCGGGTTGGCCGGTTGGTGGGGCGCGAACAAGGCGACGATGTTCGACATGCGCGGCGACATGGACCCGGCGGGCGGCGCGGCCGGCTTGCAGGTGGGCACCCCGTCCATCCTCGGGTTGGCGGCGCTCGAAGGGGCGCTCGATCTCACCGAAGAGGCCGGCCTGGAACGCCTCCGCGAGAAATCGCTCGATCTCACCGAATGGCTCATGGAACTGGTCGCCTCGTATGGGTTGGAGGCACAGGGGTTTCGTTTCGCCAACCCGCGCGAGGGCAACCGGCGCGGGGGGCACGTCTCGCTGGTGCACCCGGAAGCGGCGCGACTGTGCCGGGCGTTGAAGGACGCGGGCGTCGTCACCGATTTCCGGCCGCCGAACATCGTGCGGCTTGCGCCGGTGCCGCTTTATAATTCGTTCGAGGATTGCGAGACGGCCATCGCGCGTCTGGCCGGGATCATGGCGGAGCGAACGTACGAAAACTATCCGGTCGAACGCGCCCTGGTGCCTTGATAAAAGGTAGGGATGGCTCTCCGAGCCAGTCCCTAATTTTTCTGGCTGGGCGCGTGGTGCGCATGAATGTCATCCAAGCCAAAATAGGGACTGGCTCGGAGAGCCATCCCTACCTTGTTGACG
>CAZZYS010000496.1:0-2380 GCA_964658285.1 uncultured Verrucomicrobiota bacterium
CCTTGATGCTGTCCGCCGTACCTCCTCGGTCCGCGCCGTCGTGAGCGTCACCACTGACAAATGCTATGAAAACAAGGAGTGGCTCTGGGCCTACCGCGAGATCGATCCCCTCGGCGGCTACGATCCATACTCCAGTTCAAAGGCCTGCGCTGAAATCGTCTCTGCCGGCTTCCGGCAAAGCTACTTCCCCGTCGACAAAATTGCCGACCATCGCTGCGGGGTCGCTACCGCGCGCGCCGGCAACGTCATCGGCGGCGGCGACTGGTCCACCGACCGACTCATCCCCGACCTCGTCCGGGGCTTCGTCGCCGGCGAACCCGCGCTCATTCGCCGTCCCAACGCCATCCGTCCCTGGCAGCACGTGCTTGAGCCACTCCACGGCTACATCCTGCTCGCGGAGAAGCTCATCCATCCGGAACCGGTCCAGGCCGGACGTTATGCAACCGCCTTCAACTTCGGCCCCTCCGAGGATGACGCCCAGACCGTTGGCTGGATTGTGGAACGTATGGTGCGCTTCTGGGGCCAGAAAGCGAGTTGGGTTCTCGATCCGGAGCCCGGCGTGCACGAGGCCGGCTACTTAAAACTGGATGCCAGCCGCGCCCGCGCTGAACTCGGCTGGCAGCCGCGCCTCCGCCTCGAAACGGCCCTCGAGTGGCTCGTCACCTGGTACAAGGCCCAGGCCGCTGGGGAGGACATGCACCAACTAACCCTTGCGCAGATCGCGGCCTACGAGCAGATGCCCCCAGCCCGCTAAGATCCTAAGACAAAACATGGGCGGCGAGTTATCCTCGCCGCCCATGTGCGCATATTTTGCCCACTACACCGTACGCGTAGGTCGCTGTCTCGCTGGCGCCTTGGCAGACTCCTCAACTCCATCGCTATAGACCCGAACGGCACGGCCGCCCACGATAACCTTGTCGTGAATTGTTGCTTCGCAAAAAGGATTTTCTATGCTTTCCGTGTCGATAATCTGCCGCCACGGTGTCTGGTTCGGCGGCTCGGGAAGAGCGTACTCCACGCCGTTGTCTGAAGCATTGACCAGGATCAGAAAACTATCGTCCACCACCGGTGACCCTTCATCGTCCATCACGCCGATCGTCTTGCCGTTGAACATGACGCCAATCGATTTGTTGCCGGCATTGTTCCAGACCTCGTCCGAGACCTCTGTGCCATCGGTGCCAAACCACGACACGTCACGCACCACAGATCCTCGAATCTTCCGATCCTGAAAGAATCGCCTGCGGTGCAGATTCGGATGATCCTTGCGAAGTTGAATCAACTTCGACGTGAAATCAAGAAGCCGCTTGCGCCGATCATCCAGATTCCAGTCATACCAGGTCAGATCGTCGTCCTGGCAATAACAGTTGTTGTTGCCCATCTGTGAGCGGGCGAACTCATCCCCACCCGTCAGCATCGGCACGCCCTGGCTGAGCATCAGCGTGGTAAGGAAGTTGCGAGTCTGCTTTTCCCGCTCGCGATTGATGTTTTCATCGTCCGTAGGCCCTTCTGCGCCCATGTTCCACGAGTCGTTGTCGTTCGCGCCGTCGGTGTTGTTATCGCCGTTCGCTTCATTGTGTTTTTCGTTGTAGCTCACCAGATCGCACAACGTAAAGCCATCGTGCGCGGTGATGAAGTTGATCGACGCCGATGGCGCGCGGCCATCACTCTTGTACAGATCGCTTGAACCCGTGAAGCGGTAGGCAAAGTCAGACAACTGGCCCGCATCGCCCTTCCAGAACCGCCGCACCGTGTCCCGGTACTTGCCATTCCATTCTGCCCAAAGAATCGGAAAATTCCCGACCTGGTACCCGCCGGCACCCACATCCCACGGCTCCGCGATGAGTTTGATGTCCGCCAGCGTCGGATCCTGGTGAATCGTGTCGAAGAACGCTCCTAGCTTGTTCACATCCGCGAGCTCACGCGCAAGTGTCGAAGCAAGATCGAAGCGGAAGCCATCCACATGCATCTCGATGACCCAGTACCGCAAACTATCCATCAGCAGCTTCAGAACCTGGGGGTTGTACACGTTCAGCGTATTGCCCGTGCCGGTGTAGTCCATATAGTGCCGTGGGCTGTCCTGTACCGTCCGGTAATACGTCGTATTGTCGATGCCCTTCATCGAAAGCATCGGACCTTTTTCGTTACCTTCACAGGTGTGGTTGTAGACCACATCCAGAATCACCTCGATCCCGGCCTTGTGGAGTTGCTTCACCATCTCCTTAAACTCGACCACCTGCGCCCCGGCGTCGCCCGCTGAACTGTAACGCGACATAGGAGCAAAGTAACCAAGCGTGTTGTAGCCCCAGTAATCGCGCAAATCCTTATCGATCAGGTGCCCCTCATCGATAAAATGGTGAACGGGCAGCAGTTCCACAGCGGT
>CAZZYS010000497.1:0-2376 GCA_964658285.1 uncultured Verrucomicrobiota bacterium
TTCCTGGACACTAGCCCTTTGTTTTCAGTGGCCTGCTGTTCCCTGAAATTGGTAGGTATTTCAGGGGCAGGACACTAGGGCCTGTGGACATTCATCACAGAGGTTGATTCTCATCAAGCGTCGACTGATCTCAAAGCTGAAAAAATGGAGATCAGCATTGGATCGAAGCATGTTGAGCGACGCGCAATGGGAGCGTATGGCGGCGTTGCTGCCAGGCAAGCCCGGTGACCCTGGCCGGCATGGTGCCGACAATCGGAGGTTCTTGGACGCGGTTCTTTGGATAGCCCGCACCGGAGCACCCTGGCGTGATCTCGATCGCCAATTCGGTTGCTGGAATTCGGTCTTCCGCCGGTTCCGACGCTGGTGCGTGAAAGGTGTCTTTGAGAAGATCTTCAGCACCGTCGCGGATGAACCCGATCTGGAATACGCCTGCATCGACGGCACCATTGTCCGCGTTCATCAACATGGCACCGGTGCCAAGGGTGGCACACACACGCAGGCTATCGGTCGCTCTCGGGGTGGTCTGAGCACCAAAATCCTCGCCCTCGTCGATGCCCTTGGCAATCTGGTGCGCTTTGTCCTGCTGCCAGGTCAGCGCCATGACAGCGTGGGCGTCGCGCCGCTGATCAAAGGCCTCACGTTCGGCGCTCTGCTGGCTGATAAAGCCTTCGACAGCGATCTGTTGCGCTCCGCATTGCACTGTCGCGGGGCACAGGCGGTCATCCCACCGAAAACCAACCGTGCCACGTCAATCGCCTGCGACTACGCGATGTACTCATGGCGTCATCTGGTGGAGAATTTCTTCTGTCATCTGAAACGCTTCCGCCGCATTGCCACACGCTACGACAAGACCGACACCAGCTACAGCGCCATGATCAACGTCGCAGCCGTTTTAATCGAGCTCCGATGAATGTCCACAGGCCCTAGTACACCTCGTTGGAACTGGCGACTCGGTTGGACCACTACGGCGCACCGAGTCGCATTTGCCACAGTTTCGCTGAAAACGACCTCTCTGCGCTTCAGGCCATAGGTGTGAATCCAACTTTGATGCGAGTCGACCCTCTCGATCGGGAAGAGGAGGATATCGTGCCAGCTTATAAGGCTTCACGGGTGCAACTGTCGGCTGAGCATGAACGGGAACTAAACGAGCTGGTGCGGGCGCACTCAACGCCACAGAAACTGGCGGAACGGGCGCGGATCATTCTGCTGACCGCGACCGGTTTGGGGATTACCGAGACGGCGCAGCAATTGGGGATTTGGCGCAAGACGGCCGGTCACTGGCGCCGCCGGTGGCTCAACGCGGATGCCTCGGCCGGCGTGGCGGCGCGTCTGAGCGACGCGCCCCGCAGCGGTGCCCCGGCGACATTCACGCCGGAGGTGATCTGCCAGATCATCGCCCTGGCCTGTGAAAACCCAGAGACGCTCGATGTCGCGATCAGTCACTGGAGTCAAAGCGAACTGGCCCGACAATCAGTAGCCCGCGGCATCGTTAAAAGCATCTCGCACGGCTCCGTCGGGCGTTTTTTAAAAAAGAGGCCGATCTCAAGCCGCATCGCAAGCGTTACTGGCTAACCGCCAAGCCGGATCCCGAATTCGACAAGAAGTGCGCCGACATCTGCGCGGTGTATCAGGCCGTGGCCGCGGGTGCCGAACAAGGCAAGCAGACCGTTTCAATCGACGAGATGACCGGTATCCAGGCGCTGGAACGCGCCGCACCAAGCCTGCCGATGAAGCCCGGCCACGTCGAACGGCGGGAGTTCGAGTACATCCGCCATGGCTCGAAAGCCCTGATCGCCGCGTTCAACGTAGCCTCGGGCAAAGTCCGCGGCACCATCGGCGACAGCCGCACAGAGGCGGATTTCGTGGCGTTCCTGGAGAGTCTGTTCGCTTCGGCGCCGCCGGCGGCACCGTGGGACGTGGTCTGCGACAACCTCAACACCCACATGTCCGAAGGGGTGGTCCGCTTGGTCGCGCAGCTCTGCGGCATCAACGAAGAGCTCGGCGAGAAGGGAAAATCCGGCATCCTCCAGTCGATGGCGACACGCCAGGCGTTCCTGCGCGATGCCAGTCACCGGATCACCTTTTACTTCACGCCCAAGCACGCCTCTTGGCTCAACCAGATCGAGATCTGGTTCTCGATCCTGCTCCGTAAGCTTCTGCACCGCGGCAATTTCACATCCAAGGAACATCTTCAGCAGAGGATCGAGAGCTTCATCGACTACTTCAATGCCACGATGGCGAGGCCGTTTCGCTGGACAATGAAGGGTAAGCCGCTGGTGGCGTGAGACGTCCAAAGGGGTTCGTAATTCCGACGAGGTGTACTAGTGTCCTGGTTCGGAAATTCGGAAGCGAATTTCACGGACACTAGCCCTTTGT
>CAZZYS010000498.1:0-2376 GCA_964658285.1 uncultured Verrucomicrobiota bacterium
TTTGCCACCAGCTACGGCGAGAAATGGAACGCCGTCCACGCCGCCAAGCGGGTTTCGGGCGTGAACGCCATCGCGGACGATATCGTCGTCAAATTGCCGAACTCCTGGGAACGCAGCGACGGAGACATTGCCTCCGCCGTGGCCAGCCGACTCGATTGGTCTTCGTCGCTTCCCAAAGGTGCAGCCACGGTCATGGTGCGCGACGGTCATGTGACCTTGGAAGGCGAGGTAGAATGGTGGTACCAGAAGAACTCCGCCGAAATCGCGGTGCGCGACCTGACGGGTGTCAAAGGGGTCACCAACCTGATCACGATCAAACCGAGGCTCGTGGCGTCGGCAATCGAAACCTCCATCGAAGCCGCCTTCGAACGCAACGCTTTGCTCGACGCCGAAGCGGTCCACGTCGCAACCTCCGGTAACAAGGTGACGCTCACGGGCACCGTACGCAATTACGCCGAGCACGACGAGGCGCAACGCGTCGCCTGGGCTGCGCCCGGCGTGTTTTCGGTCGAGAACCTGCTCGTCGTCGAATCCTCCTGGGGCTTCGACGACTAATCGTCTGCATCACGGCGTCAAGTACCTGGAAAGCAACATGCCTGACTCCCTGACCGTGTTGCCCACGAGGTCGCAATCCATCGGGATTGCGACCGACCACGGAGGGTTCGAGTTGAAGAATTTCCTCGTCGCGCGTTTGCGCGATGCGGGTCACGAAGTCCTCGATTTCGGCGACCGCCAGCCGAGGCCCGACGATGATTACCCGGACTTCGTCGTGCCCCTGGCGCGCGCCGTGGCTGGCGGCGAAGTCGCGCGTGGCGTCGCCATCTGCGGGAGCGGCGTCGGGGCCTCGGTCGCCGCAAACAAAGTAGCGGGCATCCGGGCCTGCTTGATCCACGACACGTTCTCGGCGCACCAGGGCGTGGAGGACGATGATTTGAACATGATTTGTCTCGGCGGCCTGGTGGTCGGTCCCGCGCTTGCGTGGGAACTGGTGCAGACGTTTCTCGCCGCACGTTTTAGCGGTGCGGAGCGGCATTGCCGCCGCCTGGCCAAAGTGGCGTCTTTGGAAAACAGGTCTCGAATAGAAAGTTGAGTGAACAAAGGGCGGTGAAGGGAAATCATGAAAGACCAATCCGATGTTAGTCGTTGCACTTACAATCTCCTGCCCACGGAGATCGAAGGGTTCGGTTCCTTGGCTGAACTCGCGCTCGATCTGCGTTGGTCCTGGAATCACGCCGCCGACACCCTGTGGCGGCAGCTCGACCCCGAACTCTGGGGACTGACTCACAACCCGTGGGTGGTCCTGCAAACGGTTTCGCGGGACCGGTTGACAAATGCGCTGGCCGATCCTGTCTTCCGCAAAATTCTGGATGACCGGTTGGAAGGGAAGCGTCGAGCGGCGCAGACGCCTGCCTGGTTTCAGAAACATCATGCGCAGGCCTCGCTGACGTGCGTCGCGTACTTCAGCATGGAATTCATGTTGAGCGAAGCTTTGCCCATCTACTCGGGCGGGCTTGGCAACGTAGCGGGCGATCAGCTCAAAGCCGCCAGCGACTTGGGCGTACCGGTCGTCGGCGTGGGGTTGCTCTACCAGCAAGGGTACTTTCGCCAACTGATCGACAGGGATGGTGCGCAGCAGGCTCTCTATCCCTACAACGATCCCGGCCAGTTGCCGATCACCCCGTTGCGCCAGCCGAACGGCGAGTGGCTGCGCCTGGAAATCGCCCTGCCGGGTTACTCGGTCTGGCTGCGCGCCTGGCAGGTCCAGGTCGGCCGGGTGAAACTCTATCTGCTCGACAGCAACGACGCGGCGAATTTCCCCGCCCATCGCGGCATCACCAGCGAACTCTACGGCGGCGGCCCGGAACTGCGGCTCAAGCAGGAAATGCTGCTGGGCATCGGCGGCTGGCGCTTGCTCGTCGCGCTCGGCGTCCAACCGGAGGTTTGTCATCTCAACGAAGGCCACGCGGCGTTTGCCGTGCTGGAACGCGCCGGCGCTTACATGCAGGAAACCGGCCAACCCTTCGCGGCCGCGCTGGCGGCGACACGCGCTGGGAATCTCTTCACGACCCACACGGCGGTCGAGGCAGGCTTCGACCGCTTCGAACCCTCCCTCGTCGCCCAATACCTCACTGGCTATGCCGAACAGAAGCTCGGGCTGAGCCTCCGCGATTTGCTGGCCTTGGGCCGCGCGAATCCCGACGACGCTGCGGAACCTTTCAACATGGCTTACCTCGCCATTCGTGGGAGCGGGTCGGTCAACGGCGTGAGCCGCCTGCACGGGCAGGTCAGCCGGCACCTTTTCGAGCCGCTTTTTTCTCGCTGGCCGGAGGACGAGGTGCCCATCGGCTACGTGACCAACGGCGTCCACATGCCGAG
>CAZZYS010000499.1:0-2369 GCA_964658285.1 uncultured Verrucomicrobiota bacterium
AAAGCCACCGGCACGGAACTGGTGATGGGAGAGGGCCGCTTCGTCGCCCCGAAAACCCTGGAGGTAAAACTCGGCGACGGCGGGACCAGGACCTTGGAGGGTGACCGCGTCATCATCAGCACCGGCAGCCGCGCGACGGTGGAAGACGTGCCCGGCCTGCGGGAAAGCCGTCTCATGACCCACGTGGAGGCGCTGGAACTGGACCGCGTCCCGGAACATCTGGTCATCATCGGCGGTGGCTACGTCGGGCTGGAATTCGCCCAGGCCATGCGCCGGTTCGGCAGCCGGGTAACCATCATCGAACGCAACGCGCATCTCGCCCACCGTGAAGACCCGGATGTGTATGAAGCGTTGCACGAGCTCTGCCGTCGCGAAGGGATCGACGTACACACCGGCGCGACGATCACGCGCGTCGAGGGATCATCCGGCGCGGCTGTGCGGTTGCAATGGATGCAGGATGGCGTGGCGATGACCCTGCA
The DNA here is from genome assembly GCA_964658285.1 of uncultured Verrucomicrobiota bacterium. Taxonomy (GTDB): domain Bacteria; phylum Verrucomicrobiota; class Verrucomicrobiia; order Chthoniobacterales; family SZAS-18; genus CAHJWO01. The sequence continues at coordinate 480 of CAZZYS010000499.1, forward strand.
AGGCACGGACCTTCTCGTCGCCAGTGGGCGCACCCCGAACACGGACGGCATCGGCCTGGACCTGGCGAACGTGGAGGTCACCGGGCACGGCTACATCAAAGTCAACCCGCGTTTGGAAACCACGGCCCCGGATGTTTGGGCGGTGGGGGAATGCGCGGGCAGTCCGGCATTCACCCACGTGGCGTTCGATGATTTCCGGGTGGTCCGGGACAACCTTGCGGGCGGCAATCACGTCACCACCGGCCGGCAGGTGCCGTATTGCCTGTTCACCGACCCGGAGTTCGCCCGGGTCGGCCTGAGCGAACGGGAAGCCAAGGAGCGCGGGATTCGCTACCGCCTGGCCAAGCTCCCCATGGCAGCGGTGCTGCGCGCCCGCACGCTCTCCGAGGAACGCGGCTTCATGAAGGCGCTCATCGCCGCCGACAACGATCAGATCCTGGGCTTCGCCGCGTTCGGCGCGGAGATGGGCGAGTTGCTGGCGGCGGTGCAGATCGTCATGGGCGCAGGGTTACCCTACACGGTGTTACGCGATGCGGTCATCACTCATCCCACAATTTCGGAAGGACTCGGTTCGTTGTTTTCCGGCGTACCCGCGCGGTCGAGGGCACAACCTCAACAAACGAAAACTTCATGGAAGGATTAACGACGCTCCCAAGCAGTTTCGGGCCAAAAGAAACCATGGATCGGCTGGAAACTGGAATACGCGCGCAAGGTATGCAGGTATTTGTCCGCGTCGATCATGCCGCCGGAGCGGCAGCGGTGGGGCTGGACCTGCGGCCTACCGAGGTCATTCTTTTTGGCAACGCCCAGGCGGGCACACCGTTGATGCAATTGGGTCAAACTCTCGGAATCGATTTGCCGTTGAAGGCTCTTGTCTGGCAGGATGCTGCCGGTAAAACGTGGCTCTCTTACGATGAGCCTCGATGGCTCGTACAGCGGCATGGCATCGGCGACCAGGCGGAACGGATCGTTGAACGCATGGCGGCGGCGTTGGGAAAAGTTGCCAACGATGCAGCGACTGTTCATTGAGGTGGCAGGCAGCACGAATCGTTGTGAGGCCGTCCTAATATCGGATAGAAAATACCTGCCGGCGTATTTACCATGGTCGAGCGCACCCGCCGCGAAGCGGCTTCGTGACAATAAGGTAGGGACGGCTCTCCGAGCGGTCCCTGATTGTCTGCTCCGATTGGGATGTTCACCGCTTATACAACGTCCATCCAGAGATAATGGGACCGCTCGGAGAGCCGTCCCTACCTTGGTAACGACCGGCGGCTGATACCGCCTATTGGTTCGATACGCCGCCCGTCCCGAAAATGGGACGCTCAGATTCCGGTTGCGGGACATCGCGCTGCAAAACAGCAAAACCCAACTTTTACAAGTTGCTCTCAATGAGCGGTTAACAATTTTCACGAGCTAGGCATCGGTCTTGCAAATAGGAGGAGGCACAGCAGCAATCAAGGCGGCTGTGAAACACTCAACTTCAAGACCTTATGAACTCCAAAGACATCACCACTTCTGACTTGTTCCGCGACCGCCCTTTGTCCGGTCCCGTCAATGTTGCCAAGCACAATTCAACCCGCAACTATCGCGCCCTGCTCGACTTCGCCAGCGACCGGCGGGCGGCTTTTCTCGACAGCCTGCTCCAAATCCTCCTTGCAGCCTGCTTGCTCAGTTCGCTCGCCGTTTGCGGATGGAACCTCGGCAGCATGTCCGGGGTTGATTCCGCGACTCCCACAAACATTCAACAGTCGGAAGCCGCAACCAAACCCGCCGCCCCGACACCAGCCACCTGCTCGGTTGCCGCTGCCGCGCACCGCCCGATGGTGCCTCGTCCCTCCACGGCGTTGACGGTGCAGGCTCGCCTCTTCTAATCTGGACCACCGGCCACCA
>CAZZYS010000500.1:0-2340 GCA_964658285.1 uncultured Verrucomicrobiota bacterium
TCTCATCGGCACGAGCGACAGCGGGGCGTTCCTGCCCGTGCTGCGGAGCCCGCGCCGCGCCGCGCTCTCCGCCACCCGGGCCGACGGCGAGGACGGCCAGCCGCGTTTTCCCGCCGCCTGGGTCAGTGCGTTCGCCGAAAACCCGAAGGCCGCGTTCGCCACCATCGCGGCACGGGCGGCGGCGCTGGTCGAGCAGGAATACGTTTCCTCCAGCCTCGCCCAGACCGAGCATCCCCGGCTGGCCGACCCGTCCACCGGCGAAATCCTCGAAGCGCCTTTCGGCGTGAACCTGCCGCCTGCCACGGACCGCGCGGCGTCGCCCGCGGCCGGCAACCCTCCCAAGGGTTCGAGCGTGGCGGACATCCCGGTGAAAATCCGCGACCCCGCCGCACAGTGGGAACAACAACCCGCCACCGACGCCACGCGCAAACTCATCGCCGACGCCCGCGCCGTCCCGAACCCCGACGGCCACGCCGCGCTCCTGCTCGAACAACGCCTCGCCTTCACCATCGAGGACGACCGCACGACCGACACCCGCACCTACCGCCGGGTTTTCATCGCCCGCGAGGAAGCCGTCGAGGATTGGGCCAACCAGTTCCTGCCGCAAGACCCGCCCAGCGTGACCAGCAAGCTCGAAATCGCCCGCGTCATCCAACCCGACGGCACGGCGACGGCCTACAACCCCGCCCGGCTGCCCGCCGTGTCGGACCCGGATTCGGGTGACAGCAGCGGCGTGAGCATGATTTTCCTGCCCAACACTCGGGCGGGCTGCGTCATCGAGGTTAGCTACCGTACCCAGGCGGTCTTGAACGCGTCGCTGCCGCACGTCTCGGAGGTGCTACCCATCCAGCGCGACGTGCCCGTGCTCCAGACTTCCCTGGAGGTGCGGGTCCCCGCGAAGGGCACGTACCGCGTCGCGCTCAACAACCTGCCCAACGCCCGGGCGGCGGAATCCACCGAAGGCGGACGGCACGTCTACCGCTGGCAGCTCGGGCTGATCCCGGCGGCGGAATCGCTGCCGGGCGACCCGCCCGCGTCGCAGTGGATGGCGGCCGTGGCGGTCTCCTCGCTGCCGTCGTGGGACGAGTTCGCGGTGTGGTTTCGCCGCATCGCGCAGGGTTCGGATTTGATCGACGACACGGTGCGCAAGACCGCCGGGGAACTGGGCAACGGGGCGACGGACCGCACCGACCGCATCCGCCGCTCGTTCGAGTTCGTCTCGGCCTTGCGCTACGTAGCCATCGAGTGCGGCGTGCATGGTTTTCGCCCCCGCACGCCGGCGCAGGTGCTGGCCAACCGCTACGGCGATTGCAAGGACAAGGCGAACCTGCTCGTCGCGTTGCTGCGCTGCCAGAACATCCCCGCGGATTTCGTGTTGCTCAACCGCGGGTCGGCGACCGACGTGAGTTTCCCGAGCTGGCAGTTCAACCACGCGATCTGCTTCGTACCGCGCGCGCCGGAGGCCGGGCAGCCGGACGACCTGTGGCTCGATTCCACCGACAGCGTGACGCCTTTCGGCTTCGTGCCGCCGGGCGACTACGGCCGGGCGGGGCTGGTGTTCGACCAGGACAAGGCCGGTTTCAAGACGGTGGCCAACGGCAAGGGCACGGTGTCGGAGGTCCGCGACGACTGGGAACTCGCTCAGGACGACCAGGGCGGCTGGCGCGGTGGCTTCCATCGCTCCGCCACGGGTCTGGCCGACGATGGGTTGCGCCGGGTGTTTCGCGGGTTGACGCCGGTCCAGCGCGGCGCACAACTCTACGGGATGCTCGCCGATCTGTGGCCGAGCGCGGATTTCACCCAGGGTCGGGTGAGCGATGTCAGCGCGTTGCGCGACGGCGTGGAACTGCAAGCGGAGGCGGCGTCGGCGGGCGGCGATCTGCCGCGCGTCCAGCCGTCCGGGCTGCAGATTTTCAGTTCGCCCACGCGGGACCGGCCGCTGTGGCTCAACGACGGCCAGCCCATGATGTTCACGCAAAAGGTGCGGTTGCAGTATGGGTCTCCGGACAAGGTGCCGACCCCCTTGCCGCCGCCCCGGCAGGCGGAAGTCGGCGGGCAGAAAATGAGCATCACCTGGGAGCGCGTGAACGAGCGCACCGTGCGGCGCGTGGCGCGGCTCGAACTGCTCCAGCCCGTCGTGCCCGCCGCCGACTACGCCGCGCTGCGCGAGGCCATCCGCCATTGGAACACGGCGCTGGCGCATTGATCAAACGCGTGAAAAAGCTTCCGCACAGCCGCCGCGCAGCGGCATCCAACCAAGGTAGGGATGCCTCTCCGAGGCAGTCCCTATTTCGGCTTGGATCACCATGCCTGTCCTTTGACGCTTCCTTCCAGAAGGAT
>CAZZYS010000501.1:0-2332 GCA_964658285.1 uncultured Verrucomicrobiota bacterium
AAAAGCGGTGTCCCCGGGGAACGAGTCGCTCAAGGGATTTGAAAACGGCTGTAAGCAGCGGACTTGATCCAGAGTCACGTGGAACCGCTACGGCGTTTGGTCAGACGGAGTCTGACTGTCGTCAGATGAACCGACTCGTGTCTCCGCAACTAGTAGCGCGGAAAAAGCTGCTGCCGGGCGGTGGGTACAGCCGACGTAACTCAACACGCAAAGCGCAATACTCTTGCCAACGCACATGCAAGCGTTCACGCCAGTCGTGTGCGGCTTTCAGCTTCGGGGCAAACTCGGCAACAACAGCCAATCTCAACGCTCGTTCACGGGCACGAAATTCTTCGCTTCGCGTATGACGCCAGTATCCGTCGGCGACGAAACCGGGCGGAGCGGAAACACCAAATTTCATCGCGCTGAAGACCCGCCACCCCGCGCCTAGCTCCCCTGTCCGGTCCGCGCCGCCGCTTGCGTCTGGAACGTGTTGTTGATGATGTCGAGGATGCGTTGCGCGCCCTCCACCTGCGTCGAAACCAAGTCCACGTTGCCGTCGGGACCGAGCACGACAACCGCGATCCCCTTTCCCTGCACCCCGAAGTTCGCCGCCACCGCCGGGCCGTTCTGTGCGATGACGAAGGGGACATCCGATTGCACCCGGCCCACCGTCCCGGTGAACGCCGCGACGAACACCGTCTTCTTCGCCGCGAAATCCAGGTACTTGTCCGCGATCCGCCCTGCCTGTTTGCGCACGTCACCCGCCTCGGGGGACGCGCCGATGAGGATCACCACCGGCTGACCACGGAAATTCTTGCCGGGATATATTTTCCCGCCCGCGCCGATCCAGGTGAAATCCGGCACCGTGCGTTTCGTGTTCGCCGCAGGTTTGGCTGCCGCCGTCGGCTTGGCTTTGGGCGCGGCGCTGGCCGTGAGGACGGTCGCGGTCAAAAGACAGACCGGGACCGCTGCCCTCGCCAGCCAGCCCTTGCGTCGTCCGATGCGGAATTGTTCCTGATCCATCATACAAATGAGTAATCCTCGCGGCTCAGACTTTCATGATCTCGGCTTCCTTCGTGGTGAGATGGTCATCGATGCTCTTGATGTATTGGTCGGTGAGCTTCTGCACGCCGTCTTCGAGGTCGGCGAGCTGGTCTTCGGTCATGCCACCGTCCTTCTTGGCTTTTCGGGCGCTTTCGATCCCCTCGCGGCGATGTCCGCGCACCCGCACGCGCGCCTCCTCGGCCATCTGTTTGATGCCTTTGACGAGGTCGCGGCGGCGTTCCTCGCTCAATTCGGGGATCGGTAGGCGGATAATTTTGCCGTCCACTGCCGGCATGATGCCGAGGCGGGATTCCTTCAGCCCGCGCTCGATGTCCTTCACGGTCGCGGCGTCGAACGGCTGGATGACGAGCAAACGCGGCTCGGGCGTGGTGATGAGCGCGAGCTGCTTGAGTTTCATGTTCGCGCCGTAAGCCTCGATGTCGATGTTTTCGACCAGCGCCGGGGAAGCCTTGCCCGTGCGCACGCTGGAAAACTCGTGCGTCATGTAAGTGACGCTTTTGTCCATGCTTTCTTCGGCTTCGAGGAGGATGTCGTCGGTGGTCATCGGGAAGGGAGAAAAGATATGAAAACGCTCGGGAGGGAAAGCGCTGCCACCGGGGCGTGGCGTTCCTAGCTATATCGCACGTTCCCGCCCCTCGCCACCCGGAAAGTCACCGGCCGGATACCGGTTTCGGGGTCGGCGCGGCGGGAACACGGTCTGACCGCGCCGGCGCTCACCCCTCGTCCGTCACCAAAGTACCGACCTGCCGGCCGAGCACGGCGTGGAGGATGTTGTCAGGCTGGTTCATGTCGAAGACCATGATCGGCACCTTGTTGTCCTGGCAAAGGCTGAAGGCGGTCGAGTCCATCACGGCGAGACGCTTGGAAAGGGCCTCCGTGTAGGAAATGCGGTCGTAGCGCGTGGCGGTCGGGTCCTTGACGGGATCGGCGGTGTAAATGCCGTCCACCTTGGTGGCTTTGAGGATGATCTCCGCCTTGATCTCGCTGGCGCGCAGGGCGGCCGTCGTGTCCGTGGAGAAAAACGGGTTGCCGGTGCCTGCCACGAAGATGACCACCCGCCCTTTTTCCAGATGGCCGATGGCCTGGCGGACGACGTAGGGTTCCGCGACGTTCTTGACCTCGATGGCCGTCTGCACGCGGGTTTCGACGCCGATGTCCTCCAACGCGCCCTGGAGGGCGATGCCGTTCATGATGGTGGCAAGCATTCCCATGTAATCGGCCATCGTGCGATCCATCCCGCGGCCGGCGGCAGCGGCCCCGCGCCAGATGTTGCCACCGCCGACGA
>CAZZYS010000502.1:0-2320 GCA_964658285.1 uncultured Verrucomicrobiota bacterium
CCACGCGCGGCGACCGCCGCCTGGAAGTGAATAGACGCCTGCGGCGTGAAGCAAACCAATGCCGCTCGGAGAGCGCCATCCACCGACCAGAAGCGTCTCAACCAACCTGAGAAACGGTGTGCCTTAACTGACGACCGGCGGTCTGACCGGAGAAATTGCCCTCACGCTTCGGAGAGGTCGGAATACTTCCGGGCGTGGCCCTTGGCCAGCGCGACCGGATACTTTCGTTCGTTGAGCCTGAGTTTGTTCCAAAGGCTCTGGTTCAAGTCGATCTTGAGCACGTCGGCCAGCCGGATCACGTAGGCGAGCAGGTCGGCGAGTTCGTGCTCGACGGCTGCCTTGCCCTTTGCGGTATCAGTGATCCGCGCGGATTGTTCCGGCGTGAGCCACTGAAAGATTTCCAGCAACTCACCCGCCTCGCCCGCGAGCGCCATCGCCAGATTCTTCGGGGTGTGGAATTGATCCCACTCGCGAGCGGCAGCAAAAGCCCGCTGGAACGCCTGCACGGCCGCGAGGTCCAGGACTTGCGCTTGCGCCGGGTCGCCGCTTTCCATCCCGGTGCTATTACACGGTCCGGGCAGGTCGGGCAACCCCTGACGGCGCACCGGTCGATCTCGTCTCAATGAGCCACCAGACGGGCGGCGACGGTCTCATCCGTCCCTTTGGTCACGCTGATCTTCATGCCCTTCTGCAACCCATTGATGTCGCTTTTCTGGCCGTTGACCTCGATCTCCGTCGTGGCAATCACCGTGTACGTCACGGTTTTGGTCGTGTGAGCGCCATCGTCCTTCAGCACGGCTCCGGCACGCACGGGGACCTGCTTTGACACGGTGGCGACGGTGACCGTCTTCGCCTTGGTGTCCACGGAGGCGATCTCGTCGTTGGTCTGCACGAACTCCTTTTCTTTGCCCTTCGTGGGGCCGGCGGAGGCGTGGGTCACCACGAGGCCCAACAAGGCCAGGGCGAGGAAACCCACCCGGCAGGCGGCGTGCAGGGAGCGGAGCGAGACGGCACGGGAGGAGCGTAGGGTCTGGAGGGAGAGCATATTGACCATAAAAATAACGGCCGGTCCGCCGCCTGCAAGACCAAAATTCGCCCGGGTCCCGGTGGGACGACCATGCGGCAGCGTGCCCATGCAAGTCAGGTCCTCTGCCCGGTCCTGCCCGCCCCGGTACGCCCCTGGATTTGCGCGTGCGGATACAAACCCGGGCAACATCCGAAGTGATCGAGGAACGCTTTGTTGAAGGCGCTCAGGCTCGCGTAGCCGACGGTGACGGCGGCCTCGGTGACGTTCGCGCGCCCGGTGCGCAGCAGATCGGCTGCCTTTTCCATCCGCTTCAGGCGCAAGAATTTCGGAATGCTTGCGCCAGTCTCCTGCGCGAAGATGCGGGAAAGGTAGTACGAACTGCACCCGACCTCCTGCGCGAGCATGTCGAGGGAGGGCGGGTTTTCGAGGTCGCGCTCGACGAGGTAGCGCACGCGTTCGACCCGCTCGCGGTTGCCGCGCTGGTGACGCTGGCAAAAGAGTTCGGCGGGGTCCTCATCGGGGAAAATGGTCTGGGCGAGGATTTCCAGCACCCGGCCCAAGTACCAGGTGTTGCGCGCGGGGCCGGACACCGGCGGCTCGACGAACTGCACCCGCGACGCCAGCAAGGACGCGGGGAGGGCGCGAATCTCCAGATAGGGGGCCGCTTCCCCGTTGCTCTCCACGAACCGCCGGATGGCCAGCGTGATCTTCGCCAGTTCGCCCGGCGCGAAGTGCGTGCGCAGGAAATCGGGGGTGAGTTCCACCGTGAGGAAGCGGTGCAAACTGTCCGCGTGCCGGGTGGCCCGCAGCCGCTTCCCCGGCAAGGTATAGATGGCGATCTGTCCGGGGCCGATGGTGCGCTCGGCGTCCCCGTCCTGCAAGGTGCCGGTGCCCGCGAAGTTCAGGCACACCTCCAGGCTGCCGGGATGGAAGGAGCGTCCCCAGTCCATGTCGTGCGCGAGGCGGAAGTCGTGCCATTCGATGCTCAGGCCGCGCTCGGCGAAGTTCCCGTGCAGCCGCCGCCACGTTCCGTCGATGGTTTTCCAGGCCCCCCGCTCGGCTTGGGGCTGGTCCCGGGTGGTGGCGTCGGGCAGCGATGGAGAGAGGGAAGCCAAAACCGTGCGGTGCAAAAGTCCGCACCCCCAGACCACCACGGGCGCGCGGGCAAAGCAACCGCGAGCGGTGCCGACCGCAACGCCGCGCTAGTCCACCGCAATTCCGGGCAGGTGCCGTCGCGGACGGGACCGTCCGGTCCTCGGAGGGCGTGTGGGAAGCCCGCCGCAGGCGGGGGGG
>CAZZYS010000503.1:0-2316 GCA_964658285.1 uncultured Verrucomicrobiota bacterium
CTAGCCAAGCCGCTCTCGAAGCTGCCGCCGCACGCCGAACTCGACGATTCCCTAGCGAAAGCCGACAAGCTCGGATTGACAAATCTGTTTGTCGCGGTGACCGCGCTCGACGAGGCCACCAACGAACCGCGCGTGGTGGCCGGTTTCCAATTCAAAGGCATGAGCGCAGACGTGGACCAGCTTTTGGCGACACCGAAGGCGGAACTTCGCAAGCAACATCCGGCGTCGAAGGCGGACCTCCTCAACTACGAAGGTCATGCCATCGAGACTGTTAGTCTCGACGAACACTCGTCGCTGGCGTCCGTATATCTCGAAGATTGGTATCTGGTCTCGAATGACCTCGATTCCCTGAAAGCCACCATCGACCGCGCCGAGCATCGTGGCCCTGCCGCCAGCCAGCCGACGCTTGACAAGGACGCCGATTACGCCGCCGTGCTGGCGAAGCTGCCGGCGGGGCGTTCCAGCCTGATCTTTGGGCGCACAAAACCCTTTCTGGCGAAGATTTTCGATCTGGCCGAGGCCAGCGGTCAGGCGGTGGACGCCAAGCAGCGCGCGGAAGCCGAGAAGGTCAAGGCAGTCGGCGCATCGACGGGGTTCGAGAGCGGAAAGATTCGCGACACCATTTACATCTACGCCCCGGGCATCAGCCAGGACCTGGCAAAACTGCAGCTCGGCTCGTTGCCCCTGACGACCGCCGACACGGTGCTCTACGCGGCGAGCGTGCTCAATATCCCGAAGAAGCTGGACTTGCCTGACGGTGGGGGGCCGAATCCCAATTTTTCAACCCCCGGTCTCGCCGGCCTGATCGGACTGAACGAATTGGGAGCGAAGTTCGCTGAACACAACGTCTCCCTGGATACTTTCCACGCCGCGTTCGGGGACGAGGCCAGCATTCACCTCGACTGGCCGGCGGGGCAGGCACAGCCGACCCTGATCGCCTCCCTCGACGTCCGGGACCCGGTCGCGGCGGGCAAATTCGTGGATAACTTCACGGCCGCGCTCTCTCCGCAGGCAAGTTGGGAAACCTCCGAGGCCGGGGGGCTGACCTTCCACTCCGTGGATGTGCCGAACGTCGCCAGCCTTTCGCCGACTTTGACGGTGACCCCCAAGCATCTGTTGTTCGGGCTAAACACGCCGGAGGTCCAGGAGGCCGCCACCCGTGAGAAAACGCCGGTGCCGAATTTCACGGCCAGCGAACCTTACAAGTCGGCCAACGGCGAAGTGGAAAAGCCGAACACGTCGTTTGCTTACCTCGACAGCCGGACATTTTTCGAGCGTTTCTACGGGACGCTCAAGCCGTACGCTGTGACCGCCGCGTTCTTGCTTCCGCAGGTGAACGAATACGTCGATCTGGGCAAATTGCCGGAGCCGGAGTCCATCGCCAAACATCTTTCGCCCACCGTGCTCTCACAATCGTACAATCCCGACGGCTGCCTCCTGGAATCCGTGGGTTCGTTCACCTTCGGGCAGGCGTCGGCGGTGATCGTCGGCGGGGCGGTCGGTGCCGCGACATCCTACATGCACAAACCGGGCGGGGAGGAAGTTATGGCCGCTCCACCCGCCGCGCCGCTGGCTACTCCGTAATCCGTTACGAGAGAGTAGTTTTCCAAGCGAGATCAGTCGCCGTCCAAAAATTAACCTTCGCATCCTCGCCAGTGTGGTATAGTATTGTCCCACTATGGCCATGACTAAGAAAAACGCCTTCTCCCGTCGCCTGCCGGATCTCGTCACCGAGGAGTTGGTCGCTGTCCTCACCTCGAAGAACTCCTACGAGTTCAAGGAACTATTTGATCTGGTGCACGCGAATCTCCGCGCCCGGAACGCCGCGAGCGGCGGGGAGGAAATGCTGCGTCTGCGCGCCTACGAAAAGCTCCAAACGCTCGTTTCGCGGGGGATGGTCAAGAAGACCGTCAAGAAGTACAAGGGTCTGGACTCGCTGGCCAATGCCTTGCCGACGATCCCGCCGCCCGCGCCGTCACCGGCGGTTGCCGCCGCCGCGGTGCCCGTCGCGAGCTAGTCTGTTTTTAGCCCACCTGATTTCCCGAGCCGGGGCGGCGCGCCGCCCCGGCTTCATTTTATGATCCGAGAATATTTGCCCATTCTGCTGCAAGCCATCGTGGCGATCGGTTTTGCCGCCGTGTCGCTCATCGTGAGCGTCCTGCTCGGCAAGGTGGGCAAGCGCACGAAGATCAAGGACACCGCCTACGAATGCGGGATGCTGCCGGAGGGGAACTCCCAGCCGCGCTTCAGCGTGAAGTTCTATCTCGTGGCGATGTTGTTCATCCTTTTCGACATCGAGATCGTGTTCATGTACCC
>CAZZYS010000504.1:0-2313 GCA_964658285.1 uncultured Verrucomicrobiota bacterium
CTCACCCTTCCTATGGCGGGCAGAATGTGTCCCCGGAGGATCGACCTATACTCTCTGGCGGTCGTAGCGCGCCGCTTGGAAAGGTGATCTGCATCAAAACGCTGTGCGAGATCGGCGATCGTCGGCGCCACCCGGTCCTCGTGGCGGTCTCCCATTGGATCTTCGCCCAGATCGACCAAGCGTTTAAGGTGCTTGGCTCGATCCCGCGCACCGGACACCGACCAGTCTGGTACGCTGCCGATGGTGATCCGACGCTCTCGGCCCCCAGCCGTATAATTTAGGATGAAGGCCTTCGCGCCTGCGGCCGTGATTCGTACCCCGAACCCTTTCACGTCGGTGTCGTACGTGATCCGGTTTCCGGATTCGGGCGCCTGCAGCGCCCGCACCAGCCTTTCGTCGAGCCTCTGCCCTGGCATGGGATTTTGTGTCCGACCTGTGTCCGGATGGATTTGGCACGATCTGCCCAGACCCTGTCAACGCATGTCGAGCGGTGACATATTAGTACGTTGTTTTGTCACAACTATCGATAAGAGCCTAATACGAGCCTAAGATCCACGGCGCTGCTGGACACAAACTCTTAATCAGCGGGTCGTAGGTTCGAACCCTACAGCACCCACCATTCAGCGGGTTAGGACGGTTGGTTCCGTCGATCGGTCTGGGTTCCGTTAGGCCGCGTCTCGCCCGGCCCTTAGGCGGTCACGGACAGCTTGCGCCAGCAGCCCTGATCGCGTGAACCCTTCACGCTTCGCAAATCGATCTACTGCTGCCAGTAACTCCTCAGGCAAAGTAATATTCACGCGCACGGCTTTGCCAGGCACTTCGACGCGCACGAGCACTCGAGCTGCTTCGTCCACTTCCGGATCGCGCAGAACGGAGTCTAGGTCGGACGGGCCCGGTAGCGCTTCGTTTGCTTCTACGATCAAATCGACATGGCCCTGTAAAGCTTCCTTGGCGCTTACGGCAGCGCTCTGCATCGTGTCCCCTGCGCTGGTGCAGCCGTCCTAACGTCTTCTTCCGTCCAGCAAGGCGCTTTGAGGCTGCGTGTTGGAGCTGCTTGGGCGTCTTGCGGCTGTAGCGACGCGCCATTTCCATCGACGCGTGGGTGCTGTGTGTACTCATGTCGAGGATACCGACCTCGGCGTCGCGCACCGCAGCAATCTGGTCTGGCTTGCCGGCGGCCACCTTCTTTAAATTGTCGACGACCCCACGAACCAGCTCCGCGGCGATCGATAGCGCTCTCGTCACAGGCGTGGCAGCCTCCGCCAGCCAGGCGGTCGCTAACGAGTTCGTGGAACGCCGGACAGCGCGGCGTCATCCACCCGGGGCGTGTCCGGCCTCGTCGTCGCGGCGGCGATCGTCATGCTCGCTGCGTCCGCGCGCTCTCTCCGCAAACAACTTGGGATTCAGCCATGACCGATTTCGCAGGCAAAGTTGTCATTATCACCGGGGCCGGCTCAGGCATCGGCGCTGCCACGGCGCGCCGGTTCTCCCGCGACGGCTATGCGGTGACCCTCGTGGGGCGCAGGAAATCCAAGCTCCTGGATGTCGCCAAAGAACTCGATGCCGGGCGAACACTCGTCCACGTGGCCGACGTTTCCGACCAAGCGGCCGCCGAGGCGATGGTGCAAGCCACCATCTCCGCCTTCGGCCACCTGGACGTACTCGTGAACAACGCAGGCATCGCGAGGATGGGCCCGTTCTTGGACATGGCGGTCGAGGATTGGCGCAAGGTCATGGCGATCGACGTCGACGGCGTCTTCTTCTCCATTCGCGCGGCGCTTCCCAAGCTGCTGGAGACCAAGGGCAACATCGTCAATGTGTCGTCCGTATCCGGCATCGGCGGCGACTGGAACATGAGCGCCTACAACGCGGCCAAGGGTGCCGTGACGAACCTGACACGCTCGCTGGCGATGGAACTCGGCTCGAAGGGCGTGCGGGTCAATGCCGTCAACCCAAGCCTCACCTTCACCGAGATGACGGACGGGATGAAGGATGACGAGGCGTTGATGGCAAAGTTCGCCGAGCGGATCCCGTTGGGTCGCGGCGCGGAGCCGGCGGAAGTGGCAGACGTCATCGCTTTCCTCGCCGGTCGCGACGCCCGCTTCGTGACCGGCGTGAACCTGCCGGTCGACGGCGGTCTGTCCGCGTCGAACGGCCAGCCGAAAGTCGCCTGATCTGCTGACGCGGTGACCGCTTGGAAATCCGTAGGTAGTTTTCCGACGCTGTGCGGCCTGACGGTGGGCAGTTTGAAATCTGCGATGGCGTTTACGTCAGCGACGGTCGCAGTGGACCAAACTGGGAGATCAACCTTAT
>CAZZYS010000505.1:0-2300 GCA_964658285.1 uncultured Verrucomicrobiota bacterium
CCCAACAACATCTTCTCGCCTTCGAGCGGCAAGCCGATCACCACCCCGTCGCAGGACATCACGCTGGGCTGCTACTACATCACGCAGAACCCGCGCGTCGTCGGCGGCCTGAAGCCTGATCCCAACCAGCGCCTGCCGTTGTTTGGCACCGCTTCGGAAGTGGATTTCGCCGTGACGGAGGGCAGCCTCAAGACCCACGACCGCATCCGTTTCCAGAACCCTGACTTCGGCCAGAAAAGTCTTTTTGGCGACAGCGAGAAAAAGGTGATCGAGACCACTCCCGGCCGCGTGCGCTTCAACCAGATCTGGCCGCAGGGCATGGGCTTCTTCAACAAGGTGGCGTCCAAGAAACAGCTCTCGGATATCATCCTGAAGACCTACCAGCTCGCGGGCCAGCAGGGCACCGTCGAAACCCTGGATCGGCTGAAGGAACTCGGCTTCACCGAGGCCACCAAGGCGGGCATTTCCATCGGCATCTTCGACATGATCATTCCTGGCGAAAAGAAGGTCGAACTCGAACGCGCCTACAAGTCCATCGGCGAGGTCGAAAAACAGCGCCGCCGCGGCATCATTACGGACGGCGAGCGTTACAACAAGATCATCGACATCTGGACCCACGCCGGTGACGAAATTTCCAACGTGCTCTTCCGCACCCTCGAGCACAACGAGGGCCGCAAGGAAGTGAATCCGGTCTACATGGCCGTTGATTCCGGCGCGCGCGGCAACCGTCAGCAGCTCAAGCAGCTCGCCGGGATGCGCGGCCTGATGGCCAAGCCCTCGGGCGAGATCATCGAGCAGCCCATCACGTCGAACTTCCGCGAGGGCCTGACGGTGATGGAATACTTCATCAGCACGCACGGTGCGCGCAAAGGTCTGGCCGATACCGCCCTCAAGACGGCGGATTCGGGTTACCTCACGCACAAGCTCGTGGACGCGGCGCAAAACGTCATCATCACCGACGACGATTGCGGCACGGTTAACGGCATCGTGGTCAAGAGCATCTACGAGGGCGACGAAGAGGTCGTGGACCTGTCCACGCGCATTTCGGGCCGCGTCTCGTGCGAAAGCGTGGTCGATCCCGTCACCAAGAAGACGCTCATCAAGACGGGCGACCTCATCGACGAGGTTCCCGCCGCGGCGGTCGTCAAGCTGGGCGTCGAGCAGTTGAAAATCCGCTCGGTCCTCACCTGCGAGAGTCTGCGTGGGGTGTGCGCGAAGTGCTACGGCCGCAACCTGGCCACCGGCAAGATCGTCAAGCTCGGCGAGGCGGTGGGCATCATCGCGGCGCAGAGCATCGGCGAGCCCGGCACGCAGTTGACGATGCGGACGTTCCACGTCGGCGGCACGGCCAGCCAGACGTTCAAGCAGCCCATCATCAAGGTGAAGAACGACGGCACCGTGCGCTTCCACGACTTCCGCAGCGTGCAATCGCTCGAAGGCAGCCACATCGTGCTGACGAAAAATGGCGCGGTGACGGTCAACGGCAAGGACGGGCGCGAGTTGGAGCGTTACAACATGATCATCGGCTCGGTCATTTCCTTCGGGGAAGGTGCCGAGGTCAAGAAGGGCGATACCCTCGCCCAATGGGACCCGTACAACGTGCCGATCCTCACGGAGAAGGCCGGCAAGGTGGATTTCCGCGACATGATCCCGGGCGTCACCATGAAGCGCGAAACCGACGAGGCGACGGGCGTCATGGGCACGGTGGTCATCGAGCACAAGGAAGACCTGCACCCGCAGATCGTCCTGCTCGGCGAAAAGAACACCGTCATCGCCAGCTATTCCATCCCCGCCGGTGCCCACGTCATCGTGGACGAAGGCAAGATGGTCCAGGCCGGTGCGTTGCTCGCGAAGACCCCGCGCAAGATCGCCAAGACGAAGGACATCACGGGCGGCCTGCCGCGCGTGGCGGAACTCTTCGAGGCCCGCCGTCCGAAGGACGCGTGCGAGATCGCCAAGATCGACGGTATCGTCGAGATCGGCGGCAGCGTGCGCGGTAAAAGGAAACTTATTCTGCGCGACGCCACCACGGGCGCGGAGGAGGAACACCTCATCCCGCTGACCAAGCACATGGTCGTCACCAAGGGCGACTTCGTGAAGAAGGGTGCCCAGTTGACCGAAGGTTCGGTCGTGCCGCACGAGATTCTCGACATCTGCGGGCCGCAGGAACTCCAGGAACACCTCGTCAACGAGGTTCAGGAGGTCTACCGGCTCCAGGGCGTGGAAATCAACGACAAGCACATCGAGATCATCGTCCGCCAGATGCTGCGCAAGGTGAAGATCACCGAGCCGGGCGACAC
>CAZZYS010000506.1:0-2296 GCA_964658285.1 uncultured Verrucomicrobiota bacterium
AGCAAACGTCGTGCGCCTGCCACCAGCCGCTCAACCCTTTTGAAAACCGCTGTAGGACCGACCAAAGGACAAACCCTGAAAGGGCGATTCATCCGGGCGGCGAGTCGAGATGAGTCGCCCCTTCAGGGCTCGGCCGAAGCCCATCGCCAACCTGGGGCGTTGCCCCAGGCTCGTATGAAGCCGCGCCGTTGGCGCTCCCGGAAACCCGCTACATCTCAAAATAAATGCTTTAGCGATCCGCGCGCAGCCGCGAACGGACCATCGCGGCGATGCGTTCCTCCGGCGGTTCCGCCGCCGCGGTCCTGGCCTGGAACGCCGCGCAACGCTCGCGCAGATCATCATCCGCTAGCGCGGCCCGCACCGCGTCCGCCAACCCGGACAGCCGCCGCAAACGCCTCGCCAATCCCGCGTGTGTCAATCGTGCCGCCTGGTCGAACTGGTCGAAGTCCACGGGGAACACCACGGCGGGTCGGCCGTGCCGCAAACACGCGGACAGGATGCCCGTGCCGCCGTGGTGTACGACCAGACCGTAGCGCGGGAGATAAACGTCGTACGGGACGTAAGGGATCCGCCGGAAGTTCCCCGTCGCCGTCTCCTTTTTCTCGCCCTCGGGTTCCCCGTCGCTGAGATGGAACCCGACCCCGGGCAACGTTTCGGCCGCCCGGCGTACCGCTGCGGCCACGGATTCTTTCAGCCAACCCGAATGCGTGCCAAACGTCACGAGGACATGCGGCCGATCCGGCGCGAACGTCAACGCAGGATCGTGGCCTGGCGGGGTGAACACCACCGGTCCGACCAGGTGAAACGCCGGCGGCCAGCGGCGAGGAAATTCCAGTTCCGGCCAACCGAGCCCGAGCACGCATTCGGGTGAATACACGGCCTCCGTGCCGTCCGGCCGGTAAACCTGCGGAAAACCGAGCGCCGCGAACCGCCGCCGATGGAGCGCGTGCACCGTGCGCTTGAACCACCGCGTCAACCCGTTGCCCAGTCCGTCGCGCAGTCGTCCGGACAGCCCTCCGCGTGGCGACCATCCGCCGACGTAAGCCGGTGTGCCCGCCCCCTGCCACGGCTCGACCACGCAAGGCGCGACGTGCGTCGTCCACCAGGGAACGCCGTGTTCCCGCGCGACCATCCCGACAATGGGCAAGGTGAAGTCGGCAATCAGGAGATCGGGTGTCCTGCGGCGGTACAGGGCGGCCGTTTCCTCGCGCATTCGTGCCATGAGTTGCAGGTTGGCGCGCAACTGCGCGTGCAGGGCAAAAGGATTGCTGCGGGTGGCACGGGGTCCGCCGACGATCCGTGCGATGGCGTCGTCGCAGCCTGCCAGCAGCACCTCACCGTCGAATCCGGCGGCCCGCGCGCGGGTCAGGCCGAGTTCGGTGGAGAGAATCCGCACGTCGTATTCCTGCGCCAAACGGCGCGCGATGCCCAGGATCGGGTGCAGATGACCGCAGAAGGGTGGGGCGGCGAGGTCGATGAGGGGACGGGTTGTCATCAGGCGGAAAGCCGTCGCACCAGGTCTGTGGCAAGTGCGAGCACGGCCGGGTCGGCGAGGTAATCCATGTGCCCCGCCTCCACCCGCGCGTCCACCGTGCGGAAGTACCAGCGCGAAAGCCAGTCGCGGCGGCCTTGTACGAGGAAAGCATCGCAATCCGGCCGCCGCCGCGCCACCGGCCCGAAGGCGAAGATCGTCACGCGCCGCCGGGCGTCGGCGGGCAGCGCGAGGGCATTGAAAAGCTCCAGGCCGCAACTGCCCGCGAGGAACAACGTGCGTTCCGCGCGGGCGATGAGCGCCTCGACCGCCGGGCCGTGGCGGGTCGTGGACCCCGGCTGGCGCGCGGCGAGATATTGCCGGGCGTTGCGCACGCTGGCGACGAGCAGCGGCACCGTGGCAAACTTCTCGCGGTCGTCGTCGGGATACGGGAAATTCACCGGCACCCGTCCGCCCGCGGGCAACGGCAGCGCGTCAAGAAACGCTCTTTGCGCGGGCGTGAGGGCCGCGCCGGGGGGACGGCTCTGACCGGTCAAAAAAGCCACTTGGAGCGGAAGGCAATTCATTTATGGGTTGCCACGGCGATGGACGTATTCGAAACGCCCGTCGGGATCGAGCCGCAGACGGTGTCCGCGCCATTCGATGACGCGCGGCGAGAGAAACGCCCGCACGACCTGGAGCGGCAGGAGCAGATCGACGACCCAGCCCAAGGCTCGCCGCCGCCAGAACTCCCGGCCCCGCCCCGGAGCGTCCGGCAAATAGGTGTGTTCGAGATGCGCTTGCAGGATTTCGCGCCATCCCTGC
>CAZZYS010000507.1:0-2289 GCA_964658285.1 uncultured Verrucomicrobiota bacterium
AAGAAAATTAGGGACTGGCTCGGAGAGCCATCCCTACCTTGGGGACGACCGGCCGCAACGGCCTGTTCAGAACCTTCTTGTACAGCCCCGGAGTACGCCCAAGGACGTATTTCGCGTGCTGCTGCATTCTGTCATTGTGCACAGACCCTTCAACCGTACAACATTGCTTGCCTACACCGAGGCCCGCTGCCGCCTGATCACACCAGAAACCCCGCGTTCTTCCAATGGCTGACCAAGCTCCTCTTCCACCTCGCACTTCGTTCCTGAAGGCACTCGTCTACGGAGCCGCGGCCGGACTGTTGGGGGGTCTGGTCATGCTGACGTTCATGGCGTTTTTGCGGCTGTTCTTGCATGTCCCCACGCCCACCGAAATGATCTTCGACCGGGCGTTCCCGTTCGTGACGGTCAAGTTTTTCATTGACGCCCTCGTGCGCGCCGGCGGCTATTCCCAGCTCAAAATCCAGGGGGTCGAGGGCGCGCTGGCCGGCCAGCTCGTGGCGGCGGGCGTGGGTGGGGTTGTCTACGCGTTGTTCCTCTGGTGGCGGTCCCGGTCGGAAGACCGGAACGCCGGACGCCCGCTGACCGATCCGCGTGGCTGGCGACTCATCGCGCCGGGCGTGCTCGGGGTCTGGGCGCTGTTCGTCATCCTGCTCTGGCCCCAGTTGTTGACCAGTTACCACGGCCGCCCGCCCGCTGCGGCGACCTTCATCAGCGCACTCGGGATGCTCGCGTCCTTCGGCCTGTGCGGGTCGGCCATCGTGTTCTTCTACGGTCTGCTGACCGCCGCGCCGTCCAACGCACCCACCGGCGAACCGTCCACGGCAGGTCTGACCCGGCGGCGCTTCCTGGCGGGCGGCCTGGGCGCGCTGGCGGCGGCGGCGCTCGCCGGGATGCTGCGGCGCTTCTACCGGCTCGGCACCTTCGAGTACGACGGCACGCAGTACGGCGGTCCGCAGGTCCAGAAGATCACGCCCAACGACAAGTTCTATCAGGTCACCAAGAACCTCGTGGACCCCGACGTGGCGCGCGACATCTGGCGCTTCGACATCACCGGCAACGTGGAGAACCCGCGCGTCTGGTCGTTCTCCGAACTGACCGCCCTGCCCGCCGTGGAACAGGAAATGACGATGCAATGCATCTCCTACGGCATCGGCAGCGGCCTGATCTCCAACGCCCTCTGGAAGGGCGTGCCCCTGCCTTCCCTGCTGGCGATGGTCAAGCCGAAGCCGGACTGCGCGGCGGTGCTTTTCCACGCAGCGGACGGTTTCTTCGAGACCTTCCCGTTGTCCAAGGCAAGCGAGATGACGACGCTCGTGGCCTGGGAGATGAACGGTGAGCCCATCCCACCCCATCACGGGTTCCCGATGCGCATGATCGTGCCCGGCATCTACGGCGAACGCAACCCGAAGTGGGTCACGCGCCTGGAGTTCCTGGCCAAGGGCGACCCGCGCCTGAAGATCAACCGCCACGGCATCGAGGGCGTCGGTTTTTACACCGAGCAGGGTTGGGGGCCGAACATCTTCGTGCCGACGACCAGCCGCATCGATGCGCCGCAGGTGGCCGGGGGCGGGTTTGCCGAGCCGTTCAAGGTGGGGCAAAAGGTGGAGTTTCGCGGGATGGCCTTCGGCGGCGACAAGGGCATCAGCAAAGTGGAGGTGAGCACCGACGGCGGCCAGACCTACGCACCCGCCGAGATTCACCAGCCTGGCACGAAGATCAGTTGGAGCCTGTGGCGCTACGAGTGGACGCCCGCGCAACCCGCCGAGGAAATCCGAGTGTTCGTGCGCGCGATCAACGGCGAGGGCGAGCGTCAGATCGAGGAGTTCCGGGACCAAGTTCCGCACGGCGCACTGGGACTGCATTGGGTAAGAGGCCGCGTCGAGAACGCCTAGGCATGGTGCGGGTCACGGCAATTGGCGGCGAGAGCCTCCAGCCGCGCGTGCACCGCCCGGACCGTTTCCGGCAGCGTCGAGGTCCCGGCGGTCAACCCGACGACCTCCGCGCCGTCCAGCCAGGCGGGGTCGAGTTCGTCGGGACGCTCGATCTGGTGCGCGCGGCGTCCGGCGGCTTCGGCGGCGAGGACGAGTTGGCGCGTGTTGTTGCTGCGGCGTCCGCCGACCACGATGACGACCTCCGCTTCGGCCAGCAGTTTCCGCAACGCTTCCTGGCGGTCCTTGGTCGGCTGGCAAACCGTGTCGCGAAAACACACTTCCGCGTCGGGCCGCGCGGTCCGCAAGGCATCGACGAGGACACGCACCCGGGCGGACGGTTGCGTCGTTTGCGCAATGA
>CAZZYS010000508.1:0-2244 GCA_964658285.1 uncultured Verrucomicrobiota bacterium
GAGCATCATTTAAGGTGAGGTAGCATCCACGCAGGGCTCATTATGCTCGCGGTGGGTTTTATCCCAAGATGGGCTGCCCGGATATTTGGAGTGTTCAGAAGTTTTGGTGAAACCCCTACTCCCGACATTGGAGAATGCCGCCATGGCGATGCTTAAAAAGCGCGTTCGTTGCCGCGTCAGAGGGGGTTAACTCGGTAAAGAGGGCTGATGTTTTGAAGCGTAAATCTTTAAGGAAGCCTCTGCTGTTTGCTTTAGTTGCTGCGGGCACGAGCCTAGGTTCTGTTCACAACTGATCAAGCGAGTTTGACGGCGAGCAGAGCGGCGAGGATGCCGCCCAAGAACATGTGGGCGAGTTTGTCGTAGCGGGTAGCGACGGCGCGAAAGTGCTTCAAGCGATTGAAGAGGCGTTCGACTTTGTTGCGGGCCTTGTACTTCTCTTTGTCGTAGGCGGGTGGGTTGAGTCGGTTGGAGCGCGGCGGGATCACCGCCTCCTTGTTGGCGTTAGCCAGCATCGTGCGGATGACATCGCTGTCATAGGCGCGATCACCGCCGACAGCCTTGATCTCTTCTCGTCCAAGTACTTCGGCAAGCATTTCCTCGCCCACGGGAGCATCGCCTGCCTGGCCTGCACTCAGGATCAGCCCGAAGACCTGTCGCTCGTTGATAGCCACGGTGTGGAGCTTGGTGCTCAGGCCGCCACGGGATCGTCCGAGGGCTTGCGGTCCCTTTTTTTGCGTGCTCCGGCGGCGTGTTGGTGAGCACGCACGATGGTCGAGTCCAGCAAGGCAAAACTTTGGTCAAGCTCCCCGGTCTTCACCGCTTCCAGATAGCGGGCGATCATCGCTTTTTGCGGAACTCCGGCTTCCACCCAGCGTTGCCAGCGCATGTAGATCGTGTGCCAGAAGCCGTAGAAGGCAGGCACGTCGCGCCACGGGCAACCAGTGCGCTCCCGGTAGAGCACGGCTTCAAACGCCTTGCGGTTGGAAACCTTGGGCGCGAAGCCCTTGCGACCTTTGCGCCGATGAAAACAATCTTTGATCTGGCTCCACTGCTCCTCGCTCAAACGGTAAAAACGTCCTGGCTTCTTCACACAACCACCTTCCCGCCAGCACCAAAATCTTCAAGCCAGTTGTGAACAGAACCTAGCCCGATGCCAAAGAGACCGACCTTTGTTTTCGATGTGTCGCCCATGGGGAAAGCCGAATCCTCTTGGCAGTAAAATCCAGCGCACCACCGAAAGCAAAGTCGGGCGGAATCCGTTCGCCGCGATGACACCAGGCTCAGGCGTTTCGGCGCGGCAGATGAGGCGGAAATAAATTTCGGCGCCGCGATCCGCTCACTTCCTCAACAGCACGCGACGCCGGACCTCCTGCCAGATTTCCGGTTCGATCCGGTGGGTCGAATGGATGGCGGGATACATTTCCTTTTCCGACGACACATTGTTGTAAGCGGCGTAGACGGAAGTCGGCGGGGCCGTCTCGTCGAGAAAGCCCGCGACGAACAACACCGGCGCGTGGATGCGCGTGGCGAAATTCATCGCGTCGAAATACCGCGACGTTTCCAGGACCGCCGGGTCGGGCTTCCCGTCCGGACCCGTGGGAACGAGTTTGGGCCAGCCCGCTATCCGTGCGGCGAGCATCCCGGAGAGGTCGCACATCCCCGGGACTTCGGCGGAAAGGAAAGTCACGCGCGGGTCTTCGGCGGCGAGGAAAATCGCCTGCGCCGCGCCCTGGCTCGCGCCGCTGGCGACCAGGACGCGTCCGTTCCACTCGGGTTGCGAGGCGAGGAAATCCACGCCCCGCAGATCGCGCAGGAACATCTTGAGAAAATAGAGCGTCTCCCGCGACGTTCGTCCGGATGTCCGGTAATCCTTCAACGCCCCCTTTTCGAGGTTCAGATAGTATTCGACCGGTTGGCTGTTGGGCAAGCCGTGCGCGTTCAATTCGAGCGAGATGAAGCCGTCTTTCGCCCAACCGAGCAACCAGGGTTCCGAATGGGTCGGGTACACGCCCGCGCCTTCCAGCGTGATGATGGCGGGCAGCGACCTCGGCCTGGCACCGGCGGGCCGCGCGTAGAAGCCGCTCATGGGTTCATCGCCGACCGCGTCCGCCTGCACGTCGAACCACTCGATGCCGGGCGGAGCCTCGGGCATCGGGACCATCCTGGGGTTCATCGGCACCGCTTTCAACTGCGCTTTTTTCTCGGTCCAGAAGGCATCGAAATCCGCCGGCACGGGCAGGCTGG
>CAZZYS010000509.1:0-2244 GCA_964658285.1 uncultured Verrucomicrobiota bacterium
CCGCCGTGGCCTCGGGGTTGGACTCGTGGCAATTGCCGTACATCTCCTGCTGGCAGAACCAGCACTTGCCGCAGGCGATGTTAAAAGGCACCAGGATGTGGTCACCCACCTTAAGCTTCTGCACTTCCGGGCCGACCTGTTCGACCACACCGCAAAACTCGTGGCCGAACGTCATGCCCGGCCGGGTGTCCGGCACGGAGCCGTTGTAGAGGTGGAGGTCCGAGCCGCAGATGCAGGAGCGTGTGACCCGCACGATGGCATCCTGCGGGTGCAGGATCTCGGGCATGGGCTTGTGGTCGATGCGGACCCGCAGGGGGCCCCGGTAGTTCATGGCGAGCATAACGATGGTTTCTGCGGATCTAATACGCCGGCTGCCCGCGTGGCGGGTGTGTCAATGGCATCGAGTGGGAGGTCATCAAGCCGACCGTCGCCAAACGCGGTGCCGTGTTTATGCCCCCGGGGACGGGTGGTGAAACGATCATGGAGGGAGCGCACGAAGAGGTCATCATGAGCGACGATCTCCGCGATGCCGACTCCAGCTTGGGTCGGTGAACGTTGACTTTTTGCATCTGCGGCGCTCGCTTCTTCCGGCCAAGCGGGCGTGAAAGACAAGCCTGAACGCGAGCGTTTTCCTTGCCGAGCGGACCGTGACCCGCTTGGCCGCCGGCAGGCGCGCCGGACTCCGAAAGATCGTCAGGAAAGGCCAGCGTGGCGGACAAGTCAGTGGGTGCCTGCCATCCGGCACACCTCGCTGCCGGCAAGCAAAACCGCCCCCACGCCAAAGGCCTCGGTGTGCTCGGGGTCGAAGTCTTTTTTGGGGGCGAATCCCACGGGTTGAACATGCGTGAGCCGCCCGTCGGGTTCGACGCACTCTGCCATCGCCTGCCACGCCTTGTTCACGGCGGGCGCGAACTGCGCACGGTCGAGCAGCCCGTTGTTCACCCCCCAGGCCATGCCGTAACACATGAGTCCCGTGCCGCTGGTTTCCTTCGCCGGAAAACTCTCCGGGTCGAGCAGGCTCGCGCGCCACAGACCGTCGTTCTGCTGGAGCGTGAGCAACCTCGCGGCCATCTCCTTGAATTGCTGCTCGAAACGCGGGCGCGCAGGGTGGTCCTTCGGCAGGTATTGCAACACGCGGACCAGCCCGCCCAGCACCCAGCCATTGCCGCGCGCCCAGAAGACTTTCTGGCCGTTCGCCTCGCGCTTGCTGAAAAAACTGCTGTCGCGGAAGTAAAGGTGTTCCTGTTTGTCGTAGAGGTAATCGCTCGTCTGCCACCAGTGCTCGACGGCGAAATCGAGGTAACGCCGGTCGCCGGTGGCCGCCCAGAGCCGCACCCAGGCCGGGGGCGCCATGAACAGCGCGTCGCACCACGACCATTTGTCGAAGACGCCCGGGCTCTTTATTTCGAGGTCACCGGTTTTCGGCGCGGCGAGGATGGCGTCGAACTGCGCGCGCATCGGCGCAATCATCCTGGGGTCGTGCTCGCGCAGGGAAAGCTCGGCGTAGGTTTGCCCGACTACGTGGTCGTCGGCGAAGTATTTCTTCGGCCCGAGCTTCCAGCCGTTTGCCTCGCCCATAGCGCGCATGGCATCACGGTATTTCGCGTCGCCACTGACCTCCGCCAGTGCCATGATGCCAGTGTGTCCGACGCCCTGAATCCAGTCGTCGGTCCGCCGATGCGCCCCGTTGGCAAGTTGCCAATCGCCGACGCGCCGCATGACGGTGAGGATTGCGGCCGATGACGATGGCGGCGGTTCGCTCGCTTGCCGCAACGCCCCTGGCGCCGGTGTGGGCGTGGAAGCGGCCGACGGGGGCGGCAACGCGCCGCCGGGACGATTGATCTGGAGGGAGGTCTGGAAGTTCGTGTAATGGATGTAATGCCCGCTCAGATTCATCCAGATGACGTTGGGCGACCCTGGCGGAGCATCGCGGACCGCGAAGGGGCGGACATTGGCGGTCGTGGAATGACGGGTGACCGGCTCGTGCTGCCACGACTGCCCGCCGTCCGGGGTGCGCCACTTCTCGATCTCGAAAATACCGTTGGCCGGCAGCGCGAGATAAAGCGTGTCCACCGACCGGTGGTCGATGGCCATGCCCGCCGAATAGTTGGGTTCACCCTCGGTTTTTCCCGGTGGGGTCTGCGGGAACCATTTGCCGGCGGCGGCGACCGGCGAGTCTTTCCACTCCTTGCCGGTCCAGCGCGCATAGTAGTAACGATGATCGTCCACCGTCGGCATCTGCGT
>CAZZYS010000510.1:0-2242 GCA_964658285.1 uncultured Verrucomicrobiota bacterium
TGATCCAGCAGATCGAGGCCAAGGTGGTCAACCGGCTGCGGCAGGTCACGAGCGCCATCCGACAGGATGGAGCGAACCAGGTCAGCATTATCACGAGCAGCGCCGAGCGCGAGGCGGCCATCGAGTTGGCCAAGGCAGCGACGATGCGCCCGCAGATCGTCGGCAAGGCGCTCCAGGAGATTTCGAGCGATCCCGAGGTGGCGGCGGCGCTTTTCGAGGTGCTGGAAACGCAGCGGACGCTGGATTCCAAGGCGGGCTTGACATTGCTGCCTGCCGGGGCGGGTGGGGCGCTGCTGACGAGCCTGATGGCGTCGCACGGCAAGAACCCCGCGCCCCCGCCGCCGATCCCGCGTTGAAGCCATTCTCGCGCGACATGAGCAGAAACCGTATTTCTGCCGCCATGATTGGTGCCTCGTGCCTTGTACTTGGCTCTCTGGTTCTGAACAGCTTCGTTACCTACGCTTCCTCCCTCAAAGGGTGGCAAATCCAGAACATTTACATTCGCAGCATCCTCTGGCATTGCGGTATCTCTGCCGGGCTACAGATTGCCGCACTGGCTTTGTACATCACGCGTCCCGCACCGAAAGAAGCCCGACCGCCTTCCAACGACTGATGGCACGGCCAGTCGGTTGAGAACGTGTCTGGGCAGTCGATGTCCTTCCGGCAGTCGGGGATTTACGTGGTCCCGGGACGAGCAAAATCCCGGTCTTGCCTTGCGCGCAGCCACCGGACCGTTGCACATTCAGCGGATGCCCCTGCGAACGTTCCGCCCCTGTCTTTCCACGCTGCTTTCCCTGGGGGCTTTTGTCTTGCTGACGGGGTGCGACGGCGGGGCGGCACCCGTGCCCGAAACGTTTTGCAAGCAATTCTCCGGGCAACGGGCGTTCGACCATGTGAGTAAACTCGTCGGCTTCGGCCCGCGCCCGAGCGGCTCGCCTGAACTGGAGCAGTCGCGCCAGTACATCGAGGAACAACTTCGCGCGTCCGGCTGGACCGTCGAGCGGCAACGGTTCACCGACCCGACGCCGCACGGGAACATCGAGTTTATTAACCTCGTCGCCCGGCCCGCCGATGCGAAACCCGGCGACGCGCACGCCATCGTCTGCACGCATTACGACACGAAATATTTCGCGCCCCCGTTGCGCTTCGTCGGGGCCAACGACGGCGGCTCGGGCACCGGAGCCCTGATCGAACTAGCCCGCGTGCTCTCGCAGGACAAAAACTTCGCGCGCCGCTTCGAGTTGGTGTTTTTCGACGGCGAGGAGGCCATCACGAAGTTCGAGGTGCAAACCGCTCCCTACGATGGACTTTACGGCAGCCGACACTACGCGCACGCGCTCTCGAATGACCATCGCGCGGGGCAGTTCAAGCTGGCGATCCTCTGGGACATGATGGGCGACCGCGACCTCGACATTACCCTCCCGCCGAATTCCCCGGCGAACCTCGTGCAGGGGATTTTCGGCGCGAGCGAGGCGCTCGGGACGCGCGGCCACTTCGGCTACTTCAACGGCGACATCCTCGACGACCACTACTATTTCAAGGACTTGCGCATCCCCGCGCTGGACATGATCGACTTCGATTTTCCCGCGTGGCACACCCCCGCCGACACCCTCGACAAGGTCAGTGCCGAAAGTCTGCAAACCGTTGGACAAGCGACGCTCTACTCGCTTTGCAAGGCGGCAGCCGACTTCCGTTGACTTGCTTTCGACGGATTGGGAATAACTTGTTGACAACTTTTCGCCCCGTCGCTTGAATTTCTCTCCGCAGCCTATGCAAATCCTTCCCGAGGACATTCAGTTGGCCGGCTCCGAGCTAGCCGTCCGCTGGAACGATGGACAGGAAAATTATTTGCCCCTGGAAGGTCTGCGCCGCGCCTGTCCGTGCGCGGGTTGCTGCGGGGAGCCCGACGCGCTCGGGCACGTCGATAAACCCCATGTCAGCTACGACGCGGCGCGTTCGTTCCAACTGCGTTCGTACGGGATCGTGGGTGGGTATGCGTTCCAGCCGGTGTGGGGCGATGGGCACTCGACCGGGCTCTATTCTTTCGAACTGCTGCGCCGCCTCGGCCAGCCGGAGAACACCCCGCAACCGGCATGAAGTGGCGGCATCGAGTGCTCTGGGCGATGTGCGTGCTCTCGTTCGCGGGCACGGCGGCGCTCGTGGATTACTCGGTGCGGACCCGGCCCGAGCAAGCCACCCCGCAGGAACTCGACACGGTCGTGCAGCGGCATCTGGCGCTCTG
>CAZZYS010000511.1:0-2228 GCA_964658285.1 uncultured Verrucomicrobiota bacterium
ATGGTGGCCAAGCCCTACCGCATGGAAGACCTCTCGCGCGTGCTGACGGAGGCCATCACGGGCGCTCCTTCGCCGCCGGCGGCATCCTAATTGCTACTCGCAGGCGGTCACGCCGCTACCCGGGATGATGCAACCCCCGGATGGGCACAACAACACTCTATGTCCGCACACGAAGCCCTCGAACACGCCGAACACGCCGCCCACGCCGGAACCCACGACCACGAACCCACCGCCGGCAAGAGCCACAGCCCCGGCAAACTCATCGGCCTGACGATGGCGCTCATCGGCGTGCTCATCGCCTTTTGCGCCGCGCTGGTCGGTTCCGAGCGCAACGAGTTGACGCGCACGATGATCGAGCAGACGCAGGCGCATTCCGACTACAGTTCCGCGAGCACGAAGTTCCGGCTCATCATGCTGGACCTGGAAAAGCAGCGCGGCGCGTCGGTCGTGGCCAATCCGGGCGGCACCGAGGACCGGCCGGTGCTGCGCCGCCTGCTGCGCCTCTACAGTGATTATTCCAAGGAGCGCCAGTATTCCAAGGACTGGTCGGACAGTTATAACCCGCTGGTCCAGGCGCATTTCGAGGGTGCGGAGGGCTATGAACACGCGCAGCTCATCGCCGAAATCGGCATCGTGCTGGCCTCCCTGGGGGTGTTGCTGGCGAGCCGGCTGGCCTGGGTGCTGTCGCTCGTCCTGGCCGCCGTGTGCGTCGTCCAGGTCAGTCGCACGGCCGTGCACATCCGGCACGAGGTCGCCGAAGCCACCGAGCACGTTCACCACGGCGAGGAAGCCTATCAGGAACTGCGCAAGGCCCACACGGCGGCCAACGAGGACGAGAAAACCGTCGAGGCCCTCGATCCGGGCGGCAAACTGCGCGCCGAAAACGACGCCACCGCAGCCAGCCACGAGCACGGTGCCGCCGCGCCCGGCGAGGAGCACGAGAAGCACTGACGCGGAACCCGCTGCCCGACATTTCCGCACCGCCGACGAACGGCGAACGCGGAGCCGTGGCGAGATGTAACCATTAGCCGACCGACGCGACGGATTTATCACGTTTTCCCTGCTGACCCACGCCAAGGAAGCGTCGTAGATTCTGCGGCGCTGGCTGGCTCGTCGAACAGGAATAAATCGTGAACCGCACGAAGATCATCCTCTTATGCGTGCTCGCCGCCTGTGGTTACGGTGTCGTGCACGACCAGATCACGGTGCGCGTCTGCGTCGAGTACCTCAGCGTGGCACACCCGCCGCTTTTTCCGACGCGTTCGCCGACCTTGCTCGCCCTGTGCTGGGGCGTCGCGGCGACGTGGTTCGTCGGGCTCGCGTTCGGGGTCGTCCTGGCGGTGATGGCGCACGCCGGGACGCCGCCTCCACTGGCGGCCGCCCTCCTGCGAAAATCGATCCTCACGCTGTTGGCGGTGATGGGACTGTCGGCGTTCGCGACCGGACTGGCAGGCTACGGATTGACCCGGGGCGGAATCATCGCCGTGCCCGAGGTGGTGACCGGGATGATCCCGCCCGAAAAATACGCGCGTTTTATCGCCGTGTGGTGTGCGCACCTGACGAGCTATCTCGTCGGACTGCTGGGTGGCGCGCTCGTGTGTTTTCGCGTGTGGCAGGCACGCGGACGGCCGGCGACGATGGCGCTCTTGCCGCGCGGAAGGACGGCGGTCGTGCGCGTCTCGGTTCTGCTCGCCGTGGGGGCGGTGGTCGCGTGGCTCCGGTTTCGGGCGCGGTAGGTCAGACCGGCACTTGCACCCGGCGGGCGAACCATGCACAGTCGAAATTCCCCGCCTGCCCTGCCCTGCCGCCATGCCGTCCGCCCACGCCGTTGAAGTCGTCGATCTCGTCAAAATCTACGGCCCGCTGCGCGCGGTGGACGGCGTGTCCTTCCAGGTCGAGCCGGGAGAAATCTTCGGGATGCTCGGTCCCAACGGCGCGGGCAAGAGCACGACCGTCGAGATGATCGAGGGCCTGCGCAAGGCCGACAGTGGACGCATCGAGGTTCTTGGTATCGACGTGCGGAAACACCCCCGGCGCGTCAAGGAGCGCATCGGCGTGCAACTCCAGTCCACGGCGTTTTTCAAGCAGCTCACGCCCAAACAAATCCTCCACCTTTTCGGCAGCTTCTACTCCAGGGCGTTGCCCGTCGATCAACTCATCGCCGCCGTCAACCTGGAGGAAAAGGCCGACGACGCCTCCAGCAAGCTCTCCGGCGGCCAGCTCCAGCG
>CAZZYS010000512.1:0-2214 GCA_964658285.1 uncultured Verrucomicrobiota bacterium
GTGAAGCGCGTGAAGGGGAGTACGTTTCAGGGGAGATTCTTGATCGCGCGCAAGCATACGGAGCCCTCGCGGTTTCGCGGGGACGATTCCTCGCGAAAACCAACAGAAAGCCCCATCTGTCGCTGTGCCTGAGAGTATTATCCCGTCGGCGGACGCCTCGAGGCAAAAACCCCTCGCGTCTCTTTCCAGATGCTGTGACGTCACGCGGTCCGTTTGCCTGAGAGTTTCCGGGGCGGTTGCTCCTTCGGCGCTGACCTGCTGTCAGTCTCTTCCAACGACCGGAAAAGTGTAAGACACCCGGGACCCTGGGGTCAATGCAAATAGCAGGCGCGCGGCGCGGCATTTGAGGCAAGCTATCCGCTCCATACGCAACGCGGGGTAACCGTCATGGACCGCTTTACGATATCGCTGGACGAGAAGCTGGCAGCTGCGTTCGACGAACTCATCAAGGAACGCGGGTACTCGACCCGCAGCGAAGCGGTGCGTGACATCCTGCGCTCGCAGTTGCAGGCCCGCGAGCAGACGCGCAACGGCAAGGGCTCCTGCGTGGCCGCGCTGTCGTACGTCTACAACCATCACGAACGCGAACTGGCGGAACGCCTGACGAGCATTCAACACGCTCATCATGATCTGACCATTTCCACCATGCACGCCCACCTCGATCATGACGAGTGCATCGAGACCGTCATGCTCAAGGGAGCCGTGAGTCAGGTCCGGCAGTTCGCCGAGGAACTCATCGCCGAGCGCGGCGTGCGGCACGGCCAGTTGAATCTGGTGAGCGTGGAACTCGGCCACACGCACAGTCACGGCGGCATCCCGCACCGCCATTTGAAACCGCAGCATTAGGGTGCCTCGGCACCCAGCGCGAATCCAATCGCGGTCCGGCCACGAAAGCTCCTGGCATGACCGCACCCCAACGCCCCTCGAAGCCTCCGCTCACCTGCGACGTCGCCATCATCGGGGCGGGCACGGCAGGACTCGCCGCCGAGCGCAGCGCGCGAAAGATGGGTGCGACGACCCTGCTCATCGACGATCGTTTCGCCGGCACGACCTGCGCTAGCGTGGGTTGCATGCCCTCGAAGCTGCTGATCGTGGCGGGCAGGGCCGCCCGTGCCGCGCGCGGGGCCGCGGTGTTCGGCATCCGCATCCCCGCCGTCGTCGTGGACGGCCGTGCCGTGCTGGCGCGCGTCCGCGCGCAGCGCGACGCGTTCGTGGCGGCCACGCTCGACTCGATGGCGCAGCTCCCCGAGGGCATCAAGCTCGAGGCCACGGCGCATTTTCTCGACCAGACCACCCTGGCATTGGACGATGGCAGCCAGGTCACCGCCAAGGCCATCGTGATCGCGACCGGGGCGCGGCCGCAGGTGCCGCCGCCGTTCGCGGCATTGGGCGACCGGGTGCTGACGCACGAAAATATCTTCGAACTCGAGGAGTTGCCGCGCTCCGTGGCGGTGGTCGGTGCCGGCCCCGTGGGCCTGGAACTCGCCCAGGCGTTGGTACGCCTGGGCGTGGACGTCCGGGTGTTCGACGCGGCGAAGGCGCTGCCCCACGTGCCCGACCCGGAGGTGGCGGCGGCGGTCCAGGCAATTCTCGGCGGCGAATTGTCGATCCATCTCGGCGTCGAGTTGTCGGTGCAGCGCGAGGGCGACGCCGCCGTTCTGTCCTGGACCGGAGCCTCCGCCGGGTCCGCACGCTTCGAACGCGTGTTGGTCGCCACCGGCCGTTCGCCGCAGTTCGCCAGTCTGAACCTCGCCGCCGCAGGGCTGGCCGTCGACGAACACGGCACGCCGCATTTCCATCCGGCGACGTTGCAATGTGGCAAGGCCCCCATATTCATCGCGGGCGACGCCGATGGCGAACGCGCGGTGCTCCACGAGGCAGCGGCCGAAGGCGGCATCGCCGGGCGTAACGCCGCCGCCTTCCCCAAGGTGCATCCGGCGAAACGCCACATTGCGTTCTCGCTGATGTTCACCGATCCACCCGTCGCGGTGCTCGGCAGGTCGCCGGACGCGGATACGCTCATCGGCACGGCCTCGTACGCGGACCAGGGCCGTGCGAAGGTGGAGGCGCGCAACGTGGGACTCGCTCGGCTCTACGCAGATCCGGAGGAAGGACGTCTGGTCGGCGCGGTGTTGGTGGGTCCGGGCATGGACCACCTCGCGCATCTCATCGCCTGGTCGATCGAGCGCGGCGACACGGCCACGGCGTTGCTCG
>CAZZYS010000513.1:0-2207 GCA_964658285.1 uncultured Verrucomicrobiota bacterium
CGCAAGCTGCACTTTCCGCTGCTTTCCGACTTCGAGCCGAAAGGCGAGGTCTCGCGGCGCTACGGTGTTTACCGGCCCGGCGACGGAACCTGTGGGCGTGCGCTCTTTGTCCTCGATGCCGGTGGGATCGTGCATTGGAGCCATCTCTCGCCCGTTGGTGTGAATCCAGGAGCTGACGGCATTCTCACTGCCTTGGAAGAGCTGCAAAACAAGAAGGAGACCATATAGCATGGACACCAAACTGACCTCACCCGACCCGCAGCACGACCACCTCCAGGGCCCGGCCGATGCACCCGTCACCCTGCTCGAATACGGCGACTACCAGTGCCCGGCGTGCGGCGACGCCTACCCGCTGGTCAAAGCAATCCAAAAGCAATTGATCGGTCAACTGTGTTTCGCGTTCCGCAACTTTCCGCTGATCAGCATCCATCCCCACGCCGGACACGCCGCAGAGGTTGCGGAGGCCGCGGGTGCTCAAGGCCGCTTCTGGGAAATGCACGATCTCCTGTATGAAAATCAGGGTGCCCTCAATGACGAAGCACTCGTGGAATACGCTCGGTCCCTCGGCCTCGACGACACCCGACTGGCCCGCGAAATCCGAGACGGCGATTACACCGCGCGCGTGCGGGAAGACTTCCGGCACGGCGTCAGGGCCGGGGTCAACGGCACGCCGACCTTCTTCATCAACGGCGAGCGTTACGACGGACCGACCGGCTTCGAACCCCTGCTCTCCGCTCTCTCCGCGTGACCGATACTTTCGTCCGCTTTCAACCCATTTTAGTCCAACACAAACACCACAGAAAAGAACCAAACACATGAACAAACTCACAGGAAAAGTTGCGGTCGTCACCGGCGGGTCCAAGGGCATCGGTGCCGCCATCTCCAAAGCCCTTGCCTCTGAAGGGGCGTCCGTCGTCGTCAACTACGCCTCCAGCAAAGCAGGCGCGGACAAAACGGTGGACGAAATCTTCAAGGCTGGCGGCACCGCCATCGCCGTGGGTGGCGATATTTCCAAAGCCGCCGAAGCCCAAGGGCTCATCGATGCCGCCATCAAAAGCTACGGCAAACTCGACATCCTGATCAATAACTCCGGCGTCTACGGTTTTGGCGCTCTCGACGCCATCACAGAGGAAGAGTTCCACCGGATGTTCAACATCAACGTGCTCGGGCTCCTGCTCGTCACACAGGCCGCCGGCAAACACCTCGGCGAAGGCGGCAGCATCATCAACATCAGCTCCGGCGTCACCCGTCTCATGCCAGCGAATAGCGCGGTCTACTGCGCCACCAAGGGCGCCGTGGATGTCATCACCGGCGTGCTTGCCAAGGAACTTGGGGGCAAGAAGATTCGCGTCAACTCGATCAACCCCGGACTCGTGGAAACCGAGGGGACACAATCCGGCGGCTTCACCGGCTCGGACTTCGAGAAGGGCCTCGTGGCGCAGACCCCGCTGGGCCGCGTCGGCCACCCCGGCGACATCGCCTCCGTAGCGGTCTTTCTGGCCTCGGATGATTCCGGCTGGATCACCGGCGAGCGGATCGTTACCAGCGGTGGTCTCTGATCTGTCAGCACGGCTAACTAGCAGGAAAGCGCCGCTTTGCGTAAGCGGCGCTTTCGGCTGCACTCGCAGCCATTTCGACCCAGTACACACAGCAACAAAAAAGGAACACTCATCTATGAACAAGCTCACAGGAAAAGTCGCGGTCGTCACCGGCGCATCCAAAGGCATTGGAGCCGCCATCGCCAAAGCCCTCGCCGCCGAAGGAGCATCCGTCGTCGTCAACTACGCTTCCAGCAAAGCCGGGGCGGACAAGACCGTGGACGAGATCTTCAAGGCCGGGGGCCAGGCCGTCGCCGTCGGAGGCGACGTGTCCAAGACCGCGGAAGCCCAAGGCATCATCGCCGCCGCCGTCAAGCACTACGGCAGGCTCGACATCCTGGTTAACAACTCGGGCGTGTACGAGTTCGCACCCCTGGAAGGTGTGACCGAGGAGAACTTCCATCGGCATTTCAACATCAACGTGCTTGGGTTGCTGCTCGTCACACAGGCCGCTGTCGCGCACATGGGTGACGGTGGCAGCATCATCAACATCGGCTCGGGCGTCAGCCGCGTCACGCCTCCGAACAGCGCGGTGTACACCGGCACCAAGGCGGCGGTGGACGGCATCACCGGCGTGCTCTCGCGCGAACTCGGCCCCAAGAAGATCCG
>CAZZYS010000514.1:0-2203 GCA_964658285.1 uncultured Verrucomicrobiota bacterium
GGCATCGAGGAGCACAACAACTACGCGGTCGATTTCATCGAGGCGACGCGCTGGATTCGCACGAACCTCCCCGGCGCGCACGTCTCCGGCGGCGTGTCGAACATCTCGTTTTCCTTTCGCGGCAACACCCCGGTCCGCGAGGCGATGCACTCGGCGTTTCTCTACCACGCGATCCGCGCGGGCATGGACATGGGGATCGTCAACGCGGGTGTGCTCGCCGTCTACGAGGACATCCCCAAAGACCTGCTCGAACGCGTCGAGGACGTGCTGCTCAACCGCCGTCCCGACGCCACCGAGCGTCTCGTGGAAATTGCCGAAACCCTCAAGGCACAGAAGTCCGGCGACAAGGCGAAGAAGGAAGACGACGCGTGGCGCTCCGGCCCCGTGGAGGAACGACTCTCGCACGCGTTGGTCAAGGGCATCACGGATTTCATCGACCTCGACACGGAGGAGGCACGCGCTAAGGCCAGCAAGCCACTGGACGTGATCGAGGGACCGCTCATGTCCGGCATGAGCGTGGTGGGCGACCTCTTCGGCGCGGGAAAAATGTTCCTGCCGCAGGTGGTCAAGAGCGCGCGCGTGATGAAAAAAGCCGTCGCCTACCTGATGCCCTTCATGGAAGCCGAAAAAGCCGCGCAACGCCCCGAGGACCGCCGCAGCCAGGGCAAGATTCTCATGGCCACGGTCAAGGGCGACGTGCACGACATCGGCAAGAACATCGTGGGCGTCGTGCTGGCGTGCAATAACTTCGAGGTCATCGACCTGGGCGTGATGTGCTCGTGCGAAAAAATCCTCTCCGCCGCGGCGACGCACGGCGTCGATGTCATCGGCCTGAGCGGACTCATCACGCCGAGCCTGGACGAAATGACGCACGTCGCCAACGAGATGCAGCGTCTCGGCATGAACCTGCCGCTGCTCATCGGCGGGGCGACGACCAGCCGCGCGCACACGGCCGTCAAGATCGCGCCGTCGTACTCGCAGCCGGTCGTCCACGTCCTCGACGCCTCGCGCGCGGTGGGGGTCGTCAACTCGCTGCTCAGCCCCGAGCAAAAGCCCGGCTTCGTCGAAAAAACCCTCACCGACTACCAGCGCCTGCGCGAGGAACACGCCGGGAAAGGCGCGGGCCGCCGGATGCTCGCCTTGAACGAAGCGCGCGCGAAGGCCACGCCGATTGCCTGGGCCACGACGCGCATCGACACACCCGCGTTCCTCGGCCGCCGCGTGATCGATGACCAACCCCTGGAGGAGTTGGTGCCGTTCATCGACTGGTCGCCGTTTTTCCACACGTGGGAATTGCGCGGGCGGTTCCCTGGCATCTTCGAGGACCCGTATGTGGGCAAGCACGCGCGCGAGTTGTACCACGACGCGCAGATTCTCCTGAAAAAAATCGTGGACGGCCGGTTGCTGCAAGCGCGGGCGGTGTACGGATTTTATCCCGCCAACCGCGTCGGCGACGACATCGTGCTGTACACCGACGAGACCCGCGAACGGGTCTTGACGACCTGCCACCATTTGCGCCAGCAGACGGTCAAGCCAGCGGGGCAGTTCAACCACTCGCTGGCCGACTACATCGCGCCCCGGGAAAGCGGCCGGGCGGATTATCTCGGGGCGTTCGCGGTGACGACGGGTCACGGCACCGACGAACTCGTGGCAAAATTCGCCGCCGAGCACGACGATTATAACAAGATCATGACGCAGGCGCTCGCCGACCGGCTGGCGGAGGCCTTCGCGGAAAACCTCCACCGCCGCGCGCGGCTGGACTGGGGCTACGGCAAGGAAGAAGCTGACCTCACGGCCGATGACCTCATCCGCGAGAAGTACCGGGGGATTCGCCCTGCGCCGGGTTACCCCGCGTGCCCCGACCATACAGAGAAGCCGGGGCTTTTCCGGTTGCTCGACGTGGAAAAGGCGACGGGCATCACCTTGACGGAGAGTTGCGCGATGTATCCGGCCAGCAGCGTGAGTGGGTGGTACTTCGGGCACCCGGACAGCAAGTATTTCGCGGTCGGCAAGGTGGACCGCGACCAGACCCTCGACTATGCGGAGCGCAAAGAAATGCCGCTGGCCGAAGCCGAGCGATGGCTGGCTCCGTACCTGAACTACGAGCCGGGAAAGCCGGGAACCTAGCGCCTTTCACAATCGATTAAGGCCGTGCGGCTTCCTCTTTTTTGCTCTGTCATCCTGAGGCGAGTTCCGCGAGCCG
>CAZZYS010000515.1:0-2202 GCA_964658285.1 uncultured Verrucomicrobiota bacterium
CGCGCCTGCGGCGCGGGAGTTTGATCCATCATCCAACCTGAGAAGCGGTGTACCTTATGGACGACCGGCTGCAACGGCCTGTCACAAAAAAAGCGCGACCAGTGGATAACCAGCCGCGCTTTTGGAGATGTCTACCTCCCGATTTACGGCTTCGCCGCCGGGCTGGCGCTCGGCGAGGCCCCAGTCTTCCCGGCGGGCTTGTCCTTGGTCGGCGTCTTCGCCTTGCCGGCGTCCTTTTTCACTTCGACCGTGGTGGCCGCCATCGTGTAGTGGACCGTCACCTTGTCGCCGACCTTCAACTCGCTGCCGTCGGCGGGCTTGAGGGCGGCATCCTTGGAGAGTTCCCAGGTTTCCTCGCCTTTCTTGACGACGATGGTCGTGTCCGTGATCGAGAGGATCGGACCGGTGACCTGGTAATCCTTCGGCGCAGCGTGGCCGGCCGGGACGAGGGAGAGCATCAACGCGCAAACGGCGGCGAGGGAGAGGAACGATTTCTTCATGGGATCGATCAGTGGAATGTTTGTAGGGTAAATCTGCGGTTCTCCAATGTGGACGAGGACGGTTTCGATTTTGTTCAACTCGCTGGACTTACCTCCCACGGACTATTTCGCGCCCCTGTCCGGGGAATCCCACTGAAAATCGCTTCTTGACGTTTCCGGCCGAATTTTCAATTTTTGGCCCCGATTCCACCGCCGGCCCCGTCCCGTTGAGCCCCCGACGTTGCACCCGCGCTCGCGGCGGAATCGCTCGCCTTCCTTATGAAACTCTCCCGCCGTCCGCGCCGTGCCGTCCGTCTCGCGCTGTTCGCCCTGTGCCTTTCGCTCGTGCCCTGCCTCGTCCCCCCGGCCGCCCGCGCCCAGACCGTCCAGGGGTCCAGCGGCCCCGTCGTCCGCGAGATCGACGTGCAGTACGTCGGCCGCCCCACCATCACCCGTGAACGCGTCCTCGCCCAGATGCGCACGGCCGTCGGCCAGCCCTTCAACCAGGCCAACGCCGAGGAAGACATCCGCAGCCTCTACGGCACCGGCGATGTCACCAACGTGCGCATCTTCAGCGAACCGGCCACCGGCGGCGTGAAAGTGATCGTCATCATCCAGACCCGCGCCACCATCCGCGAGGTCGTCATCACCGGTTCGCACCGCTTCTCCGCCCGCGGACTCCAGAAGCAAATCACCAGCAAGAAGGGCGCGACCCTGAGCGAGGAAACCATCGAGGGCGACCGTCAAAAGCTCCTGGACTACTACCGCGACCACTCCTTCCCGAACGTGGACATCCAGTCCAGCATCGCGATGGACGAACGCAACAACGCGGGCGTCGTCACCTTCACGGTCAGCGAGGGCGGCAAGAGCGTCCTGCGCGAGGTGAAGTTCGAGGGCAACAAGGCTGTCAAGACACGCGAGTTGCGCGCGGCCATGAAGGAAACCAAGGGCAAGACGATCATCGCCTTGATCGACAAGAGCGGCCGGCTCGACCAGGGCAAACTGCGCGAGGACATCGACAACGTGCGCGAACTCTACCAGAACAAGGGCTACGTCGAGGTCGAGGTCCCCGAGACCCGCATCGAGCGGCTGGCCAGCGGCGACATCAACCTCGTCGTCGTCATCCGCGAGGGCCCGCAGTACCGCGTCGGCACGCTCAGCTTCCAGGGCACCCAGGTCTTCACCGACGCCGAGATCCGCCGCTTCCTCAAGATGAAGGAAGGCACGCTCTATTCGCCCAAAGGATTGAAGGACGACGTGAAGACGATCCAGGATTACTACGGCTCGCGCGGCTACGTCGATACCAAGGTCGCCCCCGAGGGTCTCCCCTCCGGCAACGACCGGGTCAACCTGAAATACAAGATCGAGGAAGGCGGCGTCTCCTACGTCGAGCGCGTCAACATCTCGGGCAACCGCGTGACCAAGGACAAGGTTATCCGCCGCGAAATCCCGCTCGCCCCGGGCGACATCTTCAACACCGTGCTCGTCGAGGCCGCCAAGAAACGCCTGGAAAACCTCGGTTACTTCGAGAAGGTCGAGGCCGACCCGACGGACACCCTCGTGCCCGACCGCAAGGATCTCGACGTGCAGGTGCAGGAAAAGCGCACGGGCAGTCTGAGCATCGGCGCGGGTTTCTCGTCGGTGGACAGCCTCGTCGGCCAGGTCGAGCTGACCCAGGCCAACTTCGACATCACCAACTGGCCCACCTTCACCGGCGGCGGCC
>CAZZYS010000516.1:0-2195 GCA_964658285.1 uncultured Verrucomicrobiota bacterium
CAGCAAACGTCGTGCGCCTGCCACCAGCCGCTCAACCCTTTTGAAAGCCGCTGTATCTTATCAACACCACCGGTCAGTACGCCCTCATCGGTAACCGGATAAGTGCATCATCGGTTTCAAATGAAAACGATGTAACCGATCACGCCGTGCGGGATGAGGCCCGGTCGTGTGAAGCGCCGCCCGAGGGGAAGCGCGATGCATTGGGACCACTCCGTAAGCGGCCTGTGAAATGAGGCCGTCTCAAATATTGGAAGTCACCTGGACGTAGCGGCTTCGGGCTGACTGGATTCGAACCAGCGACCTCTTGAACCCCATTCAAGCGCTCTACCAAGCTGAGCCACAGCCCGTTTTGCCGACGCGCTTAACTATGCGTGGATTCCCTCGCACGGCAAGCGGATTTGGCAATCTTTGTTGCTCGCGCGCGCCGCTTACTTGTTGTCGGCGAGCATCTGCTTGGCCAGGCGATCAATCGCCGTGCCGGCATATTCGCTCGGCGGATAAATCTTCTGCGCCTTCAAATACCACGCGAGACTCGACCCGTACTGCTGCTTGTCTTCCAACTGTTCGGCGGTGCGGATCGTATGCACGAACTCCGCTGCCTCCGTGGTCAGATTCGCCCGTGCCTGGTTGAGTTTCGTGTCGTCCGGGAACGTCTTGGAAGCGTGTTCGATGGTCTCCCAAGCCCCGTCGAAATCACCCCGTTTGGCGATCTCGTTGCTGCGCATCAGGGCCGCCTCGACCGTTTGCATGTCGGTGAGCACCTTTTTGAGTTGTTCCTGGCGCTCAGGTGAGGTCGCGGTCGCGGCGATGTAGCGGAACTGGTCGTCGAAGATTTGCCGGTAGTTCCGCTGGCTCAACAACTGGTCGAAATCGATGAGCGCCTTTTGCTGCACGTCGGCCTGCGAAAAGATGCTCGTGCTCAGTTCGCTCAACGCCGGGTTGCGCGGCCAGATTTCCGTGGCCGACTTGAGTTCGTTCTCCAGGGTCGTGCGGTCCCCGTTCACGGCGGCGTTCTTGGCCTTGGCAAGATGCATGGCCGACACGGTTTTCGCGGTTTCGATGGCCGCCATCGGTTTCGAGTTATCGAAATCCTTCGCCGTCTCTTCGAGGTCGTGCACCAGCTTGGCGGCCAGCGTATAATCCTTCACCTCCAGGGAAGAGAGCAACTGGTTGCCCTTTTGCGTGAAGGCGAGGGCCTGCCGTTTATCATCACGCGAGAGCGTACGCAGTTCCGGCATGAACTCCCCGACCACGAACGCTTCCGAAAGCCGTTTGGTCGCGCTTTCCAGTTCGTTCTTGCCCAGGAGGAATTTGTAAGCCTCCACGCCCTCGCGCGAGTCGCGCATCGCCTCGCGCGCCAGCGAATCGAGCACGCTGACCGTCGGAGGCATCCCGGTGGTCGAAGAGAAAAGCCTTTCGGTGTCCTTGCCGACCTTCAGCGTCGTATCTCCCTCGCCGAAGATTGCCCGGTAGAACTGCGTGGCCATCAGCACGTGCTGGAAGCGCCGCTGAAAAAAGAACTGCACGATCAACGCCTGGAACTCGATCTTGGTCTGGAGGACACTCAGTTCCTGCTTCGCTTTGTTGGCCGAGGTCAACGCTTTGATTTCCGCGAGGCGCGTGACGTACGGCTGCATCTCCGTCGTCCGCTTCATTTCCTGATTCTTGGCCCACTGGGCCTGTTCAGCGCCCGAGGCTTTGGGTCCAATCGGGTCCAGGATGGTGCCGCCCATGCTCATCTGCGCGTTCCACTGCACGGCCCGCCGTTCCTGCTCCAGCGCATCGTTTGCCTGCACCAGCCGCGTGTCCTCGCGCCTCGCTTGCCAGACGCTGTAGACACTGGCCGCCAGCGCGTCGCTCAGGTTGGCGTCCGCCTCGAAGCTCGACGCCTGCGGCAACATGCGAAAAGCCTCGTCCAACGAACCGGGCGAGATGTGGTAGGGCGAGAGCTTGTCGATGATCGCCTTGACGATGGCGCGATACCGCACGTCGGCGTCCTTCGTCTCGGCTTCGGCGTTGAGATACTTCTCGAAACGCGCGCTGAAAATCCGGTTGTTGTTGACGTTCCAATGCTTGCCGTCCCAGCTCAGCATTTCGGCCGAAGGATCGAGGAACGGCACGTCTTTGCCGAGGAAATTATTGTTGGGCGGCGCGGCGGGGTTGCTCCCCGCACCTGGGGCCGGGGCGGACGACGG
>CAZZYS010000517.1:0-2189 GCA_964658285.1 uncultured Verrucomicrobiota bacterium
CCATTCGTCCCATTCGTCATTCTCTGCCTTCACCCTGATCGAGGTCATGCTCGCCATCGCCATCATGGCGGTCATCTGCGGGACGATCTATCAATTCACCGGCACGGTGATCCTTTCGTCGAGCGTGTCCATGCGCGCCGACGCGCAGGAGCAATCCTTCGGAGGCCTGCGGCGGTTGCTCGACACGCAATTCGCCGCGCTGCCGACCAACGAGACCGGCACGTTCATCGGCGTCTCCGAGGAGGGCGAACACGGCCACCACGACGCGCTCCAGGTCGTCTGCCCGGCGGGCAACGCCACGCTCACTCCGGACGCGCACGGCCTTTACCGGGTCACGCTCGGGTTGCACGAATTTCCGAAGGGCAGCGGCCACCAAGCCCTCGTCTTGGAGCGCGCACCCTGGAAAGAGGATTCCGAAGACGAGGATAATGGCAGCGCTTTCCACCTGCCAGCCGTCAGCGCGGGCGGCCTCCTCTCGACCCGCAACAACCTGCCCTCCGACTCCGTGCGTTTGCTCGACGGCGTGCGTTCGCTGGAGATCGAATATTATGATCCCCGGCTCAATTCCTGGCAGGACAAGTGGAACGACGACACCCTGATTCCCAGTCTCGTGCGGGTGCGCCTGGAGATGGAAAATTCCGGCGCGCCCTACGAGTTCGTCGAGCAGATCCCCAGCGGCGGCATCCGGCGGGGTCTGCCCACGACCAGCAACGCGCTCACCTACGCTCCGCCTGGCACGCTCAGCGTTCCCGGAGTGAGCAACACGGTTCCCGGCGTGACGGGGCCGTCCGGGGCCACGGTCCCGAGCCTGCCCCCCGGCCTGACGGTGCCGCCGCCGCCGCCCGGAGGCTTCGCCGTGCCGCCGATGCCCACCTCCGGTCTTCCCGTCGGCTTCCCCAACCAACCGCTCAGCTTCCCCAACGCCCCGGTGCGCGGCGGGGGGCCGCGTTGACCGGTCCGTTTCGTGCGCCGCCCATGCCGACCCTTGCTCTCCGCCCGCCTCGCGCCGGCCTGCCTTCGCGGTCGGCCGGGAGGGAGGGCGTGGCGTTGATCCTCGTGCTCTGCGCGCTGCTCGTGCTGAGTTTCGTCGTGCTGGCCCTCGCCCGGCGGGTCGATCAGGCGGTCTTTTTCGCCACGCGCGAGACCCGCGCGCTCGACGCCCGCGCGCTGGCGTATTCCGGCCTCCAGTTCGCGCTCCATCCGCAGGCGAGCGCGCGCACCCCGGCCTTGCATCGCCAGGTGGACCGCGGCCACGGCTACCAGGCGCGCTTGACCGGCGAGGGCGGCAAAATCCAGCTCAACTGGATGCTCGCGGGCGAGGACCCGGTGAAAATCGACGTGCTCAAGCATTACCTCGCCTACAAGGGTCTCAAGTCCCAGGAATGCGACGTGTTCGTCGATTGTATGCTCGACTACGTGTCACCGGGCAACCTGCACCACCTCAACGGCAGCCTCACGACGGCCGACGGCTCGCCCGTGCCGCACAAACCCTTCGACGACCTCGCGGAAGTTCGGCGCGTGGTCGGCAACGAACCGCTGACCCGCCAGTCGGACTGGGAAAACGGGTTCACGCTCTGGAGCCAGGGGCCGATTGACCTGAAATGGGCGGACGAATACGTCATCGGGTCGCTGCCCGGCGTGGGCGTGGACCGCGCGCGGGCGTTCGTCCAGCAGCGGCGCGGCCCGGACAAACTCGACGGCACGGCCGACGATTACCCCATCGACAACGTCCGCGTCGCCGCGGGGATGCTGGGCCTTAACGAGCAGACGCTCGGGACTTTGCAAAGCCTCCTGAGCACCAACGATCCGACCGTGCGGATCATCAGCGTCGGGCAGGCGCTGGACACGTCGCGTACCATCGAGGTCGTTGCCCGCAAACAGGGGATGCAACCCCAGATCATCCAGTGGAAAGAGTTCTGACCAACCGCCCATCCCGCCGCGCCGCCGTGCCCAACGCCGCTCCCGCCGCCGCCGTCGTCACGACCGTCGCCCTGCTCGCCCCGGGAGCCGAGCCCGGCGAATGGGAACTCTCGCGCCCATTGAGCGGCGGCGCGCCGTTCGGCGCGCTTGCGCTCCCTCTCCTCCTCCCTCTCCTTGGCGACGGCCACCTCCTCGGCGGCGGCCTCCGCCAGCAGCGGCTCCAGCTTGCCCAGCTCCTCGATCACCGCCTGCACGCCGGCCTTCTGCCG
>CAZZYS010000518.1:0-2119 GCA_964658285.1 uncultured Verrucomicrobiota bacterium
TACAGGACGACCGGCCGCAACGGCCTGTTCAGAACCTTCTCACACACTTTCTGAGGGCGCGAGGCCGTTCCGGCCGCCGGAAATCGTGGAGACAATTACGAGCAGTTCGGGCGCAAGACGGAGGGAGCGAGAGGAAAACCACCAGGGCATAGTGCCCCCATGTTTTATCAATCGTACCTTGGTGGCGGGGCAGCCCGTTTCGTCCTGACTTCCTTTGCCCTCGCCGCCCTCGCGGGCACCGCCGCCGCCGCGCCGCTGCAATTTTCCTCGCCCTTCACCCCGACCTCGCAGGCCTCCAAGACCAGCCAGACCGTCGCCGACACGCCCGAGGGCCTCACCAACGAACCGGACGCGCTCTTCCACCGGGAAAGCCTCTTCGGCGACCTGGACGGCTACCGCAACCGCCTGAGCGACGACGGCCTTTCCATCACCCCGATCCTCGAACTGGAAGCCTTCAGCGCCGCCGGGGGCGGGCACGGCGGGGCGGACGCGGACGGCCTCTTCGACGTGGCGTTCGATTTCGACCTCGAACGGATCACCCGCGGCCTGTGGCAGGATTCCTCGCTGCACCTCAACGTGCTGGACATCTTCGGATCGAGCCTCACCGGCCGGCACGTGGGCGACATCAGCGGCGTAAGCAACCTCGCCGGATTCAACAGCTTCCGGCTCCAGGAACTCTGGATTCAGCAAAACCTCTTCCGGAAGCGGATCTCGATCCGGGTCGGGTTGCTGGCGGCCGACACCGAGTTCTTTACCTCCCAGGCGTCGAGCCTGTTCCTGGACGGGACGTTCGGTGCGTTCACGCTGGTGGCGCTGAACTTCAACGACGCGCCGGTCTACCCGGTGGCCGCGCCGGCGGTCCGGATCGACGTGGCCCCGGTCTCGTTCCTGGACTTCAAGGCGGCGGTCTTCGCGCCGAACGAGGGAGCGGAGAACGACTTCCACGGGACCGATTTCAGCATCAACGGCGGCGACGGCGCGCTGGTGGCCTTCGAGGCGTCCTATCTCGTCAACCAGTCGCCCAACAACCGTGGCCTCATCGGGACCTACAAGGTCGGCACCTTCATCCAACAGGGCGACTACGCTTCCTTCGGGTCGCAGGCCGCCAACGCGCTCGACCCGAGCAAAGCACTCCATAAGGGCACCAACATCGTGGGCTACGCGGTGGCGGACCAGGAGCTTTTCAAGAACGGGCAGTATACGGTGGAGGCGTTCGCGCGCGGAGGCTTCGGCACGCCAAACTACAGCTTCGTGCATGATTATTTCGACGCCGGGATCAACTTCACCGGCTTCGTGCCCACCCGGCAGCAAGACGTGGCGGGGATCGCCGTGGGCCGGTCGGGGATCAGCCGTCAGTATTCGAAGTCCCAGGTGGCGCAAGGCGAGCCCGGGTATTCCCAGGAAACCGTGATCGAGGCCACCTACCGCATCCAGATCGCGCCCTGGGGCAGCATCCAACCGGACTTCCAATACTTCGTCAATCCCAGTGCCCAACACGGCTCGCGGAACACGTTCGTATCCGGGGTCCGCACGGCGATCACCTTCTGAGTGGTCCGGCGCGCCGGGCGGGCCTTCATTCCATGCGCCGCCGGTGGAAGCCCCACCATTCCAGCGCGCAAAGCGTGAAGGCGATCAGCGCCAGATAGACCCACGGCGGCCAGACCCGCGCCGCTTCCCACCAGCCGGCGAATCTCGCCGCCGTCGGGGCGGGCGCGGATTCGGCGGCCGTAGCCGCGCCGGGAGCATTCAATGCCGACATCGCCCGGTCGCCGGTGTTCACGGCCAGCCAGGCGTCGGTGCCGTCCGCCCCGTGGCGCAGGTAGAAGCCGTTCCTTACCGGCTGGAACAC
Source organism: uncultured Verrucomicrobiota bacterium (assembly GCA_964658285.1). Lineage (GTDB taxonomy): Bacteria > Verrucomicrobiota > Verrucomicrobiia > Chthoniobacterales > SZAS-18 > CAHJWO01. The sequence goes on from CAZZYS010000518.1 coordinate 1,850, forward strand.
GCCCGGCCCGGTCATCCGTTCGGCGGTCGGAATGCTCCCGGCGGGTAGTGGTTGGTAGGCCGTTTGCGGTCGGTTCCAGACGAATTCACCCGGGGCGAGGGGGACCGTTTCCCCCGCGCGCACGGACGCGCTGGCCACGTCGGCTGCTTCGTCGCGCCCGGCCAGGAACTGGAGGGCATTGTGGATCAGCAGCGGGAACGCCACCCGCAACGGCAGGTCCGAGTCCCCCGCGCCGAACGCGGTCGCCACCATGCGCTGGCCCTTGCGCTC
>CAZZYS010000519.1:0-2110 GCA_964658285.1 uncultured Verrucomicrobiota bacterium
GCCCTGGTCCGCAACATCGTCGCCGCCAAAGCGGCCAACCAGCGCACGGTGTTGCGCCGCGGGTTGCGCGACCACGGCGACGGGCTCGCTCCCGATGTGCTCGCCGCGCAGGAGCATGCGGCCGAGCGACTGGCCTACGTCGCGCGGCGCACGGTGATCGCACTTGTGGGTGCAGTCGGTTGGCTGGACGGACAGGCTGCTCATGCGGCTGGTGGACATCCAGTTGGCGGTTCCGCTGATGCTGCTCGCTCTGATGGTCGTGGCGGCCCTCGGTCCGAGCTTGCGCAACCTGATCGTCGTGCTGGCGCTGACGAGCTGGGTCCGTTTCGCCCGCATCAGTGACGCGGTCCTGCGGGAAGTCGCACCGCAGCATCACGTCCTGATGTAAGAACGTCAGACTCACGCCAAAGTGGTTCAGACTTGATCTCGGGGTTTGCGGTCGCGGGAATGGTCGAAATTCCGGCTTCCTTGGAAAGCACCAGCTGACCCGTTCTGGTCCGCCGAGGCAACACTCGCATCGTGAAACTGAAATTGCACAAGCGGCGCGTCTCTGGGATCTTTGATGGCTGCTTTCGCCTACGACGTTCCCAAACAGACAGGCAGCTTTCGGCCAGTCTTGCCATCAGAACGGAACTCGGGCGCGTCTTCTCGCCGGAAGGTCTTGTGGGAGTTGGCACGCTCCACCAGTCCGGCCAGCGCCTCCGACGGTGGGCTCGTCGGGGAACGCATCATCACCCGGTAAGATTAAGCTCGGAGCTCCGACGGATGCGAGGCTAGCCTGTTCCCTGACCTCCGGAGACCGCCATGACCGACCAGCCACGCTTCGAGCTTTTCGCCTTCTGGCGCACCTCCGCGACCTACCGCGTGCGGGTCGCCATGGCTCTGAAAGGGCTGGCTGCCACGGAAACGCAGGTCAACCTGATCGCGGGCGGGCAGCACGACCCGGCCTTTCTGGCGGTGAACCCCATGGCCGCCATCCCCGCCCTGATCGACCGCGCACCCGGCGCCCCGGACACGGCGCTCACCCAGTCGCTCGCCATCCTGGAGTTTCTGGAGGAGATGGCCCCCACACCCGCCATCCTCCCAAAAGACCCTTACGCCCGCGCCCGCGTCCGCAGCCTGGCGCTGCTGCTGGCAGCCGACACGCACCCCTTCATCACCCCGCGCGTGCGCAAGGCGCTTGGCACGGTGGCAGCGGTGGACGACGCAGCCTGGAAGACCTGGCAGACGCATTTCCTCACCTTGGGCCTGCAGAGCTTTGAGAAGCGCTTGGCCGAACCCGGCACCGGCCGCTTCTGCCACGGCGACACGCCGGGGCTGGCCGACATCTGCCTGGCCAGCATCGTTGTGGTGGTGCGCATCTTCGGGATCACGGTGCTGGGCATTCCCACGGTGGACCGGATCATCGCAGAATGTGAGACGCTGCCGGCATTCATCCAGGCAGACCCGATGAAGCAGGTGGGTGCGCCGGGCTGACGCAGCCTGCACCGGCGCACGACGGCGATCGACAAGGTAGGCCAGTGTGGGCACCGATCAGCCAGGCAGACCCAAGTTGGCAAGCTGTGCCTTCCCCGACGAGCCCACCGCCCGAGGCGCTGGCCGGGCTGGTGGAGCGTGTCACCTTCCACAATGCAGACCACGGGTTTTGCGTTCTTGGCGTGAAAGCCCATGGTCAGCGTGATCTGGTGACCGTAGTCGGCCATGCCGCCAATATCGCCACGGGTGAGTGGGTGCAGATGAGCGGCACCTGGTTGAACGACCGCACCCACGGCCTTCCGCGCGGGATTGCAAGCTGTTCCAAAGCTCGCTTCTAGACGGGGGGCGCCGCGTTCAAGCGGCAGGTCGCTGAGGAATTCATCGCGGGCGAGACGCTGCACGCGCTGTCCAAGCAGCACGACATCTCGCGGCAGCTGATCCGGATTTACATCAGCAAGTTCGAGGCCGGCGCCTTGGATGACGACGTGCAAGCGGCAGACCTGATGCAGGAATACGAGGCCAAGATCGCGGCCCTCGAGAACAGCTTAGCGCCTATGTCACCCGCCAAGTTATGTCCGCCAGGTGGTCCGGGATGACGCAATAATCGGGTGGCGCTGCGGCCATAACTCAGCAT
>CAZZYS010000520.1:0-2098 GCA_964658285.1 uncultured Verrucomicrobiota bacterium
GAAAGCCCCGCGCGCTCCGAAAGGGGCGAAGAAAGACGCCGCGCCAGCCGCCGAAGCCGTCAAACCGGCGGAAAACCTGTCGCTCGACCCCAACGATGTCGAGAAGCCCAAGATCGTCCGCGCCAAGGGTGCCAAGAACATCGTCGTCGGCATCGCGCACATTTTTTCCACGTTCAACAACACGTCGGTGACGATCACCGACCTCAACGGCAACGTCATCGGCTGGTCCTCGGCCGGCAAGGTGGGCTTCAAGGGCTCGCGCAAGAGCACGGCCTACGCCGCCCAGATGGCCGCGCAGGACGCCAGCCGTCAGGCGATGGGCCACGGGCTCAAGGAAGTGGAAGTCCGCGTCAAAGGCCCCGGTGCCGGACGCGAATCGGCTGTCCGCGCGCTCCAGGCCATCGGCCTGGAAGTCACCGTCATCCGCGATGTCACCCCCGTGCCGCACAACGGCTGCCGCCCGCCCAAGCAACGCCGGGTCTGACGCGTTGGTTCTAGCATTCACTTATTGATTTTATGGCAAGGTTCACCGGTCCCAAAACGAGAGTCGCCCGCCGCTACGGAGTGCCGCTCTTCGGTCCCTCGAAGGCGCTGGAGCGCAAGAATTACCCGCCCGGTATCCACGGGCCCAAGGGCTCACGCCGCAAGCAGTCCGAATTTTCGGTCGCGCTCGGCGAGAAGCAAAAGCTGCGTTATCAATACGGTCTGATGGAACGGCAGTTCCGCCGGTACTTCGAGGTGGCCCTGCGCCGCCGCGGTGTCACGGGTGAGACGCTGCTCCAACTCCTCGAAACGCGTCTGGACAATGTTGTTTATCGGCTCGGCTTCGCCAATACGCGCCGGGGCGCGCGGCAGTTGGTCGGGCATGGCCACGTCGCGGTCAACGGCACGAAGGTGGATATTTCCTCCTTCAACGTGAAGGCCGGCGACACGGTGACGGTGCGCGACAAGCCGAAGTCCAAACAGTTGGCGATGCGCAATCTCGACCTGACGCAGATCGTGCCGGTCCCCGATTGGCTGACGGTCAACCGCGATGCGATGAGCGGCACGGTGGCGCGCATCCCGTCGCGCGAGGAGATCGCGCCGATTGTGAACGAGCAGTTGATCGTCGAGTTGTACTCGCGCTGATCGTTCGGCGGAAAGATTTTACGGAAAGGACGAGTCGAAAGGCTCGTCCTTTTTTGTTTGGCAAGGTGGCGGCGTTTTTGCATGTTTTGCAAGGACAACGGGATGCAGCCGTTCCCCCCTCCAATATGTATCCAATGAAAACCATTCGCCTTGTCGCTCTGAGCCTCTTGTTGGTCCTGCAGGCAAGCTTCGCGCTAGCCCAGAACAAAGTGGACGACCTGAAGACGTACCTGGCCCAGCGCGACGAAATCAAGAAACTCGATCTCCCAGCGTTGAAAACCATCGCGGCCAGCGCCAGCGAGAAGAACACCCGGCGCGGACTGGCGGAGTATTACATTTTCCTCAATACGCCGAAGGAAGAGAGCGACATCGCCACCGGGGCGAAGATGATCGACGCCCTCGTGAAGGCCGCCGACACCTACATGGACCCGCTGACCTATGTGAAGCTGGCCAGACTCTACTCGACGGATTATCCCGCGTATGGCAGCAAACGCGATCTGACCAAGTGCCTGCGTTACCTGTCCATCTCGTGGGAAATGGCCGACCTGTCCGACAAGGCCACCGGCAACAACGATTTGCTGACCCTGGTCATCAACAACACGCTGGGACTTGGCGATGGTCTCTTCGGCAGCGACGGTGACGACAAGGCCACCTTGAAAAAGACCCTCGATGCCATCCGGCCGGACGTGCTGAAGGCGCGTGAGCGTTTCAAGAAGCTCTACAGTTTGTCGGTCAAGGACGAGTCCCCCGGATCGACGAATCTAGAGCGGCATTACCAGTAAACCCGACGCCACTGGCGGGTCTGCCCGGACGCTTTCCACCCGTTTCCTACAGTGTTTCTCGGTTGCGCGTAACACCTCCGCAGTCCCAGCGGCACCTTGTGTTTACCACCTCCGCAGCCCCGGCAGTGCCTTGTACGTACACCACCTCCGCAGCCCCGGCAGGGGCGTAAGATTTCAGCCCACGGCGT
>CAZZYS010000521.1:0-2062 GCA_964658285.1 uncultured Verrucomicrobiota bacterium
CCATTTCTCGCCGCCGTCCTGACCTTCGTGGCCGCCGCCGTGGCGTCCGCCTTCGCCGTTCTCTTACCCTTCGGCGGGCGGGGGCTCAACGCCCCGATTGCCGCCGGGTCACTGGCGTTTGGCCTGCTGGCGGGACTCGCCGCGTTCTTCCACACCCGGCGGCTGCCCGCGAACGCCGCCCGCCGCGCGACGGGCTACGGTGCCCGGCCGATCTCGCCGTGGGGCTGGGCGGTGTTCGCGGCGTTCGCGCTGTTCGCCCTGCGCTCCTTTTGCTGGCTCGTGTACGAGGACGGCGCGCACGACGGATTCCCCGCGCAGGTGGTGATCGGCAACGTCAACAACCTCGGCGACATCAGCCTGCACATGCTCTACGCCCGCGATTTCGCCAACGGCGTGCACTGGTGGCCCGACCATCCGCAGGCCGCCGGTTACCCGATGCGGTATTACCCCGGCATCGACCTGTTCCAGGCGCTGCTGCTCTCGCTCGGGGCGAACGACTTCCATGCCCTCGTCTGGGTTGGACTGGCCGGATCGCTGCTCGCCCTGCTGGCGCTCTATCGGTGGGGCGGTAGTTTCACGGTGGCGGGGTTTCTCTTTGCGGGCGGCCTGGCGGGCTTCCAATATCTGAAGACCGGCGTGCTGATCGATTTCCAGGCACCCCTGGCCTGGAAGAGCCTGCCGCTGGCCATCTTCGTGACGCAACGGCCGTTCCTGTTCGCGCTGCCGGCGGGGCTGCTGCTGATGACCCACTGGCGGGAAAAGTTCTTCGCCGACCCGCCGCCGTCGCTGGACGCTCCCGGCACCGCCGTTCCCTGGAGCCGCCGGGGTCTGCTTCCTTTTTGGGTCGAATGCCTGCTCTACGCCCTCATGCCGGCCTTCCACGTGTTCGCCTTCATGTTCCTGTCGGCGCTGCTGGGCTGGTGGTTCGTGGCGTATTTCGTGCGGACGCGGATGCGTTGGCACCTGCTGGCGCTGGTGGGGGTGGCGCTCCTGCCCGCGACCGGGTTGATCGACCTGATGACCGGCGGCTTCAGCGCCAGCTCGAACATCACCTACCAACTCGGCTGGATGCAGCACGAGGAACCGTTCCTGACGTTCTGGCTGGCGAACTTCGGCCTGTTCGCCCTGCTGGCCCCGGCGCTGTGGGGATTTTGCGCGTGGACGGCCGGTCGCAGGCTCCTGTCCTGGGTGGAGGGTGCCGACGGCGCGAACCGCCGCCGCCCACCCGCCCCGGACCGCGAAACCGAGGCGGCGGTGGCGTTCGTGCTGCCGGCGGGGCTGACGTTCCTGGCGGCGTGCGTGTGGCTGTTCGCGCCGTGGGAATGGGACAACACCAAGATAATGATCTGGGGTTACCTCGCCGCTCTGCCGTTCATCTGGGAGCGGCTCGTGCGGCCCTGGCCGGTGGCCGCGCGGGTGGGGGCGTGCACGCTGCTGTTTTTCTCGGGCGCGGTGACGCTGGCGGGCGGCCTGGGCAAGCCCGACCCTCACTGGAGTCTGGTCGAGACCGCCGAACTCAACAGCGTGCGCGAGACCGTGCGCGGCCTGCCGGCCGAGGCGCGGTTCGCGGCGCTGCCGGATTACAACCACCCGCTGGTGTACTGCGGACGCAAGCTGGGGATCGGTTACGCCGGACACGTGCGCAGCCAGGGGATCGATTCCGTGCCGTTGCGCCGCGATCTCGACATGGTCCTGCGCGGCGATCCGGGTTGGGAAAAAGCGGCCAGACGGCTCGACGTGCGCTACGTGTTCTGGGGGCCGCGCGAGGAAAAACGCTACCCGACCTCGACCCTGCCCTGGGCCAACCCGGACGAACCCGTGGCCAAGGGCGACTACGGCACGGTGTACGAGATCAAACCGAAGAGCGGCGACGGCCAATGAACCCGCGGCGGCCTGGCCGTGCGTTTTTCGGAAGCCGGAGCTTGCCGAATTTTTGCAAACGTCCCAGAATCGCGCGTTTACGAAGGAGGAAAACTCTCTTTACCTGCTGATCTATGGACACCCCACCGCCGCCTGTTCCTCCCGGCCAGCCGTATCCCAACCAACCGTATCCCGGTCAACC
>CAZZYS010000522.1:0-2053 GCA_964658285.1 uncultured Verrucomicrobiota bacterium
GAGGCGGGCAGAACAAGAAGGACGAGAAAAAGCACTGATCTTCTGGCCGACGGCAACGCGTGCGCCCCTCGCCAAAATCAATGGCGTGGGGCGTTCGTGCTTTTTGGCGGGAATGCATTCTATATCGAAGATCACTAGAACCTGTTCAAAGCTTTTCCCGCCGTGCTGCTGACGAGCGACTACGATTATCCGCTGCCCGAACGGCTCATCGCGCGTCATCCGCCGGCCGAACGTTCCGCCGCGCGCATGATGGTCCTCCATCGCGCGGACCGGCGCATCGAGCACCGCGCGTTCGCGGAATTTCCCGATTATCTGCGGCCGGGTGACCTCGCCGTGTTAAATAATGCCCGCGTGATCCCGGCGCGCGTTTTCGCGCAGACCGCGTACGGCGGCACGTTGAAGCTTCTCGTCGTCCAGCGCCCGGAACCGACGCTCTGGATTTGCCTCGTCAAACCCGGGCGCAAAGCCCGCGTCGGCGCGGTCGTGCGCGTGGGCGGAGTGTCCGGCGTGGTCGAGCGCGTCCTGCCGGGTGAAGATGGTGAACGCGTCATCCGTTTCGAGCGCGAGATCGACCTGGAACAACACGGCGAGATGCCGCTGCCGCCGTACATGGGACGCGAGGCCGAGGCCGCGGATGCCGAGCGTTACCAGACGGTATTCGCGCGCGTGCCGGGTGCCGTGGCCGCGCCGACGGCCGGCCTGCATTTCACCCCGGCGATCCTTGCGCGAGTGCGGCACGCGTTCGTCACTCTCCACGTCGGGGTCGGGACGTTCAAACCCGTCAAGGCCGAAGACCTGAGCGCACACCAGATGCACGCCGAGCGGTTCGAGATCGAGCCGGCGGCGGCCGATGCGATCAACGGTGCCGCGAGTGCCCGCGGCCGGATCGTGGCGGTGGGCACGACGACCGTGCGGGTCCTGGAAGCGTGCGAGCGGGATGCCGCCGGACGGATCGTGCCGCAAAGGAGCGAAACCGACCTTTTTATTTATCCGCCGCGCACGGTTTCGCGCGTCGATGCGCTGCTGACAAATTTTCACTTGCCCCGCTCGACGCTGCTCATGCTCGTGAGCGCGATGGCGGGCAGCCGCGAATGGGTGCTGGAAGCTTACCGCGAAGCCGTGCGCGAGGAATACCGGTTTTTTAGCTACGGCGACTGCATGTTGGTGACCGAATGAAGACAAAAGACAAAAACGTCGTGCGGCGGCGTTCTTCTTTTTGAACCTTTGCCAACCACTCCCTGTTTCCTATCTTGCCTTCCATGAAATTCTCTCGTTCCACTTTGACCGCCTCGATTTTTGCCGGGTGTTTCGCCTTTGCCGTCGGTTGCGGTGCCCGGACCGTTGGCTCGGGCAAGGTGGCGAGCGAAACCCGCGAGACGAGCGGATTCCACGCCGTCGAACTGGCCTGCACCGGCACGCTGGACATCACTCAGGGCGACAAAGAAGAACTCGTGGTCGAGGCTGAGGATAACATCCTGCCGTTGATCGAAACCAAAGTTAAGTCGGACGGCACGCTGCTGATCACGTTCAAGGACAACGAGGACATTCGCCTGACCAAACCCTTGTCGTTCAAGTTGTCGGTCAAGACGCTGGACAAAGTGGTGCTCGCCGGTTCGGGGAGTATCCACGTGGGGGGCAAGCTTTCCGCCGAGAACGAATCCATCAAGCTGCCGGGTTCGGGCAAGATCACGGTGGACACCCTGGAAACCGGCGCGTTGACGGTCTCGCTGGAAGGTTCCGGCGCGATCAAAGTGGCTGGTGGCGCGTCGAGCCAAGACGTGAAACTGGAGGGCAGCGGCCGCTACGAAGCGGGTGCCCTCAAAACAGACCTGACAACCGTCTCGGTGGACGGCTCGGGCGCTTGCAAGGTGTGGACGGAAAAAAAGCTGGAGGTGAACATCGGCGGTTCAGGTGAGGTGGGCTACTACGGTCACCCGGAATTGCGGCAGAGAGTCAGTGGTTCGGGCGAGGTGCGTTCGTTGGGCGCGAAGGAAAGTTAAGCGTTTTCGGTTGCTCGTGGTGGTGCGTGTCCCTTCATCGTCTGTCATCCTGA
>CAZZYS010000523.1:0-2031 GCA_964658285.1 uncultured Verrucomicrobiota bacterium
GAAGCGCACAACCCGGAAGACGACGACGACCGTGAAGCCGGTGGGAAATCAGTAGACGCGGCGGTGGATGGCGCTCTCCGAGCGGCGTTGGTTATCCATACGCCGCAGGCGTCAAATCCTTTCAGGCGGCTGCGCCGCGAGCGGGACCAATGCCGTTCGGAGAACGCCATCCACCTCTGTTATCCCGCAACGTTGTACCGGCGATATCCGGCCAGGAAATTTTCGCGCTTCTTTTCCAACTGGCGTCTTTCGCGCTCATACGCCTGCTGGAAATACAGACTTCGCGGATCGGCCCCGGTCCTGAGACTGGCCACCACCGTTTTCGCGTCGGAATGGCGTCGGAACCGGTATTCGTGACAATCCGCGGACCCCGCCTCGACCAGTTCGACCTCGTAGAGCCAATGAAAATACGCCAGGCCGCTGGCCCCGATGTCGTCGCAGTCTGGACCCATCGTTTTCCTGCCCCGCGCCATCATCGCGCCCATTAGCCAGCCCACGTCCACCCGTTCGGCCCCGTAGGCGATGGCCGCCTGGATCGCCAGATAAACCCGCCCGACAGGGTGATCCCGACTGCCCTTGACCAGCATCCAGAAAACCTGGTGTTCCCGTGCGGGGTCTTCACGGTCGGGAGGGCGGGCCATCACACGCAAAATACGAAGAAACGTCCGTTTCGCACGCCGACATTTGAACCTTCCTCCAACCCGGCGGAAGCTACCCGCATGACGCCTCCCCCCCGTCGATCCTCCCTCGCCCCGCTCCCGGCGTTCGACCCCGCCGCGCTCCAGCGCGTCCTCGACGGCGACCAGGCCCCGGTCCGCCGCCGCGTGCGCGAGATCCTCTCCCGCCCGTCCTTCCGCTACCTGCCGCCGGACGCGAGCATCGACGCCCAGCGCGAGGCGGCGAGCGGATGGTGCCGCGAACTCGCCGCCGAGGGCATCGGCGCGCTCCTGCTCCCGGCGGAATACGGCGGCCGGGGGGATTACGCGGCGTTCACGGCGGCGTTCGAGACGGTCGCGTTCCACGACATCAGCCTGACGATCAAGTTCACCGTGCAGTTCGGCCTGTGGGCGGGCAGCATCCTCCTGCTCGGCCGCGAGGAACAACACCGCCGCTACCTGCGCGACATCGGTTCGTTCGCCCTGCCCGGCTGCTTCGCGCTCACCGAGATCGGCCACGGCTCGAACGCGCGCGAACTCGAAACGGTCGCCCGCTACGAACCCGCGTCCGGGCAATTCGTCGTCAGCAGCCCCAACTTCGCCGCCGGCAAGAACTACATCGGCAACCTCGTGCGCGACGGACGCGCCGCCACCGTCTTCGCGCAGCTCGAAACCGCCGACGGCGCACGGCACGGCGTCCATGCGTTCGTCGTGCCGCTGCGCGACGCACAGGGGAACATCCTGCCCGGCGTCCGCATCGAGGACAACGGCCCGAAGATGGGTGAGAACGGCGTGGACACCGGCCGGGTGTGGTTCGACGACGTGCGCGTGGAGCGCGACGCGCTGCTGGACCGTTTCGGCGGCGTCGCGCCGGACGGCATGTACGTCAGCCCCATCAAAAGCGCGGGGGCGCGGTTCTTTGCGATCATCAGCGCGCTGGTCGGCGGACGGATCGGCATCGCGGTGGCGGCGATCAGCGCGGCCAAGAGCGGGCTCACCATCGCGGTGCGTTACGCCGAGCGGCGGCGGCAGTTCCGCACGCCGGGGGCCGAGGGCGAGACGCCGCTGCTGCAATACCCCACGCACCAGCGGCGGCTCATGCCGCTCCTGGCCAACGCGTACGCCGTGGATTTCGCCCACAAATATCTCGTTCGCCGACGCGTGGAAACGCAGGACGGCCACGACCCGACGGGTACGCGCGAGGTCGAAATGCTAGCGGCGGGATTGAAGGCCTGGGCGACCTGGAACACCACGCGCACCCTGCAAACCTGCCGCGAAACGTGCGGTGGCGAGGGTTACATCAGCGCGAACCGGCTACCCGCGCTCAAGGCCGACACGGATATCTTCACGACGTTCGAGGGCGACAACACCGTGC
>CAZZYS010000524.1:0-2024 GCA_964658285.1 uncultured Verrucomicrobiota bacterium
GCGATGTTCTGCAACTGGCGGATGCGCTCGCGCGTCACGCCGAACTTCTTGCCGACCTCTTCGAGCGTCTTCGGCTTGCCGCCGTCCAGGCCGAACCGCGAGAAAATGATCTTCTTCTCGCGCTCGTCGAGCACGTCCAGCAATCCATCGACCTCATCACGGAGGTTCTTGTCGCGCAGCAACTCGAACGGCGTGAACGCGTCCTCGTCACCGACGATCTCGCCGAACTCGGTCGAGTCCTCGTCGCTGATCGGCGCGTCCAGACTCGCCGGACGGATGCTGACGGTCTTGAGCTGCGAGACCTTCCCCGAGGCGATACCGATTTCCTCGGCCAGTTCGTCGTCGGTCGGTTCGCGGCCCAGTTCCTCGCTCATTTGCAGGGAAACCCGGCGCATCTTGCTGATCTTGTCCACGAGGTGCACGGGCAGACGGATCGTCTTGCTCTGGTTGGCCAGGGCGCGCTTGATCGACTGCTTGATCCACCAGGCCGCGTACGTGCTCAGCTTGCCTCCCTTGGCGGGATCGAAACGCTCGACGGCCTTCATCAGGCCGATGTTGCCCTCGGAAATCAGGTCGAGGAGCGGGAGCCCCAGGTTCGCATAGTCATGCGCGATCTTGACGACCAGACGCAGGTTGGAGCGGATCATCAACGAACGGGCTTCCTTGTCGCCCTTTTTGATGCGTGCCGCCAGTGTAATCTCGTCCTGCGGAGTCAGAAGCGGGATCTGACCGATCTCGCGCAGGTAGATTTTAATTCCAGTATCGCTGTCTTCGACACCCATATGATGAAAAGTGAAGGTCCTCGGTTGCTTTCGCCAGCGCACCGGCGAATGATGTTCTAATCTTACGACTACGTGCCGGGGATGCGCCCCGGACGGCCCAAATGTGTTTCCCAGAGGGAAAAAAAGCCGGTTGACTGGCTCTGGAGTACCCAGAATCAGACAGCCGGCGTTGTTCGACGTTCAAATATTTTGGCCTAACTCAGAGCAGTTGCCCTGATCGTAACATAGCGGGTAATCGTGCAACGTCCGTTTGATGGACGTTTTTTGATGAAAACAAATTTCCTTTCCGGGGTCAAGCGATAAAACAAAAATTTCTCGCGGCGGTTCTGTTCACCCCCGTGGCCCGCGTGGAGGCGGTGTTTTCCACGAACTTCTTGGGGGATGCATACATCCCGTTTCCATGATTCGACGTATTATACGTGGGGCTATCCTCTCGTAGTAAGGGACTGCCTGGATTGAGCATTTTTTTCGCATGGCCAGCCTACCCGTTACCCGCGATGAGTCCCTTGAAATTGAGCTTTTGGAAAGCACCGGTCGCGGTGACCGCGCCAGCTTCCGCCAGCTTTACGAACGTTACGCTGGCGTCCTGTTTTCCACGGCGTACCAGGTGCTGAACGACCCGGCGGAAGCCGAGGATGTGCTTCAGGACGTGTTCGTGCAAATCTGGGACAAGGCCAAGTTGTACGACCGCACCCGTGGCAAGCCGCTGACCTGGGCCTTGACGCTCACCCGCAACAAGTCCATCGACCGTTTGCGTAGCGCCCAGCGCCGCCACCGCCTCAAGGACGAAGTGGAAAAAGAGACTGCCGTCAACGAGCAGCGCGGCGCGGGCGCGGTGCACAACGGCGACGATTCGGTCGAGCGCGTCTGCTCGCGGGAAAAGAACCAGATCATCCGCAACGCCGTGCTCCAGCTTTCCAACGAACAGCGGCAGGCCATCGAAATGGCATTTTTCGGCGGCCTGACGCAGAACGAGATTGCCCAGAAACTCGACGAGCCGCTCGGCACCGTCAAAGCGCGCATTCGGCGAGGGATGATCCGGTTGAAAGACCTGATCGAACCGCGCCTCTGAGAAAGCTCCGCACAGGCCGTCGCGGCCGGTCGTCTTGTAAGGTCCTGATGGCTCTCCGAGCCAGTCCCTAATTTTTCTGGCAAGGTGCTCCGTTCGCACGGAGGTCATCCAATCCAAAATAGGGACTGGCTCGGAGAGCCATCCCTACCTTGGGACGAGCGCCTGCGGCG
>CAZZYS010000525.1:0-2013 GCA_964658285.1 uncultured Verrucomicrobiota bacterium
ATACTGTCTTGTTGTCAGCCTTGAAAGCATTGCGCATCAACTCGTTATCCTCTCGCTTATGATGAACTCACCGCACTCCGTTGGATTTCGGCTGGCCGCCCTGTGGCCCTTTGCCTTTCTCGTCGGTATCAGCCACCTCGTTGCGCAGACGGTCGCACCGCCGCCGGTCGCGCCGGTGCGTCCGGTGACCGACGACTATTTCGGCAGGAAAGTGGTCGATCCGTATCGCTGGATGGAGCAAGCCGGCAGCCCCGAGTTTGCCGACTGGCTCAAGGGACAGGCCGGGTACACCCGCGCGACGCTGGAACAACTTCCCGACCGCGCCAAACTGCTGGACCGCGTCCTGGCCCTCGGTAATGCCAGTGCTTCGGTGCGCGGAGTGCAACGTGCCGGGGGATGCCTATTCTACTTCAAGACCGCACCCGGCGAGGATAACCGCAAACTCTTCGTGCGCCCGGAAACCGCCTCGCCGGACGACCCGGGCCGCCTGCTCTTCGATCCGACCAAGCTGGGCAGCAAGGACAAGCACATCTCCATCGACTATTTTGCCCCGTCGTTGGATGGCAAGATCGTGGCGATTGGCTACTCGGAAGGCGGCAGCGAGAACAGCGTGCTGCACTTTCTGGACGTGGCCAACGGCCATGACCTGGGTGAGAGCATCGACCGTTGCCAGGCTGCCCCCCCCTTCTGGCAGGCAGACAGCCGTTCGGTCTTCTACAACCGCTTGCAAAAACTCGCGCCGGATGCACCACCCGACGCCAAATACCTGAACAGCTGCGCTTACTTCCACGTCCTCGGCACCGACCCGCAGAAGGACCCACCCGTGTTCGGCCGCGGGCTATCCGAGAAGATCGAGATCGAGGAAACTGATTTTCCCGGGGTGGTCACATCCGCAGCCTCGCCCTACGCGCTAGGCTTGGTGGTCCACGGCGTGCGCAACGAGACGACGATCTACACCGCGCTGCTCACCGAGATCGACGGCACCAGGACGCCGTGGCGCAAACTGGCGGACGTGGCGGACGAGGTGACCAACGGCGCCCTCCACGGTGACGATCTCTTCCTGCTCAGCCACCATGGAGCTTCCCGCTTCCAGGTGCTCCGGGTTGCGCTGCGGACGGGCGACATCCAAAAGGCGACGGTGGCGGTTCCAGCTTCCGAGACGGTGCTGGCCGACATCGGTTGCGCGGCGGACGCGCTCTACGTGCGCACGCTCGATGGCGGCCTGGGCGGGGTGCTGCGCCTGCCCTACGATGCAAAGCACGGGGCGAAGCCTGCCGCCCTGCCGTTGCCCTTTGCCGGTGCCATTGCGGAGCTGACGGTTGATCCGCTGGCGGCGGGCGTTGTCTTCCCGCTGGAAGGCTGGGTGAACTCGCCCGTTTACCTGCGCTACGATCCGTCCTCCGGGCAGTTCGCGGACACCAAGTTGCGGCCCCCGTCGCCGCTGGATTTCTCGGGGATGGAGTCCTTCGAGGTCAAGGCCAAGGCCGCTGACGGCACGCTGGTGCCCCTTTCCATCGTGGCGAAGAAGGGCCTGGTCCACGACGGCTCGGCCCCCACGCTGCTGAAGGGCTACGGGGCTTATGGCGTCAGCTCCGATCCATCTTTCGACCCGACGACGCTGGCGTGGCTGGAGCGCGGCGGGGTGCTGGCGTATGCCCATGTGCGCGGCGGCGGGGACTACGGCGAGGATTGGCACCTGGGTGGACAGAAGCTCACCAAGCCGAAGACCTGGAACGATTTCATCGCCTGCGCTGAATACCTCGTGGCCGAGAAATGGACTTCCCCGGCTCACCTGGCCGGAACCGGCACGAGCGCCGGTGGCATTCTGATCGGCCGGGCCATCACCAGCCGGCCGGAACTCTTCGGGGCGGCGGTCATCAACGTGGGCTACAGCAACACCTTGCGTTATGAAAAGATGGCGGCCGGTCCGTTGAACATCCCGGAGTTTGGCACGACGGCGGACCCGGAGGGATTTCGCGGTTTGTACGAGATGGACGCCATGCACCACGTCGC
>CAZZYS010000526.1:0-2005 GCA_964658285.1 uncultured Verrucomicrobiota bacterium
TCGGCCTCGACTGCGCGCGCTCGGGCGTCGCGCACACGATGGAAGAGGCGCGCAAGATCGCCGGGGAGATGGGCACGTTTCCACTCATCATCCGCCCGGCGTTTACGCTCGGCGGACAGGGCGGCGGCATCGCCTACAACCGGGAGGAGTTCGACAGCATCGTCACGCGCGGTCTGGACCTGTCGCCGGTGAAAGAGGTGCTCATCGAGGAGTCGCTGCTAGGCTGGAAGGAATTCGAGATGGAAGTCATGCGCGACCGCGCGGACAACTGTGTGCTCGTCTGCTCCATCGAAAACCTCGACCCGATGGGCGTCCACACGGGCGACAGCATCACCGTCGCGCCCACGCAAACGCTCAGCGACCGGGAATTCCAGATCATGCGCGACGCAAGTTTCGCCGTCATCCGCGAGATCGGCGTGGAGACGGGCGGGTCGAACATCCAGTTCGCCGTCCACCCGAAGACGGGCCGGATGATCGTCATCGAGATGAATCCGCGCGTGTCGCGTTCGTCGGCGCTGGCGAGCAAGGCCACGGGTTTCCCCATCGCCAAGATCGCCGCCAAGCTGGCCGTCGGCTACACGCTCGACGAATTGAAGAACGACATCACCCGCGTGACGCCCGCCTCCTTCGAGCCGACCATCGACTATTGCGTGGTGAAGGTGCCGCGCTTCACGTTTGAAAAGTTCCCGCAGGCCGACCCCGTGTTGACCACGCAGATGAAAAGCGTCGGCGAGGCGATGAGCATCGGGCGCACGTTCAAGGAGGCACTCCAGAAGGCGCTCCGCTCGCTGGAAACCGGTCGCTTCGGGCTCGGCGGTGATGGCAAGGACACCTACCCCAGGTTGCCCGATGGTAGTTGGGACAAGGAAACGATCACCAGCCGCCTGACCGTCCCCGGCGCGGAACGCATTTTCTGGCTGCGTTATGCGATGCTGGCGGGCTTCGGCGTGGACGAAATCTTCTCGCTGACGAACATCGACCCGTGGTTCCTGCGCCAGATCGAACAGCTCGTGGCGATGGAGAAACTGATTCCCACGCAGACCAGCGACGTATTGCTCGCCGACACCCCAGAAGGGGAGCGCACCGACGAACGCAAGACCGCCGTCCTGAGCGCGGCGATGCGCAAATGGAAGAAGGCCGGGTTCTCGGATCGGCAACTGGCCTCGCTCTTCGGCATCCCGGAAGAAATGCTCCGCGCCGGACGGATCAAATACGGCGTGCTGCCCACCTACCGGCTCGTCGATACGTGCGCGGCGGAGTTCGAGGCTTACACGCCCTACTATTATTCGACTTACGGCGACGAGGACGAAACGCGCGGCGGCGACAAAAAGAAAATCATGATCCTCGGCGGCGGGCCGAACCGCATCGGCCAGGGCATCGAGTTCGACTACTGCTGCTGCCACGCGGCGTTCGCGTTGCGGGAAGAAGGCTTCGAGACTGTGATGGTCAACTCGAATCCCGAGACCGTTTCCACCGACTACGACACGAGCGATAAATTATACTTCGAGCCCTTAACGTTAGAAGACGTGCTCAACATCTACGAGCGCGAACGGTGCTGGGGCGTCATCGTGCAGTTCGGCGGGCAGACGCCGCTCAACCTCGCCGCCGCGTTGCAAAAGAACGGCGTCAACGTCATCGGCACATCGCCCGCGAGCATCGAGCAGGCGGAGGACCGCAAATTCTTCGCCGCAATGCTCGACCGACTCGGCCTCCGTCAGCCGCCCAACGGCACCGCCGTCAACGCCGACGAGGCCGCCGCCATCGCCGCGCGCATCGGCTATCCCGTGCTGTTGCGACCCTCGTTTGTGTTGGGCGGACGCGCGATGGAGATCGTCTACGAGGAACCCGACCTCCTGCGTTACATGCGCAACGCCATCGCCGTCAGCCCCGAGCGGCCCATCCTCGTGGACCGTTTCCTGGAGGATGCCACCGAGGTGGACGTGGATTGCCTCTCCGACGGCGAGACCATCGTGCTCGGCGCGATCATGGAACACATCGAGCAGGC
>CAZZYS010000527.1:0-1984 GCA_964658285.1 uncultured Verrucomicrobiota bacterium
CCCAAGATGCTCTTTCCCGCGCTGGTCATCCTGCCGGGCATGATCGCCATCGCCCTGCACGCGGGCAGCGGTGGGAAGTTCCTGCCGGTCGGCGCGGACGGCCAGCCGGATTACAACATGACGATCCCCACGATGCTGGCAGCCTATTTTCCCACGGGCATCTTGGGCATCGGCTTCACGGCGCTGATGGCCAGCTTCATGTCGGGCATGGCGGGCAACGTGACGGCCTTCAACACCGTCTGGACCTACGACATTTACCAGAGCTACCTTGCGTCGGATAAGACCGACGCACACTATCTATGGATGGGCCGCATGGCGACGGTCGGCGGGATCCTCCTGAGCATCGGGGCAGCGGTGCTGGCGCGCCAGTTCAACAACATCATGGACATGCTCCAGCTGGTGTTCGGGTTCGTCAACGCCCCACTCTTTGCCACCTTTTTGTTGGGAATGTTCTGGAAGCGGGCAACGGGCCACGGAGCATTCTGGGGGCTGCTGGGGGGCACCGTGGCGGCAGCGGTTTTCCACGGACTTTCCGGGGTGGGGGGCAGTGGCGGAGGCAACTGGATCAAGGGTGGCTGGATCACGCCACGTTATCTTTTCCACAGCGAGATGGGCCAGAATTTCAACCTCGCCATCGTGGCCTGGACGGCTTGCCTGGTGTTGACGGTGGCGATCTCCCTGGCCACCACCCGCACCAAGACCGACGAACAACTCACAGGTCTCGTTTATTCACTCACCCCCAAACCGTCGTCCGAAAGTCTCCCCTGGTACGAACGACCAGTGCTCTTGGGAATCCTCGTGCTCGCAGGGACGTTGCTGCTGAACGTCCTATTCTTCTGAGTACTGCTATCTCATTTCCCCATGAATCTCGATCTAAGGCTTCCGATCGGTCTGCTGTTCGCCATTTATGGCGTGATTCTCACGGGCGTGGGCTTCTTCGGCCCGGCCGCGCTGACCGAGCGGTCGCTCGGCGTCAACATCAATCTCTGGTGGGGCTTGGTGATGCTGGTTTTTGGAGTTGCGATGTTAATCGGCTCACAGATCAAAAAGTAAAGGCGTGTGCCGGCCCCCGAGGCATTGGACGATCCTCAGAGCGTTCTAGCGGGAATCTGGGCGGCCATCGATTTCCGCCTCGATGAAAGGCCGCGGTGCTGCGAAGGAGGGCCTGCGTGTCACGGCGCATCGCCCGATTGGGTCGGCGGCGAGATGGTCTTCGGCGGATGCTGCCTTGGCGGCAGAGGTGGTCCGGGCCGCTCGAGGGAGCCCCTCCAGCGTCCGCCGCGCGCTGGAATAACTATAAGGGGCGCGTTCAGGCTCGAACCGTGTGCCCCCGGCCAAGTGCCTTTTGCAACAAAATGAACATGAGCAGCAGCGAGCCGACGGCAATCCGCGTCCACCAGGTGTTAAGGTTGCCCTGAAAGGTAATGAGTGTCTGGATCAATCCCAGGATGAGCACACCCATCAGGGTGCCGGGTACAAAACCCACGCCGCCTGTCAGCAACGTCCCGCCGATGACGACCGCCGCGATGACATCAAGTTCGAGCCCGACAAAGGACGCGGGGTTGCCCGACTGCATGTAAAAGGTAGCAACGCACCCGCCCGACGCCGAAAGAAACCCCGCCAGCGCGTAAACGCCGATTTTCGTCCATCCCACCGGCACGCCCATGAGCCGCGCGGAGTTTTCGTTTGACCCGATGGCATACACGTTGCGCCCGAAGCGGGTGTAGACCGCCATGCCCGTCGCCGCCAGCACCACGGCGATCAGGCAGATCGCGGTGAACGGCACCACGACCCGCGGCGCGACTGGAATCGCCATTTCGCGGATCGTACGGGTATAAAACGGCGCCTTGATCGCGAGGGATTGCGCGCAGACCACGAACCCCAGACCGCGCATCAAAAACATGCCGCCCAGCGTTACCAGGAAAGCGGGCAGTTCGAAGAAATGAATCAAACAACCCATCGCCGCACCGAAGACCGTTCCCAG
>CAZZYS010000528.1:0-1968 GCA_964658285.1 uncultured Verrucomicrobiota bacterium
CTTGTCCGGCGAGCCGGATGCGCTGGCCTTCGCGCACGCCAGCCGGAATCTTTGCCTGGTACGTGTCCAGGCGGTCCGGCGAGCCGTTGTGCGACGGACGGCGCAAGGTCACCGTCCGCAGCGAACCGCGCAGCGCCTCTTCGAGCGTGACGAGCAGATCGGCTTCGATGTCCTGACCTTGTTGGGCGAATGCCTCGCCGTTCGCGCGGCCCGCCGACTGACTGTTGGAGCCGAAACCGTCGCGCCCTCCACCGAAGACCGACTCGAAAAAGTCGCTGAAGCCGGTGCCATCGAATTCGAAGTCCGTCTCACCCCCTGGCGAATAGGTCGGCGCGTTGTGGTATCCGTGGGGAGTGCCCGGACCACGGCTGCCGTTCTGCCAGTCCGCGCCCAACTCGTCGTATTGCCGCCGTTTCTCAGGATCGCTCAGGACCTCGTAAGCTTCGTTGATCTCTTTGAACTTCGCCTCGCCCGCGACCTTGTCCTTGGCTACGTCCGGGTGATGAATCCGCGCGAGCTTGCGGAAAGCTTTTTTGATGTCCTCCGCCGACGCGGCGCGGGGCACACCCAGCGCCGCGTAATAGTCTTGAAAGGTGACGGCCATGCGGTGCGGTTTCCTTTGCTCCACGTCAGGGCTCGATCACCCGCAGCACGATCTTGCCGCGCACGTGGCCGCGCTCGCTGAGTTCCTGGCCACGCGTGGCATCGGAGAGCGGCAGGATCGTTTCCACGACGGCCTTGAGTTTTTCGGCGACGACTAGTTTCGAGATTTCCGCCAGTTGCGCGCCGTTGGCCTCACTCATCACAAACGCCTGCCGCACGCCGTGCTCCGCTGCCGTCTCCGCCGAGGGCGGACTCGCGATGGAAACCAAAATCCCGCCGCGCTTGAGCACCTTCCATGAACGGTCTTGCGTATCTCCGCCGACCGTATCGAGCACCACGTCCACCGGCTGCACCCACTCATCGAAACGCTCCTCCGGGTACTCGACCACCTGATCGACCCCGAGCGCACGCAGGAACTCATGGTTGCGCTGCGACGCGCTGCCGATGACATGCGCGCTCTTCCACTTCGCCAGTTGCACCGCGAGGTGCCCAACCCCTCCGGCGGCCCCGTGGATCAACACCCGCTGTCCGGCGGAAACCGCGCCCACTTCCACGAGCGCCTGCCACGCCGTCAGTCCGGCAAAGGGCAGCGCGGCGGCGTGGACGTGGTCGATGGATTTCGGCTTCGCGGCCACTTCGGATTCCCGGACGACGATGTACTCAGCATACGCCCCGTCACGGGAGACATCCGGCCGGCTGAACACTTCATCGCCCACCGCGAACCGGCTCACGCCGCGCCCGACGGATTCGACGACGCCCGACACGTCCCACCCGGGCACGAGCGGCAGTGTGGTCGGGATCATGTCCTGGTAGCGTCCTTCGCGGATCTTCCAGTCGATGGGGTTGATCCCGGCGGCATGGACGCGGACGAGCACCTCGCCGTCGCGCGGACGCGGGCAAGGCGCGTCTTCATAGACGAGCACTCCGGGGCCACCGTAGGCGTAGATGCACACCGCGCGCATCGTCTTCATACGGGGGACGCCTGCGCGCTTTCGTAAAACTCCCGCGCTTTCGCCAAAAGTTGGTCGTCGGTGAGATGATGCTCATCGACCGTCAAAGAGCCGATGAAACGCTGGGCGAGTTCCGGGTGGTGCTTTTTTGACCACGCGATGAACTGATCCATCTCGCTGCTCGTCCCCTTGCCGGTCCCGAAGATGAGAATACGGCCCGCCTCCGCCAGTGCCTTCGCCACGGGCTCGAAGAAGCTGTTCGGGTCCGGCTTTTCCTTGCCCCGGGAAGTTTCCAGCGAGTGTTTCGCATGGCGGAAATACTCCTCCGGGGCGTGCGGGAGCAGCCGCTGCGGAACGGCGCCATGCATTTCCGTGTGGAAGATGCGGGCTTCGTGGTGGTCGATCACCAGCAGCC
>CAZZYS010000529.1:0-1967 GCA_964658285.1 uncultured Verrucomicrobiota bacterium
ACCACCGGCTAACCTCCGCCGTCCCTCCGGGACGAGGAACGGCCACGACTCAAAGTAAGACGTCCTAGCGCAGAGGGCTACAGTTGGTAGAACGGCGCGAGTTCCGGCCGGAAGTTTTCCTGCAGGAACGTCGGGTCTTGCAGGACCACCCGGAACACCGCCGGCTCCATCACCTTTTGCGCCTGTCCGATGTGCGCTCCCGCTTCTTTGTAACGGGCAGCCTTGATCTCCCTCGATGCCGCCGCGAACAACGCCGGCCCGGACGGATGCCCCGAAGCCAGGTCCGCGTCGATCTTCGCGTTGACATCCTTGGCCGCTTCCTGGTCCGCCTGGATGATCGACAGCCACAGCTTGAGTAGGTACAGACCCTCGGTCGTCTCGTATTGGTTGCGGATGAGCGCCTGCCGGAACTTCTCGGCGGCGTCCTGCGGTTTTCCCTCGCGCCGCAGGCATTCGCCCCAGAAATAAAAAATGTCCGCCCGCGCCGGGTCGAGTGCAACCGCCCGGGCGAACGCCGGTTCCGCCTTGTCGTAGGTTTGCGTCGTCATCTCCAGGAGGCCGCTCAAAAACTCCGCGTCCACGTTCGCGCCCGAGCGTTGGATGGTGGACAGGATTTTCCCGGCCGCGTCGAAATCGTGCTCGTACAGGGTGGCCCGCGCCGCTTCGATCCGCATCGATGTCCAGTTGGGATAACGGTCGGCCAAGACGTTGAACCGCTGGCGCGCGTCGGCGAACTGCCCTGCTTTGTTGGCGGTGAACGCCGCGTCCACGTCCGCGACGACCTCGGGTGCCAGCGGGATGATCGGAGCGGTGCGCTCGGCTGCGGTCGTGCCGCTGGCCGCCGCGTTCGTGGGGGTGCGCTTCGAAAGCAGGAAGTATCCACCCAGCCCTCCCACCCCCAGGGAAAGCAACGAGACCAGCGCGACCAGCCATCCGGGCAGGCCGCGGCGCACGGCGGGCAGATTTTCCGTGGAACGGGTCAACCGCAAGCCCGCCGGGAGGCTGTCTTTTTCCATGGGCGTTTCCGCCGGGAAGGGTTGGGCCACGTAAGGTTCCTCCGCCAGAAGTTCGGCGGCCAGAGGGTCCATCGTTTCAGCTTCGGCCGGCGCGCCTTCCGCGTAGACTTCCTCCTCCGCGTAGACAGGGGCTTCCTCGTCCGTTTCCGGCACGGATTCTTCGGAAGAAGCGGCGGGGCGGTGAGCAGCGCCGCCCTGCGCACGGAAACGCGACTTGCGGCTGGGTGAATTCTGGCGCGAGGCGTCCATAGGCACGAAAGGTGGATAAGAGGGCTCCACGGGGCGCGGAACCCCGCACGTTGCTAGCGTGCAGGAAAAATCACCCTTTTACAAGTCACCCGCCGCGTTTCGTCACGTCTCGAATTTCGCACCCGCTTCCAACCGGCGGGTCAGCCAGGCGACCGGGAGCGTGAGCACGAGGTATCCCACGGCCAGCACCAGGTAACAATCCAGCTCGCTTGCGGTGTTGGTGCCCGTTTCCCTCGCCTGCTGCGTGAACTCCGAGACGGAAATCGTCGAGAGCAGGGCGCTGTCCTTGACGAGCGAAACCAACTGACCGGCCAGGGAAGGCAGGATCTGCCGGATCGCCTGCGGGAAGATCACGTACCGGTACGTCTGCGCCACGGTCAAACCGATGGCGCGGGCGGATTCCAACTGGCTCTTGCCCACGCTCTCGATGCCCGCGCGGATGATCTCGCTGAGATACGCGCCGTAGGAGAACGACAGGATCAGGACACCGCACACGTTGCGGTCGTCGATGCCGACGGCGTTGGCCGTCACGTAGAACAGGACGAGGATCTGGACGAGCAGCGGCGTGCCGCGCACGAGGTCAATATAGACACGGTTGACGTAGCGCAGCGCGAGCACCCGCGAGCGGCCCGCCAGCGCGGACACCACCCCGCAAACCACGCTGAGCGCCAGCGCACAGACCGAGATCAGGATCGTCAACTT
>CAZZYS010000530.1:0-1959 GCA_964658285.1 uncultured Verrucomicrobiota bacterium
CGGTGCGGCGTCGGCGCGGGCGGCGGGGTCGGCGTCGCGGACGACGGAGCGGTCGCGGATGCCGCCGGGGCCGGCGTGGGGGTCGCCAGATTCCCGCCTTCGATCCTCACGGACAACGGGGGGGTGTCCACCGTGACGTAGCGACCCGTCGCCGGGTCCAGGTAGTTGAAATGGTACGCGGGCAGCGAGGTGCGCGGTCCCTCGGCGATGACGACCTGCTCGAAAGTTTTCACGCCGCTGAGGTTCACCTCGTCGTCGGGCTTGAACTTGGAGGTCGGGGGGTACGTGCGCAGCCCCTTGTCGTCGCTGAGCACGGGCGGGGCGATCCGGTCGAAGTTCCCCTGCCCGCTCAGGCGCAGACGGACCGTGATCGGGTCACCCGTTTGCGCTCGCGTCGGCACGGCCTCGGCTTCCAGCTTGAATTGCCCGATGGCCCCGGAAAACGTCGCGGGTTTGCCCGCCTCGGGCAGAGGTTTGACCTCCAGGGTGACAGGCTGGCTTTCCAGCTTCACCTGCTTGGGCTGCGCCATGTTGTACGCGTCGGACGGATCGCCGAAGAGACTCTCGAAGGGATCGTTGTAATTGCGGCGGCGGCTGCCCTGCGAACGGGGCAGTTGCACCAACGGCTCGATAGAGACAGGACCGATGGAGACCGTCCCGATCTTCAGGCCAGCCACCGCGGACTTGTAGGTGTCCACGTTGTAACGCCCGCCCTGCGCACCCAGGGTGGGAACCCGCGGCGTGGTGAACTTCTGCACGCTGAAGCCGTCGCCACTCAAAATCGGGTCGGGATCGACGTTGCGCCGGACGTTGGAGGCGTAGCACGCGCGGACCTCGATGGGGATGCTTTCGCCGACGTAGGCGCTTTTCTTGGGCACGATCAGTTCGACGTAGGCCGATCCGTTTTGATCCGCCGTGCCGGCGTCGCCGCTGCCCAGGACGGTGAGCGTGACCGGTAACGTGCGCAGGACCGCGCCGTCCACCCGCACCTCCTGGCCGGGGATGGTGAAGCGGCCTGTCTTTTTGGTTTCCACGGCGTAGACGTAGATCGTCGTCGCGCTTTGCGTGAACGAACCGTTGTTGTAAGTGATTTGGCTCGAAGAAGTCTTGCCCGCGTAGGTGATGGTCAAGCCCTCCACGACCGGCGCGCGCGGCGGGTCGTCGGCGTCGCCATTGGTGACGCTGATGCGGAACTGCGCCTGCTCCCCGGCGTCCACGGTCGCGTCGGTCAGGCTGGCAGCCACGGAGGCACTGCCACGCACGGCCCGCGACGTGCACGGGACGACGACCAACAGAGCGAGCAGGAGCGCCAGCCAGGCGGACGCACCGGGGCGATTACCAGTCCTTCGCGGGGGTGTTGTCATTGCGGTGGCGGCGGTTGTTGGCGAGGCTGTTGAGCATGACGCGGGCGTCCTCGTTCTTGAGGGAATCGATCAGCGCACGGGCCTGCGCGGCGCTCATTTTCCCTTCCTCGTCCTTGGCGGGCTGCTCGGCGATCTGACCGTTCTCACCCTTGTTGTCCGGCGGTGCCTGCGGGTCTTTCTTCGGCTCGGGCCTGGACTGGAAATCGCCTTGCTGCCGGGGTTGATCCTGGTTTGGCACGCTGTTCGGATCGGGCGAGCCGGGTTGCTGCGAACTCTGCGCGTTGTTGTCACCCTGATCGGGGTTATGCTGTCCGTCCTGGGGTTTGCTGCCTCCCTGCTGGGGATTTTGCGGGTCCGGTTTGCCGTTCTGCCCCGGCGAGGTGTCCGGCGACGGCTGCGGCTGTTGGGAATCGGGTTTGGGCGGTTGGTTGGAACTGCCGTCCTGCGGCTGGTTCGAGTTGCCGGAGCCGTTCGGTTGCTGGGCGGAACTGGAACCTCCCTTGTCCTGCGACTGTTGCGGCTGGGGCTGTTTGTTCGGCTGCTGTCCCTGCTGGTTATCCGGCTGCTGCTGTTGCTGGTCGCCTTTGTCCTTGTC
>CAZZYS010000531.1:0-1957 GCA_964658285.1 uncultured Verrucomicrobiota bacterium
GCCGGGTTGCCGTCCACCATCATGAAGGGCGGCACGTCCTGCACGATCTTCGAGCAACCGCCCGTGATCGCCAGCCGCCCGATCCGGCAAAACTGGTGGATCGCCGTCAACCCGCCGACCACCGCCTTGTCACCGACCTCGACGTGTCCGGCGAGCGTGCCGTTGTTGGAAAAGATCACGTCGTCGCCCACGATGCAGTCGTGCGCGATGTGGCTGTACGAGAGGAAATTGCCGCCGCTGCCGACCCGCGTCACCCCGCCCGGCGCGGTGGCGCGGTGGACCGTAACGAACTCGCGGAACGTGTTCCGGTCGCCGATTTCCAGGTGCGTCGGCTCGCCCACGTACTTCAAGTCCTGCGACTGCTGGCCCACGCACGAGAACGGATAGAACACGTTCTCCGCGCCGATGACCGACGGCCCCGTGAGCACGACGTGACTCTGGAGCCGGCAACCCGCGCCGAGACGGACGCCGGGTCCAACGACGCAGTAGGGGCCAATTTCGGTGCCGTCGCCGAGTTCGGCCGTGGCATCGACCACGGCGGTCGGATGGATGCGTGTCGTCATGCTCGGGGCTAACGGGCAAACATGCTCAGGGCGATCTCGGCCTCGCTGACGATGGTCTCGTTGACCGTGCAATGGCAGGTCGCCTTGAGGATGCCGCGGCGCGCCCGGGTGATATCGACGTGGATGAAAAGCGTGTCGCCCGGCAGGACCGGCTTGCGGAACTTCACGTTGTCGGCGCTGATGAAGTAACCCAGCTTCCCCATGTGCTCAGGCTGCCGGAGCATCAACAGGCTGGTGGCCTGGGCCATCGCCTCGACCTGGAGCACGCCGGGCATCACCGGGTGGCCGGGGAAATGGCCCTGGAAATAGGGTTCGTTGATCGTCACCTGCTTGACCGCGATGCACTTCAGCTCGCCCTCCATGCTGATGAGCCGGTCCACCATCAGGAACGGATAGCGGTGCGGCAAAAGGCGCATGACCTCGTTGATGTCGAAGGCCCCTTCGCCCGCCGTCAACCGGGAGGCCGGGGCGAGCGCGGCGATGGCGGCGTACTGCTTGGCGAGCGCGCGGGTCAACTCGGCGTTGGGCGCGTGGCCGGGACGCACGGCGATGACGTGGCCGCGGATGCGGCGGCCCAGGAGCGCGAGGTCGCCGACCACGTCGAGGATCTTGTGGCGCACGAACTCGTCCGTGTACCGCATCGGCTCCTTGCTCATGACGCTGTCGCCGCGCACGACGACCGCGTTTTCCAGGCTGCCGCCCTTGATGAGCCCCTTGTCCATGAGCGGCTGGATGTCCTCGTAAAAGGTGAACGTCCGCGCCGGGGCGATCTCCTTTTCGTAGATTTCCGGGGTGATCTCCGTCGAATAATACTGCGTGAACCGCCCGCCGGGGCCGACCTGCGTGCAGGAAACGCGAAAACTGTCGTCGGGCACGATGGTCATCAGCGAACCGCCCTTGGTCTCGACGTGGAGCGGTTCGCGGACCTCGAACACCCCCCGGGCGGCTTCCTGCGGGGCGTGGCCGCAACGCCGGATCAACTCGACGTAGGGCTGGGCGCTGCCGTCGCCGATGGGCGGCTCGTTGGCGTCCATCTCGATGAGGGCGTTGTCGATGCCCATGCCCACCAGCGCGCTGAGGATGTGCTCGACGGTGTGCAGCTTCACGCCGCCCTCGCCGAGGGTGGTGGCGCGCTCGACGGTTTTCACGTGGTCGATGTGCGCGTCGATGACGGGTTGGTCGGGCAGGTCGGTGCGTTTGAACTTCAGGCCGCTGTCGGGAGCGGCGGGGCGGAGCGTGAGGGTCACCTTCCCGCCCGTGTGCAGGGAGGTGCCGGCCAGACTGGCGGAACGGGCGATGGTTTGCTGGAAGGCGATGGTGGACATGACGACGCGGGCCTACATGATAAGGCAAAACGAAAAATGCAAAAGAAATGACGAATGACGAATGACGAA
>CAZZYS010000532.1:0-1952 GCA_964658285.1 uncultured Verrucomicrobiota bacterium
CCAACAGCTTCGGCTCATCGAACAGTGGCAGCAGTTCGTCGGGCGGCAGCTCCGGGGTGGGCAACAGCGAGTTGAACACGCAGTCCGTGGACACCAAGCCGTCCATCGCCATCGTCGGCAGCACGAAGATCATCGCCGATCCGCGCGTCAACTCGATCCTGGTCCTGGGCAACCGCGAATCGCGCGACAAGGTGTTCGCCGTCCTTGACCGGCTCGACGTGCGCCCCAAGCAGGTCATCATCCGCACGGTCATCGGCGAGCTATCGCTGGGCAAGAACAGCGAATTAGGCTTCAACTACCTGCTGCGCACCAACCGTGGCAGCGTGCTGAGCCAGTTTGCCCCAGGCCAGTTGCCGGGAGCTACGACGACCCCCACCGCCGGTGCCACCCCGACGACGAGCACCGCCTCGGCCTTGAACACCTTCAGCACTCTGGCCACCGGGCTGGGCAGCAGCTTCAGCGGCGTCGGCGGGATCATCGCCATCGGCAAATCCTTCGATGTCATCCTTAGCGCGCTCGAAGGGACCAGTCGCTTCAAGACCATCAGTCGTCCGATGATCTTCACTTCCAACAACAAGGAGGCCATCATCGCCAGCGGCCAGCAAATCGCCGTGCCCACCCAGTCGGAGAGCAGCCTGAATACGAACGGTTCAAACACCGGCCTAACTAGTAACGTGGAATACAAAGACGTGGTGCTCCAGTTGGAGGTCGTCCCCCTTATCAACAGCGATAACGAGGTGACGCTGGACATTGTCCAGCGCATCGACAATGTCGTTGCCACGACCACTCCCGTCGTCATCTCCGGCAACACTCTCCCGACCATCGCCACGCGCAAGCTCAAGAGCACCGTTTCGGCACCGAACAACTCGACCATCGTCCTGGGCGGCCTGATCACGCAGGATTCCAGCAAAGCGGACAGCAACATTCCCTACCTGAGCCGCATCCCGGTGTTGGGCGCACTGTTCCGTTCGCGCACGCTCTCTGGCGACCGCAGCGAATTGATCATCCTCATGCATCCCGAGGTGGTGAACACCGCCGAACTCCTAGCCAAGGTCCAGCAGAACGAGGCGAACCGCACCTACCTGGGCAACGGCGTGGAGGACCAACTCCTGCCCGCCGAGGTCCGCAAGGCCACCGCCGTGACCACCACGACCACCACGACCGTGCCATCGGACACGAAGGACGGCACCCGCAAGCAGGCGACCGTCAAGCACACGACCACGCACACGACCGTCACCAGGAAAAAGGAGCCCGACCTGGACCACTTCTGACTTTCCCATGACTTCCACCCTGCGCCAGAAACTCGTGGCCGCCCTGCGCGAGGCCGGCGCGCCCACCGACGAGGAAGCCGGCCGTCTGGCCGATCTCAAGGAGCCCGGTTCCTCGTGGATCAACAGCGTGCTCAACGGCAGCAAGCTCGACGAGGCCAAGCTGCTCACCCGTTTGGGCGAGACGTTCCGCACGCCCTACGAGCCGCGCCTGGATTCCAGCCGCATCGACCGCGCGACGTTGGGGATGTTCCCGAGCCGGTTCGTTTTCCAGCACCACATCATCCCGCTGGAAAACAACGAGGAAACCGGCCTGACCCTGGCGACTTACGATCCCTTCAACAGCGCCGGCCGCCAGCTCGCCGCGCAACTCGCCGCCGGCCGTCCCGTGAAGTGGGTACTCGTCTCGCGCGCCCAGCTCCTGCGCGCGGTCAAGACCCTCTACGGGGTCGGCGCGGAAACCTTCGACGAACTCCTCAAAGCCCGCGGCGGCAGCCTCGACGACCTCCTCACCGACAAGGAACTCGTCTCCGACATCAACGCCAACGACCCCGAGGCGTCCGTCGTCAAGTTCGTCAACCAGATCATCCGCGAGGCCATCGCCGAACGCGCCACGGACATCCACGTCGAGCCGCTGGAGAACGACCTGCGCATCCGCTACCGCATCGACGGCATCCTGCACGA
>CAZZYS010000533.1:0-1946 GCA_964658285.1 uncultured Verrucomicrobiota bacterium
TTGATGTCGTTGACCTGCACGGTCTGCTTCGCGCGGTAGAGCGCCACGATGATCGCCAGGCCCACCGCCACCTCTGCCGCCGCGACCGTGATGATGAAAAACACGAGCACCTGCGCGTTGTAGTTCGGCGTACCCTGCGGGGTCGGGTGGAAGCGGGAAAACGCGACGAGCGACAGGTTGGCGGCATTCAGCATCAACTCCAGGCACATGAAGATGATGATGATGTTGCGTCGGAGCATCACCCCGGCAAAGCCAACGCAGAACAGCAGGCCGCTGACCAGGAGGTAATCGTTGAGGGTGACCACGGGAAAAAAATTACTCCAGTTCGCGTTTGCTCAGGACGACCACGCCGACCGTCGCCACCAAAACCAGCACACCGACGATCTGGAGCGGGAGGTTGTAGCTGGTGAACAGCAGATGTCCGACGCCTTGCACGTCGTTGACGGGGCCGGACAAGGCCGGCGCGGTGACCCTGCCAGCGGCGAAGTTGTTGAGGACGTGTACGAGCGCCCCGGCGAAGAGCAGGGCGATCAACGCGCCGCCGACGAGGACGACCGGATTCGCCTTTTGCCGATGGCCCGCGCGCAGGTCCAGCAACATGATGATAAAGAGAAAGAGCACCATGACCGCGCCCGCATAAACAAGAATCTGGATGATGCCGATGAAGAACGCGTCCAGCGACACGAAAAGCACCGCCAGCGCGATGAAGCTGACCACGAGGCTCAGCGCGCTCGACACCGGGTTGGGTTGAGCGATCACTGAGACGCCGAAGATCAGCATCACGATGGCAAAAGTCCAAAAAAGCAGCGGGCTCATGGGGAGCGGGAGGTTTACAGCACGTCGGTCCTGATGAAAAGGGCGCTCCTTACTTTTTGTCGTTCCACTTGTGAACGAGTCCCGTCTTGAGACCACCGATCTCATACAGCTTTTCCTTGTCGTGGACCATTTCCTCGCGGGTCACGCCGGTGATGGCGTATTGTTTTTGCAGGAAGATCGCCGACTCCGGGCAGACCTCTTCGCACAATCCGCAGTAAATGCAGCGGATCATGTCGATGTCGAACGCCTGTGGGAATTTCTCGACCTTGCGGAACTTGTCGCCTTCCGCGATTTCACCCGGCTTGATCTTAATCGCGCGAGGCGGACAGATGAACTCGCAAAGCTGGCAGGCGACGCAACGCTCGCGGCCGTGCTCATCTTTCACCAGGGCGGGCGCGCCACGGTAATATTCCGGCAGGTGGCTGTCCCACTTCTCCTCGGGGTATTGCATCGAGGTGCCCTTCGTCTTGCCGGTGAGCATCCGCACGAAGTGGCGCAAGGTGATGGCGAGACCGCTGAAGATCGCCGGGACGTACAGCTTTTCTTTCAGTGTCAGTGAGCGGCGGGAAACGGTGATGGCCATAGGATTAAGCGAAAGTTGCGGAACGGCGGCTCACTGCGGCGCATACGCCACAATGATGGCGGTCAGAAGGATGTTCGCCAAAGCGACCTCGAAGAAAACCACCCAGCCGAGTTTCATCAACTGGTCGTAGCGGAAGCGCGGGAGCGTCCATCGCACCCAGATGAAAAAGAGCAGCAGCAACGAAACTTTGGCGAAGAAACAGGCGATGTTCACCAGTCCCCAGAAGACCCCGAAAATCCCCGCACCGCTGCCGTCCGGGATGAAGGGGACGTGCCAGCCGCCGAGGAACAGCGTGACGATCAACGAGCAACCGGTGATCATCGCCGCGTATTCGCCGAGGAAGAACAGGGCGAATTTCATCGACGAATACTCCGTGTGATAGCCGGCGACGAGTTCCGTCTCGGCTTCGGGCAGATCGAACGGCAGCCGGTTCGTCTCCGCGAAAATGGAGACCGTGAAGATGAAGAACGAGATCAACATCGGAATCCACAAGAAAATCTGCCGCCAATTCAGAAAATCCGTGAGCCCGTGCGCCTGACCAAACAAG
>CAZZYS010000534.1:0-1938 GCA_964658285.1 uncultured Verrucomicrobiota bacterium
TGAAGCCGGAGAAAAGAGCCGCAGTGCGCAAGCCGGACGCTGACGCCAGACATGCGTCTGCTCACTCCTGTTATCTTTCACCTTTTGCATCTTCTCTGTTCCTCCGTTTCTGCTCTCTGCTTTCATCCTTCATCCTTTCCGTCAGTGCGCCAGGTTCTGGCTGCGGATGAAGGTGACGTTGTGCAACGTGACGGCGTCGGTGTTGCTGGAAACCGCCAGGTTCTGGAAGATCGAGTGAAACGTCACGTTGTAATGCACGACGGAACCGTCCGTCTGCACCGGGTCGGCCGTGATCGTCGGAAAGGCATCCATGTTGGAAGCCACCGTCACCGGCCCCGTGGCCACGTACCCGCCCGTCTTGGAGCTGAGGGCGAGCGGCTGCCAGGGATCGAGGCGCGTGATGGAACCCCCGACGAAGTGATAGACGATTTTTTGCGTGGTGACGGCGGTGTTCGTCGGGTCCTGGTAGGTGACGATCCCCGTGGTCGGGTCATAGACCGGATCGTTGGCCACCGGGAACAGGTGCTGCGGGTCGCTGGCGTTGAAACGATAATAGTTCGGCACGTTGATCGTGAGACCCTGGTCGTCGAGATCCATGACCCAAGCGGGCTGGGCGGCGGCCGACGCGGTGGCGGGCAAGGCGACGGCGCGGCGGAGGTCTTGCGCGAGATAGTCGAGCAGGCGGGTCTGGTCGGCGAGACCGTTGGCGTATTCTTCGGTGGAGGCGTAGCTCTTCTGCAACGCGATGACGCCGGTCAACGTGGCGACGAGCACGACGGCGGTCATGGTCATGGCGACCATGAGTTCCAGCAGCGTGTAGGCCGCGCGGGGGGTAGGATTCATCGCGGGGAGAGCGGCCAGCATTATTTACTGATCCCCCACCGCGAGACAAGCGTGGTCAGCGCCCGGTTGCGTTGGCGGTTCCAACCGGGCCAGGTGATTCTCAGGTCGATCTGCACCATTTCCTGGTTGGCCATCGCGGCGGACGACGCGTAGCCGGCCGGCGTGACCGTGACAGCCCCGGTGGCCGCGCGGGTGACGGTGAACGCCGCCGGCGGGGCCGTGGCGGCGGCGGCCGGGGCCGAGGAAGGCGAGACGTACGGCGTGACGGTCAGCGTTTCCTGCAATCCGGGCAGGTTGACGGATGCATCGGTCGGGGTGCCGAGCAGATTGGCCTGGACCCAGGTGGGATTAGTGATCTGTGACCAGTTGGCGAGGCGAACCTGTTCGACGCGTTGCTGGAGGTCCTGGCTGGCGCTGGAGGTTTCCGCCGCCGCGCCGAGCAGGCGCATCACGGTGGAATTCAGGGCGAAAAGCGAGGTCAGGAACAGGATGATGATCGCTCCGGCCACGGCGGCTTCCACGACGGTGAACCCGCCTCGACCACGCCGCCGCCGCGAGAAAAGCGGGCGGAAAACATGGGTTGAGGGGCAAAACGGGGGCATGGTTCCCGGAAGAAAAGCACGAAGCGTACCTTTTCCTTGCCCGGAGATGGGATGTCATGCCGTGGGAGGAGAACGGCGCCCATTGGCGGCACGCTGGGCTTTTAAATTTCTGTCATCCTGAGGCGCAGCCGAAGGACCTCGCACCGAGGTGCCCGCCTAGCCTTCATCGCACGCCCGACCAGAAGCTGGAGGGACGCGGGTACCACCGGGGGAGGTCCTTCGGCTGCGCCTCAGGATGACAGAGAAAATTGTTTGCCCGCCGCCTGCCGTTACGAGCAAGCAAAAACGCTCTGAGCATCACGAGCGCCCCTTCGCGGCGCGCTTGGCCTCGCCCTTGCAGCGTTCCGAACAATAACGCACCTCTTCCCAGCAACGCGCCCACTTCTTGCGCCAATCAAAAGGCCGCCCGCAGTGGGCGCACACTTTTTGCGGCAACCCTTTGCTCATCGGGGGTCACTCAAGGCGTGCCGGGCTCGGTCTTGCCGCCGGGATG
>CAZZYS010000535.1:0-1937 GCA_964658285.1 uncultured Verrucomicrobiota bacterium
TCCCCGGTCCGATCTTCGCCAACCTGCTGCTGGCCGACGAGATCAACCGCACGCCGCCCAAGACCCAGGCCGCGCTGCTCGAAGCGATGCAGGAGCGGCACGTCACCGTCGCGGGCCGCACGTACCCGCTGCCCTCACCCTTCTTTGTGTTGGCCACGCAGAACCCCATCGAACAGGAGGGCACCTACCCGTTGCCCGAGGCGCAGTTGGACCGTTTCATGTTCAACCTGCGCGTGGACTATCCCTCCCACGCCGAAGAGGTCCGCATCCTCCTGGAAACCACGACCGACATTGCCGCGCCGATGGAAAAAGTCTGGTCCGGCGAGGAAATGATCGCCCTGCAACGCGCCGTCCGGCAGGTGCCCGTGCCGCCATCGGTCGCGGAATACGCCGTGTCGCTCGTGCAGGCCACGCGCCCGAACGGATCGGCCGCGCCGGACTTCGTGAAACGCTACCTGCAATGGGGCGCGGGGCCGCGCGCGTCGCAGTACCTCGCGCTCGCGGGCAAGGCGTTCGCCGTATTGGACGGGCGGTTCAACGTCGCCAGGGCGGACATCCAGCGCGCGGCAAAGCTCGTGCTGCGCCATCGGCTCATCGCCAATTACCGCGCCGAGGCGGATCATTTGACCGTCGATGGAATCATCGACCAACTCCTGGGGAGCCTCCGGTGAGCGCGTTCCCGCCGCCTCTGCCGCAAGCGCCGTCCCCGCCGTTCGTGCCCGGCTGGAAGACGGTGGACCCGTCGCACCTGCCCGCGTGGCGGCAGCCTCCGCAGGAGACGCTCGGACAGACGCCGCCCCCCCTGACGGCCGCCGGGCGGTTCATGGCGTCGAGACAGGCCCTTTCCCGGCAGGCTCCCATGACCACGCTCGCGCCGGTGGACCTGCGGCTGCTGGCCGACCTGCCCTCGCTCACCCTCCAGGCGCGTTACCTGGTCGATGGCTTCCTGAGCGGCCGGCACCGTAGCCCGCAAAAGGGTTCGTCGGTGGAGTTCGCCGAGTACCGCAACTACCAATATGGCGACGACCTGCGGCGCGTGGACTGGCGGCTCTTCGGCCGGAGCGACCGCCTGTGCGTCAAGCAATACGAGGAGGAAACCCAAATGCGGGTCTTCGCCGTCTACGACGCCAGCGCGTCGATGAACTACCATTCGCGGCCCGGGGTCTTGCGCAAGGCCGAGTTCGCGCGACTCGTGCTCGCGGCGGCGGGGTTGCTCGCGCAACGGCAGGGCGACGCGTTCGGGCTAGGGGTGGCGGGCACAGAGTTGCGCGATTTTCTGCGCGCGCGCGCGACGGCCTCGCACTGGCGTTCGTTCGTCGGGCGCTTGGAAGCGGCGGCCATCGGCGGCGAGACGGCGCTGGCCCGGTCGCTGGAAGATTTGGCCGAGGTGATCCCGGCGCGTTCGCTGGTGATCGTGGCGAGCGATTTTTACGAGGACATGGCCCCGCTCCAGGCGGCGTTGCAACGGCTGCGCCACGACCGGCACGACCTCCTCGGCCTGCACGTCCTCGACCCGATGGAAATCGACTTCGACCTCGACCAGACCGGCACGTTCGCGGACCTGGAAAGCGGTGCGCGGCTGAAGCTCGACGCGCCCGCCGCCCGCCGGGGATACCTGGAGCGGTTCGGCCGGTTCCGCACGGAGCTGGAGGACACCTTCCGCGCAGCGGGCGGCGAACTCGTGTCGCTGCGCACCGACCGACCGCCCTTCGAGGCGCTCGCGCGCTATTTGGCCCAACGGGAGCAACGGCGTTGAACTGGCTTTTCCCCGGCTTCCTCGCGGGCGGCTTTTTGATGAGCCTGCCGCTGGCGCTGCATTTTTTGCGCCGCCGCCCGAAGACGGTCGTGCCGTTCCCGTCGCTGCGATTCCTCGGGGTGACGGCCCTGCGCGACACCCGCCGCCACCAACTCCGGCGCTGGCTGACCCTGCTGCTGCG
>CAZZYS010000536.1:0-1928 GCA_964658285.1 uncultured Verrucomicrobiota bacterium
CTAATTTTTCTGGCAAAGCGCGTTGTGCGCACAACAGTCATCCAAGCCAAAATAGGGATTGGCTCGGAGAGCCATCCCTACCTTACAAGACGACCGGCCGTGCTACGGCCCGTCCGAAAAGTTACGCTCCAGCCATCGCCGCGAGCTTCAGGACGGTGTTCCAGTTTCGTCCCGTGCCGCGCGTGCCGAGTTTGCGGTCCATGAGCGCGGGAGTCAGACGGGTTTCGCGCATCGTCGTGGCGGCCCCGTAGTCGATGTACAAGTGTCGGCCTTCCGCCTGGATGATCTCCGATCCCGGGTTGGCCGCGCGCAGGGCTTCGACGGCTTCCGGGGGCGGGGCGACCTTCGTACACAGCACGATGAAATGGCTCGGGTTACGCGCCGCCCCTTCGGGCATGGGGTTGGCGGCGATCAGCGCGTGCCATTCGGCCGCCGTGCGGACATGGAACTCCGTCTGCAAGCCGAGCCGCCGGTTGGCCTCGGTTTCGAGGACGGTTTCGAGCGCGGCGGGCGTGGTTTTCCGGTTGGAGCGGAAGACGACGTTGCCGCTGTTGAGCAGCGTGCGGGCGTCGGCGAACCCCATCCCGACGAACGCCGCCTGCAACTCGGCCATCGACACCTTGCGCTGACCGCCGACGTTCACGCCGCGCAGGAGGGCGACGTAGGAGGTCATGCCAGGCTGGCGGAATGGGAGAGAGGCGACCGATCCAAAAAGCGTTTCAGTCTTCCTTTTCCTTTTTCTCGTGCTTCTTTTCCTTGGCCTCGTCTTCGGTTTTTTCCTCTTTATTTTCGACGATTTTTCCGGTGACGGCATCGACGCCGACTTCCGTGACGTTTTTCGTGTGCGGTGTCTTCAAGTCGAATGACCAGCGCAGGATGCCGTCTTCCTCCTCCAGTTCCGCAGACTTCACGGTGGCGTTCGGGACCGCTGCGAGGGCGATTTTTTCCGCTTCCACACGGGTGAGCTTTGCCTTTGCCTGGAGTTTGGCATCGACTTTCTCCTGGGCGGAAGCCGAGCCGGCGAGGGCAAGCGCGGCTAACAGAGCGGTGACAGCGAGAGGGCGGAGGATCAGGGACTTTTTCATCATGCTGGGGTAGGAATCAGAGGTGGATTGTCGGTTTGCTAGGTGGTGCCACGATGGGCGAAGGCCCGCCGCAGGGTTTTGACCACAACCACATGCTATCGGGTGAGATAGTCACGTCCTAATGACAAATTCGTCATCCTCCTGGTGGTAGTACCGTCTGGTTCCCACACCGGCCCGCCATGCGCCACGTTCGTCGCGTCACGGGACGAGCTCGCCCCACACCGGCTCCTCCAACTGCAACGCCGGATCGTCGAGCCCGCTGCGATTCATGCTCTCGTATTTGTCCGAAACATCCGACCACGCGCGCAGCCGCACGGTCACCTGATCGCCCGCGCGTAACCGCGCCGCCGGGGTCCAGATGTTGTCGCGCATACTCGATAGGTACACGAGTGCCTGGAGCGAACCGCCCCCGGCGTTCTTGCCCGCGTTCTGGCCCATGCCCTCGGGCGAAAGGTCGGTCAGGTGCGCGGTGAGGATGTGGTCTTTGTAAGGGACGCTGCCGGGCAGCGGCACGGAGGAAATGCTCTCGACCGTGCCCGTGAGCAGAAAGCTTTCGCCCGGCTTGGGACTGAAAAAATGCGACTCCGGGGGCTGGCCGAGTTTCATGGGCAGCAGCTTCCAGTTGCCGCTGGAGAGTTCGCGCGCGGCGAGTTCCCAGACGACGACCTTTTTGCCTGCGAGCCGGTCGTGACCGCGGGCGAGTTCGCGTGAGAGGATTTCGCGCGTGGCGAAAGACGCATCACTGTTGCGCAGAATGGCGTCGATGGGCTTGTGCAGGGCGTAGGAAAGGTGTTCGGCGAACCCGGCGGACTCGCCCCAGCCCATGCCTTCGAGCGAGAAGAT
>CAZZYS010000537.1:0-1923 GCA_964658285.1 uncultured Verrucomicrobiota bacterium
AAGCGTTGGAACCCGAAGATGAAGCCGTTCATCTTCGAGCAGCGCAACCAGATTTACATCATCAACCTGGGCGAGACCGTGCGCCAGTTGCAGGAGGCGACGGATTTCCTCGCTTCCATCGCACGCCGCCAGGGCAAGATTCTCTTCGTCGGCTGCAAGAAGCAGGCGCAGGAAGCCATCAAGGAAGCGGCGCAGGCTTGCGGCCAGTTCTACGTCAACCAGCGCTGGCTGGGCGGCACCCTGACCAACCTCGCCACCATTCGCCGTTCCATCCAGAGGCTCAAGTACATCGAGGAAATCGAGAAAGCTCCCGAGTACAAGATGATGGGCAAGCAGGAACTCGCCGCCCTCGGCCGCGAAGGCGCGAAGCTCAGCCGCAACCTCGAAGGCATCCGCACGATGGACAAGCTGCCCGACGCCATCGTCATCATCGACACGGCGCGCGAACTCAATGCGGTCGCCGAAGCGCGCCGCTTGAAAATCCCGACGGTCGCCATCGTGGATACGAACGCCGACCCGACGCTCATCACCCACCCCATCGCGGGGAACGACGACGCGATCCGCGCGATCCGCGTGGTGCTCGCCAAGCTGGTGGATGCGGTGATCTCCGGTAGCGGTGAAGGCAGCAAGACCGAGCAGCGAGACGCCATGACGGCGGTTTCCGCTTAGGCGCACGACGAAGCAAGCAGTCGTGACCAGCTTTGAGCGGTGCCGGACGCCGGTACCGCTCTTTGCTTTCTTACCCATCCTTTTTATCTCAATCCCCAAACCCTTATGGCTGAAGTCACTTCCCAACTCGTAAAAAACCTCCGCGACAAAACCAACGCGGGCATGATGGACTGCAAACGCGCCCTGGCCGAAGCCGGTGGCGACCTCGAAAAGGCAGAGACCGTCCTGCGCAAGAAAGGCATCCTCAAAGCCGGCGGCATGTCGTCCCGGCAGGCCAAAGAGGGCGTCGTCGCGGCCTACATCCACATGCAAGGCAAGATCGGTGTGCTCGTCGAGGTGAACTGCGAAACCGACTTCGTGGCGAAGAACGATTCGTTCCGCGATTTCGTCAAGGACATTACCCTGCACATCGCTGCCGCCGGTCCGCAGTACGTTGACCGCGACGAGGTGCCTGCCGCGCTGCTGGAGAAGGAGCGCGACATCGCCCGCAGCCAAGTGCTCAACAAGCCGGCGAACGTGGTCGAGAAAATCGTCGAGGGCAAGATCGACAAGTTTTACAGCACGATCTGCCTGCTGGACCAGGGGTTCATCAAGGCGACCGACAACCAGACGGTGCGCGACCTCGTGAAGTCCAAGATCGCCGAACTGGGCGAGAACATCGTCATCCGCCGGTTCACCCGCTACCTGGTGGGCGAGGCGCTCGACGCGTCCAAGGCCGAGGCCGAAGCGCCTGCGGAAGAAGCGATGGCGTCGTAACAGCGGCTCAGATATCCATTGAAAGACTTCCGGTGGGGAAACCCACCGGAGGTCTTTTTTGTTTTGTGCGTGGAAACCGGCCCGTGGTACGTTTTGAAGGCATGTTGCCCGCCATGTTGCTAGAGGAGCCGACGATCATGGAACGCGGGCTGCCCATCACCGTCGAGCAATACCATGTGCTGTTTGCTCAGGGCCTGATCGCCAGGAATACGGAGTTGCTCGAAGGCATCATCGTCGAAAAAATGTCGAAATCGCCCCTGCATAGCTCCATTTCCTCAAGGTTCATGAGGAAACTGCAGGCCGTCATGGGTGAGCAGCTCTTCGTGCGGCCAGAACAGCCGATCACCTGTCGCCGCTCGGAACCCGAACCCGTTCTCGCCTTGGTGACCGTGTCTCCCGACGATTACGCCTCGGGACACCCCCGAACGGCAGAACTCGTCGTCGAGATCGCCGTTTCCAGCGTCGAGATCGACCGTCGGAAAACTACCATCTATGCCG
>CAZZYS010000538.1:0-1915 GCA_964658285.1 uncultured Verrucomicrobiota bacterium
CTCGGAGAGCGCCATCCACCTCAACTACCGCCGGCGGCGGCCAGCAGGCGTTTCGTATATTCGTGCTGCGGACTCGCGTAGATCGCCTCCGCGCTCGCGCTTTCGACGATGCTCCCCCGGTACATGACGAGCACCTGGTCGCTGATGTGTTCGACCACGGCGAGGTCATGCGCGATGAACAGGTAAGTCAGCCCGAGCTGTTCCTGGAGGTCCTGGAGGAGATTGACGATCTGCGCCTGCACGCTCACGTCCAACGCGCTGACGGGTTCGTCGCACACGATGAACTCCGGCCGTGCCGCCAACGCCCGCGCGATGCCGATGCGCTGGCGCTGGCCGCCGCTGAACTCGTGCGGATAGCGCGTCATCGCCTCGCGCGGCAGGCCGACCTGATCGAGCAATTCCCCCACCCGTGCGCGGCGGTCGGCGCGGGACATTTCCCGGCAATGGATTTCCAGCGGTTCGGCGATGATCGTCTCGACGCGGTGGCGCGGGTTGAGGGAGTTGAACGGGTCCTGGAAAATCATCTGGACCCGCCGCCGCCACGGACGAAACCGGCGCTCGGGCAACGCGAGGATTTCCTGGCCATCGAAGAAAACTTCTCCGCCGACGGTCGCGGTGGCGGGCGTCAATTTGAGCAGCGCGCGGCCGATGGTCGTCTTGCCGCTGCCGCTCTCACCGACGAGGCCGACGGTCGTACCGCGCTCGACGGCGAAGCTCACATCGTTGACGGCTTTGATCGTGCCGTCAGGCGTCGGGAATGCGACGCGGAGGTTTTTCACTTCAAGCATGGGCACATCAAACGATTTGATCGTAGGTGCCATGTGGCCCGACCCAATACCAGAGAATCCCATCGGGATGATCCTGGCCGAGTGCCCGGTAATGCAACCCGACACGGGTTGACCACACCGAACCCACCTTTTTCAGACGCACGGACGAATGGGCGCGGATCTCTCTTGAGCAAACCAAAGTTTTTGTCTGCGACCTCTCGGACGGATTCCGGCAACCGACGGTGGTGAAACCAAAATTCGGGCGAAGCGAAATGGTTCAAAGCGGGGTACAGCGTCCAGCCTCGAAGTCGGCGATGGCGCGTTTACCGGCAGTCTCGAAGCGGCCAGCAAGAATGTCCGCCTCGATCTGCTGGTCCCAGGCGTCGGCGAGATATTCCTCAAACCAATGCGAGAAACTGGCAAGTTCTTCCTTCGACAGCTTTGTGACGGCTGTTTCGAGGTCGTGGACGCTCATCCCAAACAATTATCGAATGATTGGCGCATAGGCAATGCCTATCATCTCTACCCTTGCCTCAAAAACCCCGTCAGCGGACTCGTCGCGCTCGCGGTCCCGGACCTCGCGCCGAGACCGATCTCATACGCCTCCCGCCCCGCCTCCACCGCCATGCGGAACGCCCGTGCCATCCGCGCCGGGTCGTCCGCCACGGCGATGGCGGTATTGACGAGCACGGCGTCCGCGCCCATTTCCAACGCCTCCGCCGCCTGGCTCGGCGCGCCGAGACCCGCGTCCACGACCACCGGCACCGTCGCCTGCTCGATGATGATCTCGATCTGTGCACGAGTCTCGATGCCGCGGTTGCTGCCGATGGGCGAACCGAGCGGCATCACCGTCGCCACACCCACGTCCTGCAACCGCTTGGCCAGCACGGGGTCGGCGTTGATGTAGGGCAGCACCACGAAACCGTCCTGCACGAGTTCCCGTGCGGCGAGGAACGTCTCGACCGGATCGGGCAGCAGGTAGCGCGGGTCGGGATGGATTTCGAGTTTCACCCAATTCGGCAGCCCGGCGCTGCGGGCCAATCGCGCCAGGCGCACCGCTTCGGCGGCGTTCATGGCTCCGCTGGTGTTGGGCAAGAGGAGGTAGCGGGCTGGGTCGATGAATTCGAGGATGTTCGCGTACGGGTCCT
>CAZZYS010000539.1:0-1914 GCA_964658285.1 uncultured Verrucomicrobiota bacterium
AGGACCCGTCGAACATCTGCTCGCCGCAGGACCACGCGGGCGTCGTGCATTCGTCTAATTTGTGCACGGAAATTTTGCTGAACACGAGCGAGGAAGAGATCGCCGTCTGCAACCTGGGTTCCATCAACCTCGCCGCGCACACCGACGAAAACGGCATCGACGCCGCCATGCTGGAACGCACCGTGCGCACGGCCATGCGGATGCTCGACAACGTCATCGACATTAATTACTACCCCACCCCCGAGGCGCGCACGGCCAACATGCGCCACCGTCCGGTCGGCCTGGGTTTGATGGGATTCCAGGACGCGCTCTACAAGCTCGGGGTTCCGTATGCGAGCGAGGCGGCGGTGGATTTCGCCGACCGCAGCATGGAGCTGATTTCGTACAACGCGATCCTCGCGTCCACGGAGTTAGCCCGCGAACGCGGCACTTACCTGACGTACCCGGGCAGCAAATGGAGCCGGGGGGTCCTGCCGATGGACACGCCCGCGCTGGTCGAGGCGGAGCGCGGCGGGTTCATGGAGACCGACCGGAGTTCCACGCTGGACTGGGACGTGGTGCGCGCGGCTGTGAAAGAGCACGGGATGCGCAACAGCAACACGATGGCCATCGCGCCGACGGCGACGATCTCGAACATCAGCGGGGTCAGCCAGTCCATCGAGCCGATGTACAAGCACCTGTTCGCCAAAAGCAACCTCTCGGGCGAATTCACCACGATCAATGTTTATTTGATCGAGGCGCTCAAGAAGCTGGACCTGTGGGACGCGGAGATGGTAGAAGACCTCAAGTACTACGACGGCGTGCTGACCGAAATCGAGCGCATCCCGGAGGACGTGAAGGAAGTTTTCCGCACGGCGTTCGAGATCGAGCCGCGCTGGTTGATCGAGTGCGCCAGCCGCCGTCAGAAGTGGATCGACATGGGCCAATCGTTGAATCTCTACCTCGCCGCGCCGAACGGCAAAAAGCTCAGCGACATGTACATGCTCGCCTGGCGCAAGGGGCTCAAGACGACGTACTACCTGCGCACGCTCGCCGCCACGCAGATCGAAAAGAGCACGGTCGATGTCAACCGCCGTGGCGCGCAGCCACGCTGGATGAAGAACAA
The DNA here is from genome assembly GCA_964658285.1 of uncultured Verrucomicrobiota bacterium. Lineage (GTDB taxonomy): Bacteria > Verrucomicrobiota > Verrucomicrobiia > Chthoniobacterales > SZAS-18 > CAHJWO01. Next base: position 1,106 of record CAZZYS010000539.1, read on the forward strand.
GAGCGCCAGCGCCGACGTGAAGGTGGATCGCCAATCGGCGTCGCCCACTCTGCAACCCGCGCCCGCGCCCGTCGCGGTGCCGACCGCCGCCGCTGCATCACCCACCGAAGGGTCCATCGAGGAAATCGCCGAGCCGGCGTCGGCAAAGATGTGCAGCCTGCTCGACCCGACCTGCGAGGCTTGCCAGTAAAACGAACCCGTCCAATGCGTGTTTATCGTCCAAACAAGGTCCTGATGCCTCTCCGAGGCAGTCCCTATTGTCTCTGGAAAAAACGTGCATCCACCGGCATCGCCGCGCCAGAACAATCTAGGGACTGTCTCGGAGAGACATCCCTACCTTAGACCACACCACCGAAACCACACCATCCGTAATCATCATGGCCAAGAAAACCACTGCCACCAAAAAGCCCGCGCCGAAACCCGTCGCCAAGAGCAAGGCCGCGCCCGCCAAGAAAACCTCCGCCGTCAAGAAAGTCGCCGCGAAGGTGCTGCCGTCCAAGTCGCCTCTATTGAAGAAAACCGGCCTCAAGAAGGTGGCAGCCAAGGTGCTCCCGGCCAAGGGTAAGAAAGTCCTGCCCAAGCTCAACGTCGCGGCCAAGGCGGTCGGCAAGAAGGTCGTTGCCAAGACCAAGACCGTCGCGGCCAAGGCGACGAAGGCGGTCAAGCCCGCCCCGAAACCGGTCGCCAAGAAGCCCGCGCCGAAAGCTGCCGCCAAGCCTGCTCCGAAAGCGAAAGCGGCTCCGAAGGCGTTGCCCAAGCCCGCCCCGAAACCGGTCGCCAAAAAGCTCGCGCCGAAAGCCGCCGCCAAA
>CAZZYS010000540.1:0-1911 GCA_964658285.1 uncultured Verrucomicrobiota bacterium
TCCGGGGCGTGGACGCGTTGCGTTGCCCTTCCGGTGGTTGGCACCACCGGCTAATCTCCGCCGTCCCTCCGGGACGAGGAACGGCTACGACTCAAAGTAAAACGCTCTAGCCACAGCAGGGACGGAAGAAAACACGTGGACGCTTCACGGAACGGTCGGCCGGTTTTCTTCCGCCCCTGCCGGGGGTGGACCTCGTGAGCCGATGATCCCTACGACTCACGCCGTGGGCTTTCCTCTTGCGCCCCTGCCGGGGCTAGAAACGGCTACATCTCTACTGAAAATGCTCTGAAGTCGTTTCGAGAAACCTTCTCAAAAGGTCGCCGCCGATTGCTGCGGGGAGCGAGCCGCGGCGATCCCCGCATACGGCGCGCGGTGCGCCGTCCACCGTTGAATAACGCGGCGCCCGATCTGGAATACCGCCCAACCGGTGAGCAGTACGGCCAGCCAAGCAAGGCGCACGAAACGTACCGGTTGGACGCTCGCAAGAGTCAGGCGGGCATCGGCCTTGATCTTCTTGAAATGATACACCTGGCCTTCGGTCGGGAAGTCCACCGACAGTGAGATGTGCCCGTCGGAACGGAGCGTTGCGGTCCGAGGTTCCGCCTCTTTCGCCGGAGCAGGCGCCGGCACCGGCCGGTCGGCGGGTCCCGCAGCGGTGGCGGTTGAAACACCTGGCAGCGTGTATGGAGCCGCAGGTACCGTGCTGGGTGACGGTGCGGATTCGTTCGCGTTCGTCGCGCGTGCGGTGCTCAGGCGTTTCGCGGACTCCTGACTTTCTTCGGCGTTCGTCTCCGCCCCAGGTTTGCGGGACGCGTTGGTTTTCAAGTTCGCGGCGGTATCCCCATCCTTCGCCGACAACTCCACCGTGACCGAATCGTTCAGAGCGATATCCCTGCCGACGTTCGATTCCGTGCGCGTGGCAGCCGTGCTCGCGGTGGTGTTGCCCGCCGATATTTGTGTCTCTACGATGCGGTTGTCGAGCCACGTCCCCTCCGAGCTGGTTGTCACCCGGCCGGTTGAACCACTGAAGCTGATGGAGCCGCTCCCTGACGGTTCGGGTGAAGGGGGCGTCCCCCTGCGACTGTTGACAGGGCTCGTTCGAGCCTGATCCACGGTACGGTTGGCGGCATTGAGCGAATCGACCGCGCCAAGAATCGTTTGCTGACTCTGGCTGACGATGGCGTTCTGGCTCGCCACGTCGGGTTTCTTGAACAAGGCCCCGCGCACTTCCGACTCCGCCATCCCGCGGTCGGCGGCCTGCGGTCTCGCCTGTTGCGTCACCTGGGCGGCGAGCGATTGGTAGTTGTCCAGCGCGCGTCGGCGTTCGGTGTCGCTCGCACCGGCCGAGCGGTAGGTGGCGGAAAGATCGCGCAGGTCTGAGAGCGCGCTTTCCAGCTTTTCGGTCGTCGAAAGCGCCGCGACGACGGGTTCCAGATTGCCGCCGACGTTCAGCAGCCGCGCGTCGGCGGGCAGGTACACGTCCCAGAGGGTTTTTTCCACGGGCACTCCGGGCAGGCGCGGGTCTTCCAGGTGCCAGTGTCCGAAGAACGGTTCGCGCGAATCTCCCGCCGGTTCCGGCGCGGGCCGGCGATAGATCAACTCCACATCGTAGGACATCTCGCCCGGCCGCGTTTTGACGAGCGGGACCAGCAGGAGCGGGGCGGCACCCTGCTCGACGGGGCCGGCGTCCACGCGCACGCTCTCGTTGGCGACCCGCGCACCGATCAATTCCATGCCGGAGGGCAGTTCGACCGGCAGGAATTGCAGCCGCCGGTTTTGCAGACGGTACGTGGCGCGGTGCCATTCCTCCCCGTTCGCGCGCAAGGTGCTGGTCAACGCCGCGTAGGCTACCAGCGCCGCACGCCCGGCCGTTTTTTCCAGGTTGGCGACGCGCAGACCGAGCGACCATGC
>CAZZYS010000541.1:0-1903 GCA_964658285.1 uncultured Verrucomicrobiota bacterium
GGCAACAAGATTCGTCTGCTCAAAGACGCACGGGAAAATTACCCGGCGTGGCTCGATGCCATCCGCGCGGCAAAGCACCGCATTTACTTTGAAAGCTACATTATCTATGACGACGTGGCGGGACGGATGTTCGCCGACGCCTTGGCGGAGAAAGCCAAGGAAGGCGTGCGGGTACGCTTGATCTACGATTGGCTGGGCGGCCTGGGCAAGGCGTCGCGTCAGTTCTGGAATCGTTTGCGGGCAGCAGGTGCGCAGGTGCGTTGTTTTAACCCGGCAAAATGGGATTCTCCTTTGGGCTGGCTCAGCCGCGATCATCGCAAGACGCTCTGCGTCGATGGGAAGATCGGTTTTGTCAGCGGCTTGTGCGTTGGACGCATGTGGCTCGGTGAGTCCGAGAAGAAAATCGAGGCCTGGCGCGACACGGGCGTCGAAGTGCGCGGTCCCTCGGTCGCAGACCTGGAGCGGGCGTTCGCCAGCGTCTGGGCGATGATCGGGGAACCCATCCCAAAAAGCGAGATGGTCAGTCAAAACGAGTCCGTGCATGAGGGCGAGGTCGCGCTTCGCGTCGTCGCGAGCATTCCCGCGACGGGAGGCATGTTTCGCGTCGATCAATTGGTGGCGGCCCTGGCGAAGAAGCGGCTCTGGCTGACCGATGCCTACTACGCCGGGATGACCTCCTACGTGCAGGCGCTGCGGGGGGCGGCAAAGGACGGCGTGGACGTGCGCCTGCTGGTGCCCAACGCCACGGATATTCCCCTGCTCAAGACGCTCTCCCGAGCGGGCTACCGTGCTTTGTTGGAGGCTGGAGTGCGCGTTTTCGAGTGGAACGGAACGATGTTGCACGCGAAGACGGCGGTCACCGATGGACGTTGGGCCCGGGTTGGTTCGACGAACCTCAACATCGCCAGTTGGTTCGGCAACTGCGAAATGGATGTCGTCATCGAAGACGAACCCTTCGCGCTGCTGATGGAAGCGATATTCCTCCAAGACCTGGAAAATGCGACCGAAATCGTTCTGGATGCGAGGCAGAAGGTGCGCGCACCCAACCAGCCGCGCCACCGGCATCCGGTTCTGGCCAGCGGCGGGGGGGAGCGTCGGGCGCGCCGCTGCCGGGGCCGTGCGCATTGCCAACGTCGTCGCGGCGGTCTTCACCAACCGGCGGGTGCTCGAACCGGTCGAGGCGCGCATCACCGTGACGGTCGGCATTGCTCTGTCGGTGTTGGCGGTCCTCTTCGCGTTTCTCCCGCGCCTGCTGACCTATCCGCTCGTGGCATTCTTTGTCTGGATCGCTGGCGCGCTGCTTTACCAAGGCTACAAGTTGCATCGCGTCAACGTCCGGCGACGGTCCGCGGCACCTGATCTTTCGAGCAAGTAAAGTCTGGTAGGCGGAAGCGGGCTATGGCTGGGTCGCGTTTCCTTGCGCTTCCACACAGACCTCACCCGGGCGGACAGGGCGATGAGAAGCGGCGGTGATCGCTTCCCAGATGGCGTCGCGCAGAGGCAGTTTACCCAAGCGCCGACGTGCCATGTTATCAATCGCGGGCTCACGGCGTAAGAGGAAGATTGGCATCACGACCAGGAGCGTCCCGAGCATTAATCGCAGCACCCATTGCGGGGACATGTAATGCGTGAGAAAACCCGCGAATAAATGGCCCAGCGGCATCCCGCCCTGTTGGGCCAGGAGCATCACCGAGAGCACGCGCCCACGGTTGGCGTCGGTGGCCAGGAGCTGGTTGGCCGTGTTGCTCGAATTCAGGCTGAGCAGCCAGCATGTCCCGCAGGCGACGAGAATGACGAGACTAAAAGCAGGTGCCGTCGAATAACTGAAGAGCATCCCAATCGCCGCGAAAACAGACATGGCCAGCGGGATAAGATGGTGGCGTGGATAGTAGGAAGGAATGTA
>CAZZYS010000542.1:0-1883 GCA_964658285.1 uncultured Verrucomicrobiota bacterium
CGACGAGAAAACCGAAGAAGATCGCCGCCGCCCCCGGCGAGGCCCCCAGCCCGGCGGCCTCGGCGGCGCGGATCTCCGCCTGTGCGCCTGGCGAGGCGGCGGCGCGGTCTTCGGCGGACGCGCCGGCCTTGAGCACGGCGGCGCAGGCGGTGCCTTCGGGGTATTTGAGGACGCCGTGTTCCTTGACGATGAGCGCGCGGCGCAGGGGGATCATCATCAGGATGCCGAGCAGGCCGCCGAGGATGGCGACCATCGCCACGCGGGTCAGTTCCAGGTCAAACCCGAGGATGAGGATGGCGGGCATCGTCACGCCGACGCCGAACGCGATGGATTCGCCCGCCGAACCGGCGGTCTGGGTGATGTTGTGTTCGAGGACCGTGGCGTCGCGCGTCTTGAACACCCGCGACAGTGTCCGGAAGATCGACAGCGAGATCACCGCCACCGGGATCGACGCGCTGACGGTCAGGCCGACCTTGAGCACGAGGTAGAGCGACGACGCGCCGAAGACGATGCCCAGCAGCGTGCCGACGATGACCGCGCGCCACGTGAACTCGCGCACCCCCGTCGTCCGCGGGTCGATGAACGGCTCCATCGGAGGAACGGCTTTGGCGGCGGTGGTGGTGTTCGGCGGCGGCGTGAGCGTGGTGGACATCGTGGCGGGTGGCGAGCCGGGTGCAATGGTCAACGGCGCGTCCGCGTTCCCAAGCCCTGACGGGAACAAACGAAAGAAGTCGCCGTGAACTGCCAGAAAACGTGGCGGCGTGGCTGGATGCAAGCGCAATCTTGTCTTTGCGCCCAAGCCGCGTCCGCGGCGTTCGTCATCAAAGGTAGGGATGCCTCTCCGAGGCAGTCCCTATTTTTTCTGGGAACCGTTTACTACGGTCACGGTTATCCAATCCAATTTTGGGATTGCCTCGGAGAGGCATCCCTACCTTTGTGGACGACGCGACGCGGCGTCGCGGGAATTACCACCCCGCTTACTTCTTCCCCGGATACCGCGCGTCATCCTCCACCTGAATGTACGGGATCAGGTCGAGTTGGTTGGTTTCATCGGAGGATTTGACCGTCGCCCACTGCGTGTCGGCCAACCCCCGCAGGTGCAGCGTGTACACCTCGCCTTCCTTGTACTTGTCCAACGGCTGCGGCTTGTGGCCGATGTGCGCCGGATGCATCACGATGATCTGCTTTTCCTTGTACTCGCCGGATTTGACGCTGCGCACGTCGTACAGGTAGGCCACGAGCGATTCGGTGTAGACTCCGAGTGTTTTCAGGTCGAGCGGCTTCGACTTCATCACGAGGGTCGCACTCAACTCGATCTCCGGGACCGGTGATTTCTCTGGACCGGCGGGGGTCGGCGAAGCACTCGCTTCGGCCAAAGCGCCGGCGGGCGGCAGCGGGTGGTCGGCGAGGTCTTTTTTGATGATGTCGTAGACCTTGTCCGCCCATTCGTCCATCTGGGAACCCAGGAAATGCTCCTTGTCCGGCTCCATGTGCTTGTACGGGAACGTGAAAAACGGCCGGCTGTCGATGACCGTCGCCTTGGCGCTCACCGCCTTCTCGACGTGCTTGAAGACGGTTTCCTGGATTTCTTCCGACACGCGGCCCGAGATCGGCGGCGACACCCAGTAGACGCGCCGCAGTGACGACTGGGCCTTGAGCGCGTCCACGAACGGTCTGAGCTGCGCGTCGAGTTCGGCGAGTTCGTTGGGGTGCTTCGCGGTGTCGGTTTCCTTCTTGTCCCGGAAGATGTCGAAGAGATTGTCGCCCGTCTGGAGGATGAGAATGTCCGGTTTGTGCTCGGCGAGGAGGTCCTCGAGCTTTGGGATCGCGTGCGCGACGGGCTTGTGGCCCTTGGTCATGCCGTAGGTGTCCTCGTACTTCTC
>CAZZYS010000543.1:0-1863 GCA_964658285.1 uncultured Verrucomicrobiota bacterium
CTCACCCACGTCGCCTTCCAGCCGCCGGCTGATGTGCAGGTAGCGCAGGAAAATCTTCACCGCGACGAGTTCCAACTTCACCGACCCGGCGGCGAGTCCCGCACGCTTGCGTCCGGTCAGATATTCGGTGATCAGCGGCAGGGTAATATCAGCGGGGTCTTCGATGCCTTTGCTCTTTGCAAGCCAAGCAACAAATCCTTCCAACGAGCGCCGCACGGACAATTGGTAGTTGTCCGAAAGCCCTCGCTCGGTGGCGAGATAGCGGATGAATTGCTCGATCAGGCTCTGCATGAATATCAGGCGTTGAATTTAACCACCGAGGACACAGCGAACACCGAGAAAGAGGGACTTTGGGGTAAGAAGAACAAGTCGCTGTTCTGGAACAAACAAGAAATTCTTTCTCTGTGCTCTCTGTATCCTCGGTGGTTAGTTTATCAGAGCGCCGCCGGTCAACGCTTCGTAAGCCTGCAAATACTTGCTGCTGGTTCGCGCGATGACATCCGGGGGCAGGCTTGGCGCGGGTGGCGTTTTGTTCCACGCGAGGGTTTCCAGGTAATCGCGCACGTATTGCTTGTCGAAACTCGGCGGGCTGCTGCCAGGCACGTATCCTTCGGCGGGCCAAAAACGGGAAGAATCGGGCGTCAGGCATTCGTCAATGAGCATAATCTCGCCGTCCTGCTCATCCACGCCAAACTCTAGCTTGGTGTCCGCGATGATGATCCCCCGCTCCGCCGCATAAAGGGCACCGAGCGAATAGATCAAGAGGCTCGCCGCGCGCAAGGCGGAGGCCACGTCTTCATCGCTGCCAAGCAGTTCGCAAAAACGCGGCCAATCCACGTTCTCGTCGTGACCGCTTTCCGCTTTGCTGGCGGGAGTGAAAATCGGTTCCGGCAACGGATCAGCCAGGCGCAAACCCGCCGGTAAACGCTGTCCGCAAACAGAGCCGGTTTCCTGGTATTCCTTCCAGCCGGAGCCTGCGAGATAACCCCGGACGACACATTCCACCGGCAGCGGGACGGCGCGCTGCACGATCATCGAACGGCCCGCCAACTGGTCGGCAAACGGTTGCAGCCGTGCAGGAAAATCCGCGAACTCGGCGGTCACGAGGTGGTCGGCCATGCTGCCCCGGCTGCGCAGATGGTGAAACCAAAACGCCGAAAGCTGCGTGAGCACCGCCCCTTTGTGCGGGATAGGATCGGGCAGGATGCAGTCAAACGCCGAAAGCCGATCCGTCGCCACGAGCAGAAAGCCATCGCTGCCGAGGTCAAAGACCTCGCGCACCTTGCCGGAGCGCAGTTTCGGGATGCCGGGGAGATCGAGCGTGGAAACTTCCATCCAGCCACTTTAGCCACGGATTGAACGCGGATGAAACACGGATTTCCAGAACCGGAATTTGTTTTCTTTTCTTCATCCGTGTTTCATCCGTGTTCAATCCGTGGCTTATTTCCGGCGTCATGACCAAGGATGAAATCGCCGATGTGCTCGAAAACATCGCCCAATTGCTTGACCTCAAGGGCGAAAACCCGTTCAAGATCCGCGCCTACCAGCAGGCCGCCCGCGCGCTGGAGTTGTACACTGGCGACCTCGCGCAAACCGCTGAACGCGGCGAACTCGATCAGATTGAGGGCGTCGGCAAATCTGTGGCGGAGAAAATCGCGGAACTCGTCCGCACCGGGAAACTGGAGTATTTCGAACAGCTCAAAAGCGAGTTCCCAAACACCATTTTTGAGTTGTTCGATCTGCAAGGTCTCGGCGCGAAGAAAATCAAAGCGCTGTACGACAAGCTGGGCATTGCCGGCATCGAGCAACTGGTGTGGGCGTGCAATCACGGCACGGTGGCGGCCCTGCCGGGGTTCGGCGAGA
>CAZZYS010000544.1:0-1859 GCA_964658285.1 uncultured Verrucomicrobiota bacterium
GGCATTGGCGACACCCGGACTTGAGCTAGCGGCCCACGGCGAACATCGTGCGCTTATTTCAACCTGTATATAAGGTGATCTACTAACTGCCCGCGCCCGCTTCTTCACCCATGGGTGGAACACCTAATAGCGACCGATCCATTCATGCCTGACCGTGCTTCCAGCGATCAATTTCTTGATCGAACTAAACGAAGAACATACCAAATGACCAAGAGCAATTCCGTCGTCGCGATCTATGCGACTCACACTGCAGCCGAAGCGGCCGTCAAAGAACTCCAGCAGTCCGGGTTCGACATGACAAAACTGTCGATTGCCGGGCGGGACTTCCACACCGAAGAACACGTCGTCGGCTACTACAACACCGGCGACCGCATGGCCTCATGGGGCAAAACCGGGGCCTTCTGGGGCTGGATCTGGGGATGCCTGTTCGGGAGCGCGTTCTTCATGATTCCCGGCATCGGGCCATTGATCATTGCGGGACCCATCGTTGGCTGGCTGGTCGCAGCGTTGGAAAGCGCGGTGGTGGTCGGAGGCTTGAGCGCGATCGGAGCCGGCCTTTACGGCCTGGGCATTCCGAAGGACAGCATCCTGCAATACGAGACGGCCCTGAAAATCGACAAGTACGTCCTGATCGTGCACGGCTCCGTCGCCGAGACGACGAGCGCGCGGAATATCCTCGCCGACACCGGCGCGGATTCGATGGAAGAGCACATTGCCGCCCCGGCCCACGCGGAGCCAGTCCTGGCGGGCGTCTAACATCCTGGCCTGCGGAAAAGTTCAACCGCTCCATGACCGGCGCGTTCTTTCGAGCGCGCCGGTTTTCTTATTCCCCGATCAGTTTCTTGCGGGCTGCCTGGAGTTCGGATTGCCGCTCGGGAGAAGACTTCGGATAGCTCAAGTCCAGGCCCTTCAACGCGTCGATGATGACCCGCGCAATGATGAGCCGGGCGTTTAGCTTGTCATCTGCCGGCACGACGTGCCAGGGCGCGGACTTCGAGCTGGTGGCACTCAGACAATCCTCGTACAGCTTCGCGTACTGATCCCAAAACGCCCGCTCGGTGACATCAGCCTCGCTGAATTTCCAGTTCTTGTCGGGTTCGTCAATGCGCGCCAGGAAGCGTTTGCGCTGCTCCTCCTTGGAGAGGTGCAGGAAGAATTTGACGACGCGCGTGCCGTTGCGATGGAGGTGTTGCTCCAGCTCGACGATCGAGCGGTACCGCCCTTTCCAGATCGCTTTGTCATGGCCCTTTTCGCGGGGAATGTTCTCGCTGAGCAGCATCTCGTGATGTTCGCGCACGACCAGCACTTCCTCGTAATACGAGCGGTTGAAAACCCCGATCATCCCGCGCGCGGGCAACTGGCGCGTCTTGCGCCAGAGGAAGTCGTGCGTCAGTTCCTCGGCGCTCGGATGCTTGAAATCGTGGACGACGCAGCCCTGCGGGTGGACCCGTCTCAGAACGTGGCTGATCGCGCCATCCTTGCCGGCGGCATCCATCGCTTGGAAGATCAGGAGCACCGCGTAGTTTCCACTCGCAAAAAGCTTACGCTGCAGATTGCCCAGTTCTTTCGCGTCCGTAGCGAGCTGCTGCTTGTAATCCTCTGTCGAAGTGTAGAGCGGGTCGATGTTCGTCGGCCATTTCTTGAGGGCGATCCGGTTGCGACCCGGCACGCGGAAGTCCTTGAGGTGAATATCCATGCGGGATGTGCTCTTAGCCTGCGAAGACTCATGCGCCGCGCAGAAAGCGGACTTCGCTTCGCAGCCGTTCCACGTCACGCCAAAGGTCGCAGAGTAACCGGAGAGTCTTTCGATTCACCCCGTGGTGTCGGCGGTAGTGCTCGAACCGCCGCAGTTCATAAAT
>CAZZYS010000545.1:0-1851 GCA_964658285.1 uncultured Verrucomicrobiota bacterium
CAGCGGGGCGTAGTCGCGCTTGAGGTACACGTTGGCGTCGAACGTCCCCGCGTAGGTCATGGGGTTATGGTCGAAAATGCCCGCCTCCTCCACCTGGAAAAGGCCGTTCTCGGTGCCGAGTTTCAGCAGCTTGTAATCGAGCGCGGACGCGGCGCTCAGATCGGCGGGGTCGATGGCCGCCAGCCGGGTCAGGAAACCGTGCGTGCGCTTGATCTCGGCGTCGATGGCCGCGCGGCTGTAGTCGCAGAATTTCCCGTCGTACTGGTGCAGCCCCAGGCTGACGGCGTTGAGCGGCTGGAAGCCGAACTGATCGACGAGAATCTCGTCCGTGAGCCGGGCAAAAGCGATCTCGGGCGGGAGCGTGGTGTCCGCCCGCAGGGGCGGCGCGGCGGCAGCGGCCAGGACGGCGGACAACAGGGCGGGGCGAAACAGATTTTTCATGGGAAACGGTTGGGCGGACGAAGCGCAGTCTAGGCGGGACCACGGCGGCACGCTAATTCAAATACAGGGAGAAGCGCAGCGCGACGCCGCTGAAGGCGCGGTTGAAGTTTTCCCACACCCCGGGATCGGTCAGCGGGCCTTCCTCCAGGGTTCAGTTCTTCTCGCGCGGGCGTGCTTTCTTGATGCCTGCTTCGACCAGCGTGCGCGCCTCTTGCGATCCGCATCGGCCCAGCGGCTTGAACTCAATGCCCTTGGCCATGTTGTAGGAGCGGAAAAAGTGTTCGATGTCCTCGACGATCTCGACCGGTACATCCTCCAGCGAGCGCGCCTTGCCGTACTCACGCGACCTGTGCGCCACGCCGATGAGTCGGTCGTTGCGCTCACCCTTTCCGCCGGGTGTGCCCTGTCGGGCTTTGATGGCCCCGAGCAGGCGGGTGGCGATCAGGCAGCCCGCGAACGCCTGGGAGCCTTCGTCGGTGAGCACCATCATGTCCAGCGGGTCGCCGTCCTCCCCCAACGTCGCCGGGACGAAGCCGAAGTCGTACGGGAAAATCGCCCCTGCCGGCAACACGCCGCCGACATAGAACAACCCGCGCTCGGGGTCGAAGTCGAATTTATTTCGGCTGCCCTTGGGAGCCTCGATGACGACGTTGAGCAAATCGGCGTCGTCCTCATCGAAAGGATTCAGCGAAGCGAAAGGACTTTGGGGTTTGACGGCGGCCATGTCTATGGATTCGCCATCGTGACGGATTCTTGCCGTATGCAAATACCTGTCCAGCGCATTGAGCACCTGGCGAGATTTTGCAGGAGCGGTGCGGCGGCAAGAACGCGGAGTGCGAGCAGCGCGTGGGCGGGGACGGTTCCGCCCGTTTCGACCGTGTTTCCGCGTGCGGTCGCGCGCTGGAAAAACCTTGACGTTGGCGAGCGGATTCCGGAGCTTTCACGGTGTCCGCCGCGATATGAAAAAAGGCACCAGGCTACCGGAAACTCAGCGATCACAAGTCCCTCGCCGCCAGCAATTTTTTGCTGGGCGCGTTTCTGTCTCCCACCTCCTGGGCTGGACTTTTGCCTTTTGCCTTTTGCCGCTTGCCGCGCTCCGGGCGGAGCCGGTCGAGGCCAGTCCCGCGCCGGCCGCCTCGCTGACCGTCCTGTCGCTGGGTGATTCAATGGGTCTGTGCGGGTTCGCGGCCCATCTCGATAAACGTCTGCGCGAAGACCCGCAGGACAAGACGGTCTACACGTACGTCGCCTGTGCGACGATCCCATCGAGTTGGCTCAAGCGAAAACCTTTCCTCGACGCCAAGACGGTCTGCGGTTTCCTGACGATCAAGACCAAAGAGGGCGACGACAAGCCAGAGAAGTACGAGGACACCTACGGCATGACCAAGGGCCACAAGCCCGTCGCGCACG
>CAZZYS010000546.1:0-1830 GCA_964658285.1 uncultured Verrucomicrobiota bacterium
ACCGCCAGCCCGACGATGCCGGCCGCCCTCGTGCTGCCCCGGCCGGGATTATTCTCGGGGGGCGGAGACGGCAGGGGCATGGATGGCGGAGTGGTCACGCCACGACTTGGCAGGGCTGGCACGCGGGGAAGGTGTCAGAACATCCCGCCCGGCGCAATCCCGGCGGGTTGCCGCCTCCGGTCCGACTCAGCTTCCCTTTTTCTTGCAACTGCCCTTCGAGCCGGGCTGTTTGCCCGGTACGTGTTCGTAGCCAGGCCAGCACTGGTTGCTGCTTTCCTTCTTGGAACTCGACTTTTTCTTGGCGGGTGCTTTGGATTTGGCAGGCATCTTGCAAGGGTCTACGCCGCCCGCGGAAACACCGGATGCGGGCGAAATCACGCCGGTCCCGAACCGGCCGCCGCCCGTCGCAACCGATCCATGATCGCGCGTCCAAGCCCTTCCTCTGGAATCTCACCGACCACGATCAGTTCCAGTCCCGCCTCGTCCAACCGGCGTAACGCGGCGAAGAGGCGCGCGGCGGCCTCGCGCGGATCACCGGAGGCACTGAGATATTCCTCCGCACCCCATTGATCGTCTCCATCCCGTGGCCGATCCGCGCGAAAACCGAGCCACCCCAATTTTTCGGCTTTCGTGTTGATCGCTCCAAAGCCCGGCGTCGCCAGGACCAACCGTGTGCGCGGTGCGTAATGGCCGGCGGTTTGCCCGGGGGCGCTTTTGCGCGCTTCAGCTTCGCCTCCCTCCGACCCGATCAACAGCGCGAAGTCCGCCAGGGTTTCCGCCGTGATCGGCCCGTGGCGCAGGATACGCAGGCCGTCGTCCTCGGGGAGGATCACCGTGGATTCCAACCCGTGCACGGTCGGACCTGCCTCCAGAATCAGCGGGATGCGTCCGGCCAGTTCCGCGTGGACATGCGCGCCCGTCGTGGGGCTGATGCGTCCAAAGCGGTTTGCGCTGGGCGCAGCCAGGGGACGTCCGAAACGTTCGATGAGCGCGCGGAATACAGGATGTGCGCTCATCCGCACGGCGACCAGCGGACCGCCAGCCGTCACGAGATCGGGCACGGTGTCGGGACGGCGCGGTAGCACGACCGTCAACGGGCCAGGCCAGAACACATCCGCCAAGCGTTGCAGCAAAGCCATCTGGCCATCCGTCGGCATGGTGAGACGCTCCAGCCAAGTGCGATCCGGCAAATGGACGATCAACGGGTCAAACAACGGCCGTTCCTTGACCTGAAAAATCGCGGCCAACGCATCCGGGCGCGCGGCATCCGCCGCCAGCCCGTACACCGTCTCGGTCGGCAACGCCACCAACTGGCCTGTGTCCAGGAGAACAGCGGCACGTTCGATTGCCCCCGGCACGGCGGCGTCAAGCAAGAGCGTCTCCATGTCAGGCGAAGGTCAAAGCGCGTCCAACGGTGCGTGGCCGAGCACGGCGTCCGTCTGCCGCTGGCGGAACGCGAGCCATTCGGCCCACAACCGTGCATCCGTCAGCCCCGCGACGCATACCACGAACAAAGCGGCGTTTTTCGCGCCGGCCTCGCCGATGGCCATCGTGGCGAACGCCTCGGCACCAGCGGCCGGGGCGGGCAGATTTTCAGTGGCTGGATCGACCAGCGGGCGGGTTCTTTCGTGCGCGGACGCCGGGACCGGCACCCGGACGACCGGTCCGCGAAAACCGGCGGACAGTGCCACGGGCAGGGCGGCGTCCGTCGAGGCGACGATGATCGCCCGCAACTCATTCTCATACGACGGCATCCGTCCGTCATCCACCACCACCGCCTCCAACCAGGGAACACCGAAGCCGTCCAGAATCTCACGCGCCGGGTTCAAC
>CAZZYS010000547.1:0-1822 GCA_964658285.1 uncultured Verrucomicrobiota bacterium
TGGTGCGCAACCGCAAGCTCGGCTTCGTCTTCCAGGGCTTCAACCTGCTGCCCCGTGCCACGGCCCTGGAAAACGTGGAAATGCCCATGCTCTACGGCCGCCGCCGCACCACCCGCGCGCAGGGCCACGCCAGGGCTCTGGAGGCGCTGACCCAGGTGGGCCTCGGCGACCGCTGGGACCATCGGCCCAACCAACTCTCCGGCGGCCAGCAACAGCGCGTCGCCATCGCCCGCGCGCTGGTCAACCACCCGGCCCTGCTGCTGGCCGACGAGCCGACGGGCAACCTGGACAGCCGCACGAGCCTGGAGATCATGGCCATTTTCCAGGCCCTCAACGCCCGGGGACACACGATCGTCATGGTGACCCACGAGCCGGACATTGCCGCTTTTACCAGCCGGCAGATTCACATGAAGGACGGCCGCGTCGTCCACGACGCACCGGTGCAGCGGCCGCTCGATGCCGCCGAAGCACTCCTGGCCTTGCACGGCGATGTCGGCCTGGCTTCACACGCCCGATAGGATTTTCTATGCAACCTCTTGCCATCATCCGCGCGGCGGCCAGTTCGCTGGTGCGCCACAAACTGCGCTCGCTGCTCACGACCCTCGGAGTCATCATCGGCGTGGCGGCGGTCATCGCGCTCGTCGCCGTGGGCAACGGCGCGCAGGCCAAGGTCGCCAGCGACATCGCCAGCCTCGGGCAAAACCTCCTGCTGGTCTTCGCGGGCAACCGCCGCAGCGCCGGAGGGGTCAGCAGCGGATTGGGCGGCGCGCCGTTGACCCTGGACGACGCCAGGGCCATCCGGCGCGAGGTGATCGGCGTCACGGGCCTCAGTCCCGAGGTGCGCACCAGCGCCCAGGCCGTCGCCAACGGCCAGAACTGGAGCACGTCGGTCATCGGTGTTTCCGGGGATTATCTTTCCATCCGTCAGTGGACGCTCTCGGGCGGGGTCATGTTCACGCCCGCCGAAGAGCGTGCCGTGGCGAAACTGGGGGTCATCGGCAGCAAGCTGGCCACGCAGCTTTTCGGCACGAACGTCGATCCCATCGGGCAAACCGTGCGCATCAAGAAAATCCCCTTCCTCATCATCGGCACCCTCACGAGCAAGGGAGCCAACCTCGGCGGGCAGGATCAGGACGACGTGCTCTTGATCCCCTACACCAGCGCCATGCGCCGGCTGACCGGCGACACCACCCTGCGCACGGTCGACGTGCAGGTGGCCGAGGACGACCAGATGAACGCCGCCCAGGAGCAGATCGAATCCCTCCTGCGCCAGCGCCATCGCTTGCGCGGGGATCAGACCAACGACTTCAATATTCTCAACCAGGCCGAACTCGCGCAGACGGCCGGCAACATCACCCAGGTATTGACGCTCCTGCTGGGCGCAATCGCCAGCGTGTCCTTGGTGGTGGGCGGCATCGGCATCATGAACATCATGCTGGTCAGCGTCACCGAGCGTACGCGCGAGATCGGCATCCGCCTGGCCATCGGGGCGCAAGGGCGGGACGTGTTGTGGCAGTTTTTGCTGGAAGCCGTGTTATTGTCCTGCCTGGGAGGCGTGCTCGGCATCGGCATCGGCGTGGGCGGAGCGCGGCTGGTGACGGTGATATCGGGCTTCCAGACGTTTGTTTCCTCGGCGGCGATTGCCTTTGCCTTCGGCTTCAGCGCGGCCATCGGCATTTTCTTCGGATTCTACCCGGCGCGGAAGGCTGCCCGGCTCGACCCCATCGACGCGTTGCGCTACGAATAGCAAGCCGCCCGTCGAGGCGACGAATTTCTACGCGGCTGCTATTTTGTTCGGCAAAGCGGTCCCCGTCCCATGACT
>CAZZYS010000548.1:0-1815 GCA_964658285.1 uncultured Verrucomicrobiota bacterium
CAAACGACGCTCCCCTCCGCGCGGTGAAAGTACGCCGTCTCCGCCTCCGGGATCGGCTGGAGCGCGCGCGCGGGCACGCCGCCGTAGAGTTGGCAGGGGTCGGTGAACGCCTTGTTGAGCAGCGATTTCGCGCCGAGCACGCTGCGGTCCGGCAACGCCGCGCCACCGAGCAACACGCAGTTGGTTCCGACGAAGCAATACGACCCGATGGTCACGGGCGCGGACGATTGCCGGCTGGTGGCGAGGTCGATGCTGTGGGTGAGGATTTGCGACTGGAAGCCGGCGAACGTCGTGAACGGCCCGACCGTCACCGTGGCCGTGCAGTCGATCAGATGCCGGTGGGTGATGGCCGAATGCGCGCCGACGAGGAGTTCGGGACGGCGTTCGGGTTGGTGCGCGAAGTGGCGCGACGGTCCCGGCGGAAAGCCCGTGATCCAGTCCAGGTTGCCGATGGAACTGTGTTCGCCCAGGTGGACCAGGCCGAGGTTTTTGCACACCGTCAGATGGCCGATGCGCGAGTGGGCTTCCATCTTCAGGCGTTGCGGAAACACGAACGACAGGCCGATGCGCGCCGTCGGGTGGATGTCGAATCCATACACCCGGCACAACCACCACCGCCGCAGGGTCCAGGGCAGCAAAACGGACAGCGCCATGAGCAGTTTTTTCATCGTCGCGGGAGGGCGGTCAGTTCGTCGTACAGTTTTTCATACTGATCGATCATCGCGCCGGCCGTGAAGCGCGCGGCGTTGCGGAAACCGCGTTCGGCCCAATGCGCGCGCGCGGCTTCGTCCACGGCGACGCGGGCGAGTTCTCCGGCGAAGGCTTCCTCGTCCGCCGCCGCGCGCACGAAAGCCCCCTCGCCCGCCACTTCGCCCAGCGAACCCGCATCACTGCACAACACGGGGCAGCCACACGCCTGCGCCTCGATCACCGGCCAGCCGAACCCCTCGAAACGCGACGGAAAAACCAACGCCCGCGCGCGGTTGTAGAGGGCTTCGAGCACGGCGTCGGAAGGTTTGATGACCTCGACCACGCGCGCGGCGACGCCGAGTTGCGCGGCGAGTTCGCGGAGGTCGTTCGGCAATGCTTCCCCGGCGAAAACCATTTTTCCGGCGGGCCAGCGATCCTGGAGCCGGGCGAAGATGCGCAGGACGCCGTCGCGGTTTTTGCGGCGCAGGCTGGAACCGACGTTGAGCGCGAAGGGTTCGCCCACTTGCAGACCGGCGATGCCCGCCAGGCGCGCGTCGGCCTCGGCGGGGTCGATGGGTTGGTACGGGACGTTGAGGCCGTTGAACACGAGACGCGTGTCGGGCGGCGAGCCGCCGGGTCGGCGCACGAGGCGTTCCACGTCGCGGCGGGTGGCCGTCGAGACGCACGCGATGGCGTCCGCGCGGCCGAGCGAACGCGTGATCCAGCGCTGGAGGATTTTGCCGGTGGCCGACGCCGGGCAATCGGTCGGTTCGCCGAGCGCCCCGCGGACCGCGCCCATGTCGTGGCAGGTCACCAGCACGCGGTGACCGGCCGAAGCGGCGGCGGGGGTGTACATGGCGTTGGAATGGTCGCAGAGGTGCAACACCGCCCCCGGCGGCAGCGCGCGCACGCGGCGGCGGAGCGTCCGGGGGAACGACCCGTACTTGTCCAGGTAGGCGAGCCATTTGCCCGAGCCCGTGAACGTCGGCTGGCCGGCGTGCCCGCTCGAGACGTCCGGTTGTCGCGCACCGCCGCCGGCGCGCCGATCGTGATCGCGCCCGTCGGCTGGCACATCGGCCAGTCCGGACGCGGGAGCGACTGGCTGATCGCTGCCGCGCGCGAGCC
>CAZZYS010000549.1:0-1798 GCA_964658285.1 uncultured Verrucomicrobiota bacterium
TTGCCTTTCCGCCTCCGCCCAGGTGCGCCTGGGGATCGACGTGCTGCGTGATTCGGGATTCGCGGAGGTCAAAGGCAAGAAGATCGGCCTGGTCACCAACCAGACCGGCACCGACGCCGCCGGCGAGCACGACCGCGTCCTCTTGCACCGCGCGCCGGGCGTCCAGCTCATGGCGTTGTTCACCCCCGAGCACGGCCTCGAAGGCACCGATCTCGCGGGCAAGTACGTCGCCTCGCGCACCGACCCGGTCACCGGCCTGAAGGCGTACTCACTCTACGGCGCCACGCGCAAACCGACGGTCATCATGCTCCGGGGCATCGACGCACTCGTCTTCGACCTCCAGGACATCGGCTCGCGCTCGTACACCTACCTGTCCACGATGGGCAAGTGTATGCAGGCGTGCGCCGAGAACCACGTCGAGTTCATCGTGCTCGACCGGCCCGACCCACTCGGGGGTGAACGCGTGGAAGGACCCGTCGTCGGGCCGGGCGGGATCAATTTTGTCGCGCAGTTCCCCGTTCCTTACGTCTACGGGATGACCGCGGGCGAATTGGCGAAAATGATCAACGCCAAACACTGGATGGGTCCGCCGTGCAAGCTGACGGTCGTCCCCATGAAAGGGTGGAAACGCACGATGCTCTGGGCCGACACGGGCCTGCCGTGGGTGCGCTCCTCGCCCAACATCCCGCGTGGCGACTCGCCGCTGTACTACGTGGCGACGGGGCTCGTGGGCGACATCACCGGCCCGGAGTTGGGGATCGGTACGGACGTGCCTTTCCAGCGGATGTCGGCCCCGTACCTCGACGCCGAGGAGTTCACGAACTCCCTGCGCGGCGCGGGTCTGGCGGGGATGAGTTTCACCCCGTATCGCGGCGGCGGCAACGAAGGCGCGAACGTCCACATCGACGGCCGCACGGCCGGCAACCTGACGGCGCTCAACGTCTACATGATCGCCGCGATGTACAAGGCGAGCGGCGGCAAATTGTTCAGCAAGCTATCGGGCCAGGTGAACGCCGACCTGCGTTCGACCTACGGCAGCGCGTCGTTGCAGCGGATGATCGAAGCGGGCGTCCCCCCGGCGAAGATCGTGGACGGCTGGGCAGCGGAGGTGGACGCCTTCCGGCGCGACCGGCAGGCGTATCTGATGTATTGATCGGCCCTTCACCGCGCTGCCGTCGCGGGCGCGGCCCCGCCAGTCTTGGCCGTCAGTACGTCGAGCACGCGTTGCGGATTGACCAGCTTGCCGTCCTCGACGTTTTCCGCGATGGCTGCGCCCGTGCCGTCGATGAGCAAAAGACGCGGAACGGCACCCTGGGCCAGCGCGGCGAGGTTCGGCTGCTTGGCCAGTTGCTCGAAAGCCAATGCCGGCCACGGCATTTGCCCCTGCTCCATCTGCCGTTCCATCTCCGCCGCCGAATGATCCGCGGACACCAGCACGACCTCGAATTCCGGGTGCGCGGGGGCGAATTTCTTGTAGAAATCGACCAGTTGGGCCGTTACCTGGCGTGACGCCTTGTCCGCGCCGGCGGCGGCGTACAACAGAAACAACCGCTTGCCCGCCAGCGTCACGTTGTCGTAAGGGCCCAGGCGGCCCGCAGCGCGGACGACCAGCTTGTCGTGCAGTCCCGTGCCGACCTGCCGGAGTTGTTCGTCGCGGCGCGCGGCGAGCTTGGTTTGCACGTTCTGGTGACCGGCCTCCGCACGGCGGGCCTGGTCGGCTGCCCAGGCGTCGAGCTTGTATTTGTCGGCGGCGGCCTGACGCTGGCGCTGGTCGTCCGCCTCCGTCGGCGAAACCACT
>CAZZYS010000550.1:0-1759 GCA_964658285.1 uncultured Verrucomicrobiota bacterium
ACGGCGGCCTGCTGGTCGAGTTCGCGCAGCACGGCGTCGAGGAAATGTCCGGTTTTGTTGCGGTCGCTCGTTTCCTTGTAGAAGCTGCAGTACGGGCAGACCTTCGGGCAGAACGGGATATGCACGTACAGGTGCCGCACCGCCGCGTCGTCGGCGGCGGCGGCCGGAAAGGCGGCGGAAGTTTCCCCTAGAGTTGTCACGGCTTCCGCGATACATACCGCATGTGCGAGCAAAAGTGAACGCCGCCACCCGGACGGCCGCCTTTTTCCTGCTCCTGGCAGGCAGCCCGGTCGCGCATGGCTCCGGCCAGACGCCTGCCGCCACGCCGACGCCGACGCCGGCCTCCACCCTCAAGGCCCCGCAGGCCCCGGCGCGGTCGTTTGTCTACACGGAGCACGACGCCTCGGCCATCCAACACTACGAGACGAACGGCCCCCGGGTGCGCGCGATGGTGGACCGCCTCGTGGCCGCCGCGACGGGCAAGGAATCCGCCGCTGCCGGCTGGCGCAGCCTCGTCGAACCCAAGGACGTGGTGGGCATCAAGATTTCCGCCGCCGGCGGGGCCTCGGGCGCGACGCACCACGCGGTCGTCGCGGCCATCGTGGACGGCCTGGAAGCCGCCGGAGTGCCCAAGGCGAACATCCTCGTCTGGGACCGTGACGCCGAGGACCTCCACGCCGCCGGTTACCTCGCGCGTGACGAACGCACCCCCACGTTCGACTGCAACGTCCTGGCCATCGAGCCGAAGTTCGGCTACGACGCCAAGTACGTTTTCCGCTCCCCGGTCCTGGGCAAACTGATCTGGGGCGACCTCCTTTTCAGCGGCAACCCCGTGCCCGCCGACTTGGGGTTGCACGACCCCATCGACCCGCAGGGCCGCAGCGTGCTCGAAGGGGTGCGGCCGACGACGACCCCGGCCTCCACCGCCGTCAACAACCCCGGCAACCCGAAGAAAAACATCCGCGACGTGAACCTGAGCAGCGAAAGCCATTACTGCACGATCCTGACCAAGCGCGTGACCAAGGTCGTCAACGTCCCGGTGTACGCGGACAATATTTACACCGGCCTCGGCGGGGCGCTCTACAACGTCACCATCCCCAACATCGACAACTGGCGGCGGCTGGTGACCCCGCCCCGTTGCGGGGCCGCCGCGATCCCGGAGATGTACAGCGACCCGAACGTGGGCGGGAAGGTAATCCTCAACATCGCCGACGGCCTCGTGGCGCAAATCGCCGGTGCGCCGACTTTCATGCCGCTCTACGCCCGCCACCACGCCACGCTCTACGCCAGCCGCGACGCCGTGGCGCTCGACGCCGTGCTGTTGCGCCAACTCGAAATCTGGCGCAAGGAATCGCAGTTGCCTGCCCTCGGCGAAACTGCCGCGCACGTGCAAGCCGCAGGTGACGCGGGCTTGGGGAACTTCGCCCCGGAGAAGATCGAAGTCCGCGCCGTGAACCAGTAGCAGACGCCAACGTCGGAGGCGGAATTTCGGAGTGTTGATCGCCGTCGTTTGTCTCTCGCATTTTATTTTTATGAACATTGAGGACTCCGCTCCCACCCAACCCAACCGCGAGCCCGAATATTCCACCGGTGGCGGCGGCAACGACCCGCGCCGCGAACGTTCGTCTTCCCGCAGCCGTGGACCCCGGCGCGGCGGCGATTCCGGCGGCGCACCCGAGGGCCGGCGCGACCGTCCCGAACGCGGCGGGCGTCCCGAACGCTCGGGAGGCCGGGATCGCGGCGGACGCCCCGAACGACC
>CAZZYS010000551.1:0-1758 GCA_964658285.1 uncultured Verrucomicrobiota bacterium
TTCAAGATGCGCGTCTGGTTCCTCAAGGAAACCAAGAGCATCTGCACGAGTTGCGGGACGGGTTGCAACACCGTGATCGGCAGCCGGGAGGACGTTGTCTACCGCCAGACCCCACGCGAGAACAACGACGTGAACTCGGTGTGGATGTGCGACTACGGCCGCCTCAATTTCCATTATCTGCATGACGCCCGCCGGATCACCGCTCCGCAGGTGCGGCAGGGGGACGGTTCTTTGCGCTCGGTCGAATGGAAAACGGCTCTCGACCGGGCGGCAGCGCAACTGCGCGAGTTCAAGGGCGAAGAGATCGCCGTGGTTGCCAGCGCGCGGATGACCAACGAGGAACTCTATCTCACGCGCCGTCTTGCCGAGGCGCTCAAATGCCCTTTGCTCGACACCGCTCCGCGCACCGGCGAGGGCGACGACATCCTACTCAGCGCCGACCGCAATCCCAACACCGCCGGCGCGAAACTCCTGCGGGTCTCCGCCGAAGAGCCGGGTGCGAAGTTGAAGGAAATTGTCGATGGCATCAACGCCCACCGGATTCATGCCGTCATCTGTCTCCATGAGGACCTCGCCGAGCACGGCGCGACCGCCAAGGCGCTCGAAGACCTCCCGTGCCTCGTGGCTGCGAGCATGTTGCCCAACGCGACGACTGCCGCCGCCACGGTGGTTCTACCCGGACTCGGGTTTGCCGAAAAACGCGGGTCGATGATTAACGTCAAGGGTCGCTTGCAGCGTCTCAACCGTGCCATCAATGGTCCGGGCGAGACCCGCGACGATTGGGAAATCCTGCGCGACCTCATCCTGGCGCTTACCGGTAGCAACGGCCTCTACATGGTCGAAGATGTTTTCAAGTCGATGGCCAACGATACTCCCGCGCTCGCCGGTCTCAGCCTGAGCAAGATCGGCGATCTTGGGGTGCAGGTCGTCCACGAGGAAGAAAAGAAAGACGTTCCGGTGGCATCGGACGAAAAAGTCGTCGGCGCGCTGCCGACTCCCAGCTAGCCGCTACCCGCCTGCCAAGCCGCCGAGTCATCAATTCGTACCATGGACTGGACGTTCACCTTTATCTCGCTTGCGAAAATCCTCGGGGTCATTTTCGCGGTGATCCTGCCGCTCGTTTCGTACACGGTCTACGCTGAACGACGTGTCAGCGCACTGATCCAGGATCGCGTGGGCCCGAATCGGACCGGCTTTCCGCTGACCTTGTTCGGAGCCAAGAAAGATTTCCAGCCGTTCGGACTGGGTGGATTGGGCCAGCCCATCGCCGACGCGATGAAATTCCTGTTGAAAGAGGATTTCACCCCGTCGCACGTCAACAAATTTTACTACTGGCTCGCGCCGTGCCTGGCGATGGTGCCAGCCCTGCTGACCATCGCGGTGGTTCCCTTTGGTAGCACGCTGCTCGGTCAGCCGATGGTGATCGCGAACGTCAATATCGGCGTGCTTTTCGTTTTTGCCGTGGCGTCGCTCGGCGTGTACGGTATCGTCCTCGCCGGCTGGTCGTCGAATTCCAAGTACCCGTTCCTGGGTGGCGTCCGTGCGACCTCGCAGATGATCTCCTACGAGCTTTCGCTCGGGTTGTCGATCATCCCGCTTTTTCTCATCATGGGAGAACTGAACCTCCCCAAAATCGTCGAATACCAGATCAGCCACGGTTGGACGATTCTGCCTTTCACGAACCTTCACCACTTTGCGCCGGGCTTGTTTGGTCAGGCGCACGGGCTCACGGATTTTCTGAATTGGCGGCAGATTTTC
>CAZZYS010000552.1:0-1758 GCA_964658285.1 uncultured Verrucomicrobiota bacterium
GGTGCGCGTAGCTCACCGCCGCGCACACCTTGCGAAAAAGCGCCAGCCGCGCGGGCACCGTCAGCCGGCGTTCGCGGCAGTACACGTCGAGCCGCTCGCCTTCGACGTATTCCATCACGAGATACGCTTGACCCGCCGGTGTCACGGCCCCGCCGTAGAGCCGCGCGATGCCCGGGTGGTTCAACCCCGCCAGCACCTGCCGCTCGTGGCGAAAATACCGCAGCACGTCGCGGCCACGGTCGCGCCGGATGAGCTTCACGGCGACGGGCCGACCCAGCGTGGTGTCACGCGCGAGGTACACCTCACCCATGCCGCCGACCCCCAGCAGGGTCTCCACGACGCAATCGCCGAGTTGCTCGCCGGGCCGCAGCGTGTCGTCCGCCGTGTCCGCCAGCAGGTCCGCCCCGATGCGGAAGACCGGTTTCGCCAGGAAGTCCGGTTCGCTGGAGCGGGAACGCAGCAGGGCCGCGACTTCTTCCCGCAAGGCGTCGTCCGCCCCGCATTGGGCCTGCAAAAACGTCGGCCGATCCGCGACCGCGAGTTCGCTCGCGTCGAGGTACAGGTCCATCACGCGTCGGGCGCGGTCAGGGGGCTCCATGATCCTCCCCGGGTGCATCCATCCGGTGTTTGAGCCAGGCACGGGCGAACTCCCAGTCGCGTTCGATGCTGCGCAGGGGAGTTTGCAGCGCCTCGCCGATCTCCGCCGCCGACAGGCCGCCGAAAAACTTGAGTTCGACGACCTTGCCCTGCCGGGGGTAACTCTCGGTCAGGCGGTCGAGCGCATCGTCGAGGGCGAGCAGATCGACGCCGTCCGGCTGCGGGATGTCGCCCGCTTCCGTCAGCGAGATCCGTGGCGTCCCCGCGCCGCGTTTGGCCGTGGCGAGCCGGCGGGCGTGGTCAACGAGGATGCGGCGCATCACCCGCGCGGCGAGGCCGAAGAAATGCGCGCGGCTCTCCCAGTTGATCTGCGTCCCGTCCACCAGCCGCAGGTACGCCTCGTGGACGAGCGCCGTGGGCTGGAGCGTGTGGTCGCCCCGTTCCCGGCGCAGGTAGCCGCGCGCGAGTTGGCGCAGTTCCTCGTAAATCAGCGGCATCACCTGTTCGGCGGCGGACGCGTCTCCGCCGCTCCAGGCGACGAGCAGGCGGGTCACATCGGCTGTCGGCGGGGTGTCCATGTCGAGCAGGATTGGGAAGACTCTCCGGTCGCCGGCGCGGGGACACAAAAACTTTTTCGCAAAAATCTGGCGGGAAGGGGCTCGGATTCCCGCAGGGATAGATGAGGCCGCCTGCCGTCCCGCAGGTGCCCGCCCGCTGCGTCCCTGTCTCGCCATGCCCGTGCACTCCCATAAAATGTTCTCGCCCGCGAACCCAATCAGCGCGCCTGCGACGATACGCACCCGCCGGGCCGTCCTGGGCGCGCTGCTCTTGCTCATCCCGGCAGTGGTGGCGATTCCCGTCTCCTCGCCAGCGCAGGCCCCCGCCACGCTGACCATCCTGCACGGCTTCTCCGGTTCCGATGGGGAAAGCCCCCAGGCCGCGCTGGTGCTGGGCAGTGACGGCAACTTCTACGGCACGACCAGATTCGCCGGTGCCAACGGGTCTGGCACGGTTTTCCGCCTCACCCCGGCGGGCGTGTTCACCACCTTGCACACCTTCAGTGCCACCGACAACCAGACTGGAGCCAACGGCGACGGGGCAAATCCCTATGCCGCGCTGGTGCAGGGCAGCGACGGCAACTTCTACGGCACGACCCGCGAC
>CAZZYS010000553.1:0-1757 GCA_964658285.1 uncultured Verrucomicrobiota bacterium
CTCGGAGAGCCATCCCTACCTTACAGGACGACCGGCCGCAACGGCCTGTTCAGAATCTTCTCACACACCTTCTGAGACAGCAAATCGTAGCACTGCCGCCGGTCCGGCCGGTGCCGTCCGCCTACATCGCGTAGCCGCCTTCGACCCGCGCGGCCACGTCCTGGAACGAGGAATCGATCTCGTAAATTTCGGTCATGCACGCGAGATATTTTTCCTTTTCCCCCGAACGCTCGTAGACGAGTCCCAGGCGGTACGTCACGTCTTTCTTCAAGGCGTCCATGTTCTGGAGCTTGGCCCGGACATCCTCGTACTGCTTGAGCGCGAGCGGGAGGACGTTCTTCGCCTCGAAACACTGGCCGAGCAGATACTTGGCTTTCTGGCCGAGATTGGGGCTGTTCTGCGCCCGCTGCAGCTCCGCGATGGCTTCGGTGTACTGCTTGGCCTTGACGAGTTGCTCGCCGAGTTCGTAGCGGAAATTCAGGTCGGTCGGGTTGCGCTCCACCCGCGAGCGCGCGGTGTTGATCTGCATCTCGGCCTTCTGGCGGGAAAATTCCTCCAGTTCGCTCTGAATGCGGCTGACCGTTTCCCGGGTTTCGTCTTCGGTCTCACCATTCGCGGACCCGGCGGAATGATCCTTCAACCAGGTCTCCCGCTCGCTGATCAACCTCTCCAGGTTCTTCATCGTCAGGTCGTTGACCTTGCGGATGAGCCCAGGATCACCGTTCTGCGTCAGCTCCACTGCCCAACGGTAATATTGGATGGCGCTTTCGTAATCGTCCCTTTCCTCGTACAAGCTGGCGATCTTGCGCACCACGTCGAGATTGTTCGGGTTTTCGTTGTACCGCGCGAAATTCTCCGTCAACTGCTGCTCGATCACGTCCTCGCTTTTGACGATGCGGCCCTTTTGTTCGAGCGAGACTGCCTCCTCCTTGTTCTTGAGCACGTCACGATAACTCGTGCCGTCCTTGCCGATCTGGTCCCAGCCGCCGGTCCGCATCGACGCGCGCGCCGCCGCGTCCTTGCCGCCCTTGATGGACTCGATGTCGGCCGGGTTGACGATGCTGATCTGGTTGTACACCTCGATGGCTTTCTCCGGCTGGTCGGTGGCGGTATAATGCCGGGCGAGTTCGTGCATGATCTTGGTGTTCTTCGGCTCGGCGTCACGCATCGTTTCCAGCGCGAAACCGACCGTTTCGATCATGCCGGCCGCCGCCGCCGCGTCGCGCAGCAGCGAGTTGGCACCCATGTTGTGCGGGTCCTTTTCCAGGATTTCCTCCGCCGCGAGGATGGCCGCCTGCGGGTCCTTTTTGATCAATCCCTGCGACTTCATCGCCTGGAGCGACCCGCCGGAGAAACCTTTCAAGAAACCTTTCCCCGATTTGGCCGTCGCCAGTTCGGCCCTCCGAAGCCACTGCCGGCCAACCAGGAAATTGGGGGATTCTTTGAGGATGACCTGGATCAAGGAGATGGCGTAACCGAAGTTGCGCGTTTCGATGGCGCTCGTGGCCTTTAGCCAGAGCGGGCGCGAATTGGGGGGGAGTTCCTTTTCGGTGATGACGGCCATAACTTACGGGGGGATATTGCTCGGAAAGGACAACTTAACAAAGGTCCCCGCGCGAAGCCAGAATTTTGCGCGCGCGTGTTGGGCGTCGTCAAAAAAACAAACAGCCGGACGACCCCGAAAGGCCGCCCGGCTGCTGCTGTTGAGTTTTGGCAGGCGCGCGGTACGCCTTGCGGTGGACTCTCTTAGTAATCCA
>CAZZYS010000554.1:0-1709 GCA_964658285.1 uncultured Verrucomicrobiota bacterium
AGCCTGGCGCAAAAGCAAAGGCCTCGCGCGGGTTTTCTCTGTGGCTGAGTGAGCACGGAACGAGCCATCGCCGTTGCGTCCTTCTCGCAACTCGCAACCCGCATCCCGCAACTCGCCGCAAGTTGCGCTTCCCCCGCGACTAGGCTTGAATAGCGCATGTTGCTGCCTTCCCCCCCGCGCCGCGCCGTCGCCGCCGCTCTCGCCGCCGTCCTTTGCTGCCTCGCGCCGGCCGGGCTGCGCGCCGGGCGGGTGGAATTCACCGAGTACGACCTGCCCAACGGCTTGCACGTCATCCTTTCGCCCGACCATACCGTGCCGGTGGTTTCCAGCTACGTGCTCTACCACGTCGGCAGCAAGAACGAACGCTTCGACCGCACCGGGTTCGCGCACTTCTTCGAGCACCTCATGTTCGAGGGCAGCGACAACATCGCGCGCGGCCAGTTGGATAAGCTCGTCACCGGCGCGGGCGGCAGCCTGAACGCCTCCACGAGCTTCGACCGCACCGACTTTTTCCTCAACCTGCCCGCCAACCAGCTCCGGCTCGCCCTCTGGATCGAGAGCGAACGCATGATGCACGGCAAGGTCGAACAGATCGGCGTGGACACCCAGCGCCAGGTCGTCAAGGAGGAGCGCCGCCGCTCCTACGACAACCAGCCCTACGGCAGCCTGCTGGAAGAACTCTCCAAGCTCGTCTTCGCGGGCAGCCCTTACGCCTGGGTGCCCATCGGCAGCGTCCAATACATCGACAAGGCCACACTGGATGAGTTCCGGCAGTTTTACCATACGTTCTACCTGCCGAACAACGCGGTGTTTTCGCTGGCCGGTGACTTCGATCCCGAGGACGCAAAAAAACAGATCGAGCAATACTTCGGCCCGATCCCGCGCGGGTCCGAGCCGCCCCGGCCCAAGATCACCGTGGCCGATCCCACCGCTCCTACCAAGGGCGGCAAACCGATGGAGGTCATCAGCGAGTTTCCCTACGGCGATCCTTCCAAGCCCGGCAACAACGCGGAGTACACGCTCTACGGCCAGCGTGGCAAAACGGTCGAAATCGAAAAACAGAACACCCCCCTGCCCGCCTCGCTCCACGCGTGGCTCGCGCCCAAGGAAAACGATCCCGACGCCCGCGCGCTGGAACTGTTGACGGACATCCTGGCCACCGGGCGTTCCTCGCGGCTGTACCGCCGGATGGTGGACGGCGAGCAGGTCGCCATCCAGGCCACGGCGTTCCCGTACTTTTTGGAGGATGGCGGCATGGTGGGTCTGTTTTCGGTCGGCTTGCGCGGCACGACGCTCGAAAAGCTCGATGCCCTCATGGACGAAGAAGTCGTCAAGGTGCGCAAGGATGGCGTGACGGAGGAGGAATTCCAGAAGGCGCGCAACCAGAAGGAAGTCGAAGTGGCCTCCAGTTATTCGACGAACCTTTCCCGCGCGCGCGGCCTGGCGAACTTCCATTCCTTCTACGGCAGCACCGACGCGGTGAACCACGAACTCGACCTCTACTTGAAGATCACCCGCGAAGACCTCCAGCGCGTGGCCAACAAGTATCTCGCCGAGGATCGGCGGGACATTCTTCATTACCCGGTTCCGGCGGCGGGGAAATAAAGGCGAATGCAAAATGCTAAGGTTCAGAAGTAAAAACTCTCCGATGATCTCCCTGCTCTTTCGGTCCCGCCGCGCGTCCTCCGCCTTTCTGTCATTCTGCATTC
>CAZZYS010000555.1:0-1708 GCA_964658285.1 uncultured Verrucomicrobiota bacterium
AGCCGTTCAGCAGCGCGGGTTTCTGGTACTCGGTGTTGACCGGCCTGTGCGTCGGCGCGGGCACCGTCGCTTTTTTCCTGTTGTTCCAACGGGGCGGCCCGTTGTCGGCGGTTCCGGCGATCCTGGCTGGCGGCGCGGCGATCATGGCCGTGGCGGGGATTTTCTTTTTCCACGAGCCGATCTCATGGCAACGCCTGCTCGGGGTGGCTCTCGCCTTGGCCGGGCTGTTTTTGCTGCGACGCTAGAAACTCGACCGTCCGGCGTTCCAGCCAGTTCGGCACGTGGCGGCGCAACGTATCGACGAAGCCGACGTGCCCGCCATGCGCGGGTGCTTCGAGGAAAAAATGTGTACTCGCCCCGGCCTCTCTGGTCGGGAAACACTCCGACCCGAGGAACGGATCGTCGCGCGCGTTGAGCAAGAGCGTGGGTACCTCGATCCTTGGCAGCAACGGACGCGCACTCGCCTTTGCCCAGTAATCCGCCGCGTCGCGGAACCCGTGCAGACGCGCGGTGTAACGGTCGTCGAACACCTGGAACGAACGAATCCGCCGGATGTCCGCCGTGTCGATCTCGCCAGGAAAGCGGAGCGCCTTGGCTTCCACCTTCGCAATCAACGTCTTGAGAAAACGCCGCAGGTAAATTCGGTTACTCCGCTGTCGGTCGAGCCGCCGCGCGCTGGACGCGAGGTCCACCGGCGCAGAAATTGCCACCCCCGCCACGACGGCCGGGTGCGACGGGTTTTCGCCGAGATACTTGAGGGTGAGATTCCCGCCGAGACTGAAACCGACCAGCGCGATTTGCCGATACGCCGTCGCAGCGTGCTCCACCACGCGTCCGAGGTCGCCCGTCTCGCCGCTGTGATAAAATCGCAGGAGCCGGTTCGCCTCCGGGCCGCAGCCGCGAAAACTCCATGCCAGCGCGTCCCACCCGGCCGCGTTCAGAGCCGCCGCCATGCCGCGTACATAACCCGCGCCCGAGTCACTCTCCAACCCGTGCGAGAGAATGGCTAGCCGGTCGTGCCCGGCGCGCGACCAGTCGAGGTCGAGGAAATCGCCGTCGGGGAGTTCGAGCCGTTCCCGCTCGTAAAACAGTCTGATCCCGCGCCGCGCCCACACGGCCCAGACGGTTTGCAGATGCGCGTTGCGCAGAGACGGCGGCGGCCGGAAATGCGATTCGATGACCGGCATGGCATCGGGACGTTATTTCACCCCGGCCACCGCGAAACCTTCGGCTTCCAGGGCGGCTCGTACTTTTGCGGGTTGGTCGCCCTGGATCTCGATCTGCCGGCCCTTGACCGTCCCGCCGCAGCCGCACGCCGCGCGGACCTTGCGCGCGACGGTTTCGATGACCGACAGCGGCAGGTGCGTCGCAAAATCGTCCACGACGATCACCGTCTTGCCGCCACGGTGGGCGCGTTCCCGCCGCAGCACAACGCGTCCCATCTTCCACGCCGGGGCGGACGGCGTTGGCGGCGGCGCATCAAGCGGCGCGGCATCGCTCGCCACGGGCACGCTCAAACCGGCAAACGCGGCATCTAACCCCGCGAGGGGTGACTGGTCGGGCTGCGTATCGATGCGTTTTTTCGGGTCGGGTCGCATGATAGGAACGGGTTACGGAAGAGTAGCGCCGCAGGCGTCGTCAGCAAGGTAGAGATGGCTCTCCGAGCCAGTCCCTATTTTTGGATTGGTTCACCGACACCGTCACGACG
>CAZZYS010000556.1:0-1703 GCA_964658285.1 uncultured Verrucomicrobiota bacterium
GGGTGTTCGAGATCATCGATACGCCGCCGGAGATGGCGGACGAGGCGCGCAAGCACGAGCCGGGACGCGCGGAGGCCGCCGGGATCACCGGCGACGTGAAGTTCGTCAACGTCGGGTTCGCCTACGACGAGGAACGGTCGGTGCTCAGGAACATCAGCCTCCACGCGGTGGCGGGCCAGACGATTGCGCTCGTGGGCCCGACCGGCGCGGGCAAATCGACCCTGGTCAACCTCCTGACGCGCTTTTACGAATTTGATAGCGGCGACATCGAGATCGACGGCCGGCCGCTCAAGGAAATCCCGCGCAACCAACTCCGGGCGGCGGTGGGTCTGGTCACTCAGGAGAGTTTCCTTTTCAACGGCACCGTCCGCGACAACCTGCGTCTCGGCCGGCCCGACGCCACCGACGAGGAACTCATGGCCGCCGCCCGCGCCGCCAACGCGCACGGTTTCATCGAGCGGATGCCCGAGGGCTTGAGCACGGTGGTCGGTGAGCGCGGCGTCAAGCTGAGCGTCGGCGAGAAACAACGGGTTTCCATCGCCCGCGCGCTCCTGAAGGATCCGCCGATCCTGATCCTCGATGAAGCCACCGCGAGCGTGGACACGCAGACGGAACGCGCCATCCAGACGGCGCTCGACGGCCTCATGCGCGGGCGGACGAGTTTCGTCATCGCGCACCGGTTGAGCACGGTGCGCAACGCGGACCAGATTCTCGTCATGGAGCACGGCCGCATCGTCGAACGCGGCCGCCACGAGGAACTCCTCGCTGTCGGCGGACTGTACGCCAAGCTGTGCGAGAGCAGTTTCCTCGACGGCGAGGAAGGGGGAGCGACCCGGCGCGCGCCGACGCCGCTGCTTGCCCCCGTGGCGGCCGCCTTATGAACATCCGCTTCCTCGGTCCGGCCAATACCTTCTCGGAAAAAGCGGCCCTGGCCTTTGCCGCCGTGCTGCCGCAGCCGGTGGCCTTGACGTCGGCCGCGTCGTTGGAAGCGATTGCGCAGGGGGTGGCGCGGGCGACGGACGGGAGCGCCCTGGGCGTGTTGCCCTACTACAACTTCCTGGAAGGTTTGATCCAGGAAAGCCTCGATCTGATCGTGGAATACCGCCTGCGGATCGCGGACGCCTGCCGCGTACCGATCTCGTTCGCCATCGGCGGCTGGCCGGAGGGGGAGAAACTCATTTTTTCCCATCCCAAGGCGCTCGCGCAATGCTCGGATTTCCTGCGGAAGCATTATCCCGAGGCCGGTCTGGAAAATGTGGCCAGCACCGCTGACGCTCCCGCCGTCGTTGCCCGGCGCGGGTCGGGTTGCGCGGTCGCCAGCGAATCCGCGCTGGAAAACGCGGGGGTGCCCATCATCGCGCGAGACATCGCCAACAAGCGCCACGGCAAAGGCAATTTCACGGAGTTCCTTCTGCTCGCGGGCGGCGGGGACACCGATGGTCCAACTTACCCCGAGGAAGCCATGCGGACGATGGTGGCCATCGCGCCGGACTTCGATGAGCCGGGCCTGCTTGCCATCATCCTCGGGCAGGTGGCATTTCACCGCATCAACATCGCCAAGATTCATTCCCGGCCGTTGTTCCTGGCGACGGCTGGCGACACCGAGCCGCAGATGTTTTACCTCGAACTGATGTGCCCGCTTTCATCTCCGGCGCTGGTGCTCTGCGTGGAGTCGTTGCGGCACCGCTTCGGACGCGAGGAAT
>CAZZYS010000557.1:0-1702 GCA_964658285.1 uncultured Verrucomicrobiota bacterium
CCCGGCTGTCCTTGAACTCCGGGTCGCGGGCGATGAGCGTGTTCAGGTCGTCGGCCGAGAGCGAGAACGTCGCGGCCCTGCCCTCGTTGAGCGCCTTGATGAACTCCGTGTAGCGCGCGATCACGTCCCGGTACTGCGCGTCCGTCGCCGGGTAGGTCCGGATCGCCACGGGCGTCGGCGAGAGGAACGTCGTGAAGTTGCGGAACGCATACCAGCCCAGCGCGCCGGCGAGCAGGCCCAGGACCATGAGGACGACGACCAGCGTGATGCAGCCCTTGGCGAAGCAACCCATGCCCTGACGGGGCGGCGGGGGGTAGCCGGGTTGGTTGGGATAGCCGGGCGGGGGAGCGTAGGGTTGGTTCATCGGAGCAAAAAATTGGCGGGTGGCCGACGATTATGTATAGAAATCGGCGATGGCTGCAACCACGGCGTTTTGTTCGCCTTCGGTCAGCTCGGGGAAAACGGGCAGCGCGAGGGACTCCAGCGCGGCGGCTTCAGCAAACGGGAAATCGCCCTGTTTGTAACCCAGCGGGCGGAAACACTCCTGCTCGTGCAAGGCCAGCGGGTAATAGATCGCGCAGCCGATCCCCCGGCTGGTCAGGTAGCCACGCAGGGTGTCGCGGTCGATGGCAGGGACGCGGACGACGTACTGATGGTAGATGTGGTGGCCCGGCACGAGGCCGTCGTAAAGCTCGGCGGGGAGCGTCACCTTTTCCAGCAAGCCGGCGCGGGTGAACGCCTCGCGGTAGTAGCTCGCGCGTTCGCGCCGGGCGGCCGACCAGCGGTCGAGGTAGGGCAGCTTGACGGACAGGACCGCGGCCTGGAGCGCGTCGAGGCGGAAGTTGCCGCCGACGAAGTCATGGTAGTACTGCTTGCTCATGCCGTGCATCCGCATCGCCCGCAGGCGGGGGTCGTATTCGGGGTCCCGCGCGACCGTCATGCCGCCGTCGCCGAACCCGCCGAGGTTCTTCGAGGGGAAAAAGCTGAACCAACCCATCTTGCCCATCGTCCCGGCCTGGGCGCGGACCGTGGCGTGGCCGTTAAAAAACGGGTACTCCGCGCCGATGGCCTGCGAGGCATCCTCCAAGAGGTCGAGATTATATTCGCGGCTCAGGCGCACGAGCGGGACCATGTCCGCGCAAAGCCCGAACAGGTGGACGGGCAAAATCGCGCGCAGCCGCTGGTTGCTGCCCGGCACGCGCAGGGAACCGTTGGGCGCGCGCCGGGCGACGTTTTCCAGGTAATGGGCTACCGCGTCGGGCGAAATGTTGAACGTCGCCGGGTCGATGTCCACGAACACCGGCCGCGCGCCGACCCGCGAGAGGCAGCCCGCCGTGGCGAAAAACGTGTAGGGCGTCGTGATGACCGCGTCCCCGTGGCCGATCCCCAGGGTCATGAGCGCGGCAATCTGGGCGTCGGTGCCGCTGCTCATCCCCACCGCGCAGCCCGCCCCGCAGAACTTGCGCACCGCGTCCTCGAATTTTTCGACCGCCGGTCCGAGGATAAACTGCTGGTTCTCAACGACCTCGCGCATCGCCGCCTCCATTTCGCCACGCAGGGGCGCGTACTGGCGTTTGAGATCGAGCAGGGGGACGGGCATCGGGAAGTCAGAAGTTAGAAGGCGGAAGGCAGAAGTCCAGAGCCGGAAAGCCCGCCGTTTCGTGCATTTTTCCGAACTTCAGCCTTCTGCCTTCTTACTTCT
>CAZZYS010000558.1:0-1701 GCA_964658285.1 uncultured Verrucomicrobiota bacterium
AAGAAAATTAGGGACTGGCTCGGAGAGCCATCCCTACCTTGGGGACGACCGGCCGAAGCGGCCTGTTCAGAAATCTTCTTGCACGCTTTCTGGGTCCGGCTGAGTCACGCCTCTGGTTTGCTCCCGGTCTCTACGCCGTAGGCAGCCCCAGCGCACCGTAGAAACTCTTGAGCAGAGCGTCGGGCAGGAACGTGTCGAAAAGCAGTTTGACGTTGAGCACGATGATGACCGCCGCCGTGCCCCAGCCGAGCACGTTGATCCAGAGCGGGTTGACGAACTCACCCATCTTTGTCCGGTTGCCGGTGAAACGCATCAGCGGCCACACCGCGAAGCCGAGTTGCATGCTCAGGACGACCTGACTGGCGATGAGTAATTTCGTGGTCTCTCCCTCGCCGAAAACCGCGATGACGACCACCGCCGGCACCACCGCCAACCCACGCGTGACCAACCGCCGCAGCCACGGCCGCATCCGCCATTGGATGAAACCCTCCATGACGATCTGCCCGGCCAGGGTGCCGGTCAGCGTGGAGTTTTGCCCGCTGGCCAGCAGCGCCAGGGCGAAGAGCACACTCGCGCCCGTGACTCCCAGCAGCGGGGTGAGGAGTTTGTAGGCATCCGCGATTTCCGCCACGTCCCGGTGCCCCGACCAGTGGAAGGCCGCCGCCGCCGTGATGAGGATGGCCGCGTTGATGAAGAGCGCGAACATGAGCGCGCCCGACGAGTCGATGGTGGCGAACCTGACGGCCTCGCGCCGGCCCGCGGGCGTGCGTTCGTAGCGGCGCGTCTGCACGATGGAGGAGTGCAGGTAGAGGTTGTGCGGCATGACGGTCGCGCCAAGGATGCCGATGGAGACATAGAGCATCTCGCGGTTTTTGAGGATGTCCAACCTCGGCACGAAGCCGCCCGCGATGCCCGGCAGGCTGGGCGCGGAAAAGATCAATTCCGCCAGGAAGCACGCGCCGATGGTGGCGATCAGCGTGACGACCAGCGCCTCGATGTAACGGAAACCTTTGTTCTGGAGAAAGAGCACCGCCAGCACGTCCAGACACGTGATGACGCAGCCCCAGACCAGCGGGATGCCAAAAAGAAGTTGCAGGCCGATGGCCGAGCCGACCACCTCCGCCAGATCGCAGGCCGCGATGGCGAGTTCGCAGATGATCCACAAAAACCACACGGTCGGCGTCGAATAACTGTCGCGGCAGGCCTGCGCGAGGTCGCGGCCGGTGGCGATACCCAGCTTGATGCACAGGTGCTGGAGCAGGATGGCCATCAGGTTGGAAACCATGATGACCGAGAGCAGCGTATAACCGAACCTGGCACCACCCGCGAGGTCGGTCGCCCAGTTGCCGGGGTCCATGTAACCGACCGCCACCAGGAAGCCCGGCCCCGAGAAGGCGAGCAGCTTGCGCCAGAAGCCCGCGTGCCGGGGGATGGCGACGGAGCGGTGGACTTCCGGCAGGGAGGCCGCGTCGGTCGTGCGCCGCCAGCCGCCGGAGAATCGCGTCGTGGGCTCCAGGGTGTCGGGTTCGTGCATGTCGAAAAGGGCGGGGCGGCAGCCGTGGCGCGCAGTTGGAGCTTAACAACCAATTTTCAGCCCGCAAGCCAAAATGTAGCATTGGCTAAATTTTACAGAGCGGGCAATAAAATCCGAACAGGCCGTCGCGGCCGGTCGTCAACAAGGTAGGGATGGCTCTCCGAGCC
>CAZZYS010000559.1:0-1699 GCA_964658285.1 uncultured Verrucomicrobiota bacterium
TCGGAGGGCGAACGCATCTTGATGAACGCGCCGAACGTTCCCAGAGCGAACGGCACCGGGATAAAGAAAGGCAGGGTGACGCGGATGCGATGGTGCCGGGCCATGAAGTAGTGACCGAGTTCATGGACGCCGAGGATAGCCAGCAACCCCAGGGCGTAGGGTAGCCCCACGGTGAATCGCCCCGGCTCGCGGAGCAGATCGACGCCTTGATGCGCGGCACCCGCCCAGGTCGTGGTACCCACGGTGAGGACGAACAACAACGCGTTTACCCAGGGTTTGACGTGCTTCGCCACTTTGCCTTTCTCCGGCGGCTCCGGCATCAGTAAAATGGCAGCGCCGAATTGCTCGTCAGCCTGCACCATCGGAGCGGATTTGGTCCCCAGAGCACGCTTAAGGTTGGCGTATGCTGCGGCCGCGGGTTCACGCAATTGGCCGCGAAAAACCTGAAAGCCATTGATCTCCTCCGCGGAACGTACATCCATGACCTCTCTTACCGCCGCAGGCTGTTCTTCTGCGGCCAGAGGGTGCGGAGGGGCAATCGGCGCGCGGCTCGTTCTAGCGCCGACACGCATGGAGATCAGCCAGAAGCAGAGCAGCAAGCCCATCCAGATGAACGTCCCACCATGCAAGATCCCACCGCCCGGCAGGAGGAACAGGATGAGGAGCGGGAGCAGCAGCAAAAGGATAACGATCAGTCGCATCCCGGGTTCTCTGGCAGGTTCCAATATGGTTTTCATGGAGCGGATTGGTCGGGGCGTGAGCTTTAGCGAGGCAAAGTCTCTTTGCTGGGAAAGACCAGCCGGGAAAGCGTCTGAGCATCAGCGCTTGCGAGGTCGAGCCGCCGGTGTTCAATCGCTTCGAAGCTTACCAACAGCGTCGTTGCGTCGGAAGGTTCGCTCCAATGCTTCCGCGAGCCGTCATTCCATGCCTTCAGGCTATGGGGTCGGGTGCCTTGGCAAGATTTGGCGGTCCCATTTCGTGTGCATGGATCAACGGCGTAGCTCGGGCGCGAGGCAGGGAAGGACAGCATGAGCGGCCACGCACCCATGGCAGGTTTGTTGAACCCAAGCCGACCTGCTCGGCAGCAAGGGAGTCCGTTGTGGCAAGTCACCGGGCTGGCTGAATCCCGATGCGGCTTTTAGGCAACGACGGGTGCTTCTCTACTGATCGGCAAGGTGACCGTGAAACATGTCCCTTGCTCCGCTTCCGAGAGCGCCCCGATTTTTCCTCCCAGCAGTTCGGCAAATTCCTTGCAGATCGCCAGTCCGAGGCCCGTTCCTGCGACTGCGACGTTTGGTCGGATGCGGTTGAACTCGCCGAAGAGCGCTTGCATATCTTCACGGGCGATCCCCAAGCCGGTGTCGAGCACGATCATCTTCCACCGGGTCGTTCCATCGGCGGAAAAGTCGATGCTCACGCAGCCTCCCCGAGTGGGCTTGCGGTATTTGATGGCGTTCGAGAGCAGGTTGCCGGCGATCTGCTTGAGTTTGAGCTGGTCGCTGACGATCTCTCCAAGCGCCGGGTCGCAACCGCAGGCGAACGTCAGCCCATGTTCCTTCGCCACAGGCCGCCACTGGGACACGATTTCCTCGAAGAGCGCGGGAAGAGAAACGCGTGCCGGGTCCTGCCTGGCGCGTCCGGCGACCAGGGCGGAGAATTCGAGCAGGTCGTTCAAGATCCGGCTCATGTCGGCGAGCAT
>CAZZYS010000560.1:0-1648 GCA_964658285.1 uncultured Verrucomicrobiota bacterium
GCTATAACGATTAACCAAATTGCGACCGCTGTTCTTGGCCGCATAGCAGGCGATGTCCGCTTCTCTTACCGCGTTGGTGACATCGCTCTCGGCTGTGATTGAGGTTACACCGATGCTTACGGAAATCCTGAACACATGATCTCCCCAGCAAAAATGGAGACCGGCGATATCGTCACGGATCTTTTCCAGCCTGGCGCAGGCCACATCGGTGGTGCAGCTATTGAAAATAATGGCGAACTCGTCGCCACCCAGGCGGGCCACTAGATCCTGTCGGCAGACGTTTCTGGTGATCAGGTCGCTTACGATGCAGAGCAGCGAATCGCCCGCAAGATGCCCAGCTGCATCATTCACGTTTTTGAACCAGTCGAGGTCCATCGCGCAGATGGCAGAGCCGACCCCTGTAGCTTGTGCCTGAACGAGAGCATTTGTCAGCCCTTCCTCGAATTTGCGGCGGTTGGGCAGCTTGGTCAACGCGTCGTGAGTGGCGCTGAACTCCAACTCTCGTTGCACGGCGCGCATCTGGGTCACGTCCTGAAAGGTCAGCACAGCCCCCGTTACGTCTCCGTCAAGACTGCGGATAGGGTTGGCGGAGATCTGAACATCCCGCTTTGTGCCACTGGGCAAGAGGATCGCCGCGCCCTGCTGCATCTGCGCCGCGCTCTTGCTGGCGAGGCAAACCCTGACCGGATTCTTCAGAGGCTCACCGGACTGGGCGTCCACAAGGTTGAGGATCGCTTCCACAGGTTGGCCGCGGGCTTGGTTCAATGCCACGTTCGTCATTGACTCGGCGGCCGGGTTCATTAGGTCGACGCATCCGGTGTCGCCTACAGAGACGACACAGTCCCCGATGCATTGGATCAAAACCTTAAGCCGGTCTCTTTCAGCCTGAAGTGCTTGTTGGCTGACACGGAGCGCCTCTTCGCTCGCCTTACCCGTGAGATCGCGCGTGACCTTTGCAAAGCCGAGGAGTTTTCCATTGTCGCGGATTGGGTTGAGGATGACCGATGCCCAAAACGTAGTCCCGTCCTTGCGAACCCTCCAGCCTTCGGCGGCGAAGTGACCGGTGCGCTCGGCCTCGTCGAGAGCGCGTTGCGGCGCTCCCTCCTCTACGTTCTTTGGAAGGAAAAAGCAGCTGAAGTGCTTGCCGATTATTTCGGTAGCGGTGTACCCCTTGTTGCGTTCCGCTCCCTTGTTCCAGGTGGTGATATAGCCTTTAGGATCGAGCATATAGATTGCGTAGTCTTCAACGGCATCAACCAGATGGCGAAAACGCTCTTCACTCTCGCGGCGCTCGGTAAGATCCCGAGTGACTTTTGCGAAGCCAAGGAGCGCGCCGTCTTTGCCGCGTATCGGGTTGATGGCGACCGAGGCCCAGAAGAGGGTGCCATCCTTGCGGACACGCCAGCCTTCAGCCGCATAATGGCCGTGGCGTGCTGCCTCCTCCAACCCGTGCTGCGGCATCCCGGCCGCGGCGTCCTTTGGAAGGAAGAAGCGACTGTAGTGCTCGCCGATGATCTCAGCGCTCTTATATCCCTTGTTGCGTTCAGCACCGGTGTTCCAGGTAGCGACGCGGCCTTGTGCGTCAAGCATATAGATGGAGTAGTCTTCGACCGCCTCGACCAAAAGGCGGAAGTGCTCTTCGTTTGCA
>CAZZYS010000561.1:0-1647 GCA_964658285.1 uncultured Verrucomicrobiota bacterium
CCCTTTGAGGGGCTCCCACCCACAAGGCCCCCGGCTCTGCCGGGGGATTGTTACCTTGTTGACGACGCCTGCGGCGTGCTTTTCACATGCTCTCTGAGATGCCGGAACGCCTCTCGTTATTTTACCAAGCGCAGGATCAGCGGATAGCGATAGGCGCGTCCTTCGTAAGCCGCCATCGCCGCGATGATGACCAGAATGACGCTCGCCAGCCACAAGGCGATAAGCATCAGGATGCCGATCCCGATGAAACAGAGCGGGACACAAACTGCCGCGTAGATCGTCACGGAAATCTGCGCGTTGACTGACTCTTTTCCCTGGTCGTTGACGAACGCCGACGTGTCGCGCTTCATGGTCCAGACGATCAGCGGCGCGATGATGTGCGCGAACGGGAACACGTGTCCGGCGAACGCCGCGAGGTGCGCGGCCATCGCCAGCGTGCGTTCCTCGCTGGTGGGAAGGACCGGTGCGTTGAGCGAGGGATTTTCCATCGGTGACACGATTCAGGGTTGGAGCAAAAACTCGACGGCCTTTTCCAACTGCTTGTCCTGACCCCTGGCGACGGATTCGTAGTCATCGGCCACCTGGATATCCGGTTTGATGTCGGCGTGTTCCATGAACGCGCCGGTCTTGTCCCGGAAGCCAACCTCCGGGATGCCGAAGACGAGCGACGGGTCCTGCTGGCGTTCCCACCAGACGGCGGTGCCTGTCCCGGGCACGGGCATCCCGATGAGCTTGCCGATGCCGAGGGCGCGATAGGTCCACGGGAAAAGGTGGGCGTCGGAATAATTCCCTTCTCCGATGAGGACCACCGAGCGTTTGTCCCACTTGTTCGAGGGTTCCTCGCCGACCACCCGTCCGCGCGGCACGAACTGGAGATACTCATGGCCCGCGAGCAGCGTGGCCAGCTCGTCATGGAGGTTGCCGCCGCCGTTGAAACGCGTATCGACGACGATGGCCTGCTTGCCGCTGTTCCGGCCGAGAATCTCGGAAAACGTCTCGCGGTAGCTCGCGTCGTTCATGCCGCGGACGTGCACGTAGCCGATCCGCCCGCCGGAGAGTTTTTCCGTCAACTCGCGGCGCGATTTTACCCAGCGTTCGTAGAGGAGTTCCTCCTCTTCGTGGATGGAAATCGGCTTCACCGTCTCGTCGAACCGGGCGTTCTTGGCAGGATCGAACACCGACAAGAGCACCGGCCGGCCGGCCTTGCGGTTGAGCAGCGGGCACCAGTCCGCGCCGGGGGCAATGACAACGCCGTCGATCTTTTCGATGATCATGCCGGGGGTGATCTTCGACCTGGCGACGTTCAGCGGGCTTTTCTCGATGATTTCATCCACCTTCAAGCCCGGCCCACCGAACGCCTGATCGATGAAAATACCCAACGCGGCGGTGTCGTCGCCGCCGAAATGGCGCGGCGCGTAACGGCAGCCGGTGTGCGAGGCGTTTAACTCGCCCAACATCTCGCTGAGCATCTCGGCGAAGTCGTAGTTGTTATTGATGAACGGGAGGAACTTCGCGTAGATCGCCTTGTATTCGTCCCAGTTCACGCCGTGCATGTCGGCGGTGTAGAATTTCTCCTTCGTCTGCCGCCAGGCGTGCTCGAAAATGTACGCGCGTTCCGCCGCGCGGTTGAGGTTCATGTCGGCCGAG
>CAZZYS010000562.1:0-1595 GCA_964658285.1 uncultured Verrucomicrobiota bacterium
ATGGACTGGCTCCTCGCCGCCGATCCCGCCCAACTCTGCGCCGAAGCCTGAACTATGACATCTGACATCCCAAATCGACAAATTATGGGCGAAGCTACACGCTTCCCTCTTGAACTTGATCATTCCCTGCGGTCTTGCCGCAGGGTTCCAAAGGATTCGCTGGAAGGTAGGGGCTTCCACCCTATTTTCTGCATACCCTGTGGTCTTGCCACAGAGTTCTTGATTCCGCACAAAATGCCGAAGCGCCAGAATCAAAGAAGGAGACCCACTTGCGAATCGGTACGTATGCGCACGCAACTCGCTTCAAACTTTGTGATTATGGCCTGATAAGGGAGGTTCTCCGGTTCAAATACTTTACGACGGCCTCCGTGCGGGAATGCACATGCAGCTTCTCATAGATGTGGCGGACGTGCCAACGGACCGTGTCGATGCTGATCTGAAGTTCTGCGGCGATTTCCTTGTACTGAGATGCTTCCGAAAGCAACCGGAGGATCTCTTCCTCGCGGCTGGAAAGGGCTTCGATCTCGCCGGCTAAGTTTGGCGGTGGTGCCTCCAGAAAAAATTTCGTTACCAGCCGCGCTACCTCTGGCGACATCGCCGATCCTCCGGCGGCGACGTGCCTAATCGCTGCAACCAGCTCGGCAGAGGTCGAGCGCTTGAGTAAGTAGCCGACCGCGCCGACCCGCAGCGCTTCGAAGATTCGTTGCGAATCGCCGAACACGGTGAGCATCAGAAAGGCGAGGCGAGGAAATCGAGGCGCCAGCTCACGCACGCAATCGATCCCGGACTTGCCGGGCAGGTTGATGTCCATTAACACCAAGTCGGGTACATTTTTAGGTAGACTGCGAATTGCCTCCTCGGCCGTGCGGTATTCTCCTGCGAGGTGAAACCCGGCCTCGCCTTTGACGATCCCCACCAATCCGACCCGCAGGGATTCATCGTCTTCCACAACGGCGACGGCGATCTTTTCAGGAGCGAGCATGTGTGGGATTCTGGAAAAATGTTCCGGGACCAAACATCCATCATGAGGCGTGGTCATCATTGATTTCCAGCGGTACTACGATGATTACCGCCGTGCCGTCGCCGAGTTTCGTTTGAATCTCCACGCTTCCACCCAGAGCCTCGACGCGTTGGCGCATGTTGCCAAGTCCATTTGACGAGGCCGCCACCCGCCCGGGATCGAATCCGCAACCGTCGTCGATAATGCCGATGTGCAGCCCGTCTTCACCCAGCGAAAAAGACAACGCGACTTTCCACGCGCCGGCGTGCTTCACGATGTTGTTGAATGCTTCCTTGCATGCGAGGAGGATTTCGTGGCGCACATTGGAGGGCACAACGACCGACGGAACCTGTGCCGGAATGTTCACCCGCATCTGTAGGCCAGTTTTTTGTAGATACTCCGCAGCATATTCCCCAATATATCCGAGCAACCGATCCAGTGTGTCGTTCTGCGGATTGACGGTCCAAACGATGCGATCCAGCGTTCCAGCCACTACGCGGGCTTTCCCCGCAATCTCCCGAATTCGTCGGGCGGACTCGGGCGGCAGGCTTTGCTCGCTCGCGGCGGCGTCGCTCAAAAACGCGAGGCTCGTCAG
>CAZZYS010000563.1:0-1577 GCA_964658285.1 uncultured Verrucomicrobiota bacterium
GTAGCCGCGCCATCGTCAAAAGCGGCCGCAACTCCGTGGTTAACCTCTACCGTCTGGCGAAATAAACGGCGGTGTACGGCTCACCAGGAGACTTGCCGGCCATTTTCTGGGGACTTTGGCTGGCGACAAGGGCCAAAATGATTTTGCCCTTCACTCCATTCCCCTTTGTTGTCTCCGGTTCCAAGGTCTTAAGGCCGTTTCCCTTTAAAGGGAAACGGGCCTTTTAGACCTTTCAGGCCGGAAATAGCTTTTCGGCCTTTTAGACCTTTCCGGCCTTGGCATAGGCTTGGGTCAGCTTGTCCTGCTCCACCTTGCCCGCAACCTTCAACTTACCCAGCAGGTTCTTGAACGTCGTCGGCCCGATCCCCGTCTGCTCCTTTGCCACCGCCGCCCAAACCTTATAGCTCATCGAATTATCCCCCAGAATCCCGAGGAGTTCGTCGCTGGAATGCACCGCAGTCCGTCCCCTCGATTGCTTCAGCTTGGCCGGGTTCAGGCCCTCGGCTCGCCTCATCAGGGGATATTCCCAGCGAACCGCGAACGGTTCGATACGCGGATGATTACGCAGGGTGAACTCCGCCACGAAGGCGTCCGCTTCATCGTGCGCGGTGAGGGTCAGAATCGTGTCGGGATCACGGGCGAAAACGCCGCTGCCGCTCATGCGATCAATAGACGTCTTGCCGGCCTGACCACCCTTGGAAAAATGCGCTGCAAAAACCACCGCCGCGCCGGTCTCGACGGCCAGGCGTTCGAGATCATTGAGCATCGCCGCAACGTGCCCCGCATCGTTTTCGTCGCGGTTGCCCAAAATCTTGTAGACTGGATCGACGATAATCACGGCGTATCTCCGCGCGCCGATCTGGGCCAAGATCTTCGGAATCAATTTGGACGAGCAAGCGGCCTCGCCACGCAGGTTCATGACATCGAACTGGCCTCGCTCGACGGTGATGGATTTCGCCTCCGCGACCGCCCGAATGCGTTCAGCGAAAAAGCCGGGCAGGATTTCCAAATTGATGTAAAGCACGGGGCCTTGCTGGGTCGAAAATCCCAGCCAACTTGTTCCGGACGCGACGCTCAGGCCCATGTCCAATTCCAGCCACGTTTTGCCGACCTTGGAGCCTGCGGCGAGAATTAACTTCGCGCCTTGATGAAGAACCCCCCGAACCCGCTCGAGCGGCCGCTGGGGGTCCTTTGCGAGGAGATCGACAGCATCTTCGATTGCGGGCAGGCTAGGTTCCTCGTCGCCACGCGGAAGGCCGCCCCGGTTGTTCGTTTGGTTCGGGTTCGACGACAACGTTTCCAGTACGGGTACGGGCAGCGGGGCCGGACGCCATTGCACCCGTTGGTCCTCGGGCAGCGAGCCGATCAGGTCGATGATCAGCCGAGCAGCGGCGAGACTGTCCTCAGATCCGCTAACAAGCCCGACGAGGCGCAGGACGTCGCCTTCTCGCCGCACGAGTCGCCAGCGCCGGTCATCGTTGCTAACTTCGATGTCCGAGGCCAATTCAGGTCGGCGGCTCCATCCCTCGGGAAACCATTCCGGCAACAAGGCGAGCGCCATCGTGACACCGAGCAGG
>CAZZYS010000564.1:0-1562 GCA_964658285.1 uncultured Verrucomicrobiota bacterium
CAGGGTTTCTGCAACGCGGCGCGGGCACGGTCGTAAGCCGCCCTGGCCGCGTGCTTGGCATTGTCCCAGGTGACCGCTCCCTTGTCTCTCGACTCCTCGTAGGCCGATTTCAGATCGCTTTCCACGTCGGAATAATCCTTGTCGGGACCGTGGCGAACTGCCCCTTCGTAGCCGGTGCGATAAGCCCCGCTGTAGCGTTCGTAGCTGCCGTTGATCGCGTAGTGCTGGCCCCCGTGATTTTTCTGCCAGTATCCGTCCTCGTTGGTCGGATCGATGGTTTCGGCCACGCTCTTGCCCGCGAGACCACCGACCACGGCTCCGACCGCTGCCCCGGCCACGACGCCCACCGGGCCGCCGATGGCACCGATGGTCGCGCCGACCGCTCCGGCGCTCGCCGCGCCAACGCCAGTGCCGATGGGGTGTGCGCCGGGTTCGCCGGTGATCGGATCAGGATTGCTGTCTCTGCCGGGAGCTTTTGAGTCGTTCGTGTCGTTCATCGGTTTGGATTGGTTGGTTGTACTTCTATCGAATCAATTCCTGCGCAAATGGATCGGTTCCAACGTGCTTCCCGGTCTCATCCAGAGCGTGCTAGAATGAAACGATGTCCGAACATTCGCTGGGCGCAGAGGCCGTCCACCATCGTTGGAACGCCGCCCTACCGCCCGCGTTGACGATCCGCTCGGGCGACACGGTGCATTTCCACTGCCGGGATTCGAGCGACGGGCAGGTGACGCCGCACTCCACCGTCGCCGATTATCTCCGCATCGACCGCGAACGCATCCACGCATTGACCGGCCCGGTGTACGTGGAAGAAGCCCGGCCGGGCGACGTTTTACAGATCGACATCCTCGACGTGGCCCACGGCGGCTGGGGCTGGTCGAGCGTCTACC
This sequence comes from uncultured Verrucomicrobiota bacterium, assembly GCA_964658285.1. Taxonomy (GTDB): domain Bacteria; phylum Verrucomicrobiota; class Verrucomicrobiia; order Chthoniobacterales; family SZAS-18; genus CAHJWO01. Next base: position 891 of record CAZZYS010000564.1, read on the forward strand.
CCGGCCTCGGGTTGCTCGACGAACGTTTCCGCACGCCGCACCTGTTCATCTGGGAGCTGGAGGGCGATGTTTCCACGTCGCTCGCGCCGGCGCGGGTGCCGTTGCGGCCGTTTTGCGGGATCATGGGCGTCGCGCCCGCGGAGGACGGTGAATTCCGCACCCGGCCGCCGGGGCCGTTCGGAGGCAACATCGACGTGCGCGACCTGACGCGCGGTGCCACCCTTTATTTACCCGTGCTGCGGCCCGGCGCGCTGTTTTCCACGGGCGACGTACACGCCGCGCAGGGCGACGGCGAGGTGTGCCTCAACGGCATCGAAACACCTGCCGCCGTAAGCTTGCGGTTCCGGGTGCGAAGGGATCTTGCGTTGAGCGCACCGATGGCGGAAACGCCCCCGCGACCGTCACGCGCCGCCGCTGGGGAATGGCTTTTCATCGAAGCGCACGCCGACCCGCTCCGGGCGGCGGCGGCGGCAACCGCGCGCACCGTGGATTTCATCGCGGACCGCTGGACCGTCGCCCCCGAGAACGCTTACGTCCTGTGCAGCGCGGCGATGTCGTTGCGGCTGAGCCAGGTGGTCAATCGCCCGATGGTCACCGTGACGGCGGCACTGCCGAAGGACATCCTGCCGGCGATGACGCTTTGAGAAAGTGTATGGGAAGGTTCTGCACAGG
>CAZZYS010000565.1:0-1562 GCA_964658285.1 uncultured Verrucomicrobiota bacterium
AAAATCCCCGCAGCAACGGTCGAGCGGAAGCCAGGTACGACGAGACAGCGCATCCAACATCCTCGCGTTGCCTTTTGCCGTTTGCCTTTTATGCTCCGGGTCTCATGAAAGCCCGCGTCATCGTCATGCCCAAGCAAGCCGTGCTCGACCCCCAAGGCAACGCCGTGCGCGATGCTCTCCACCACCTCGGCCTGGCCGGGGCCAGCGCGGTGCGGGTGGGCAAGTTCATGGAGATCGACCTGGCCGACGGCGGGGACCGCGCTACCCTGGAGACGAAGCTCCACACCCTTTGCCGGGAATTGCTCTCCAACCCCGTGATCGAAGACTACCGGCTCGAACTCGGCGAATGACTTCGGGTTTCGGCTCTGGTATGTTTCGCGCATGAAATTCGCCGTCCTCCGCTTCCCCGGTTCCAACTGCGACCAGGACTGTTTTCACGCCCTGCGCGACGATCTGCGGCAGGAGGTCGAATACGTCTGGCACAAGACGCCGTCGCTCGACGGATTTGACGCGGTCGTGGTGCCGGGTGGGTTTTCGTACGGCGATTACTTGCGCTGCGGGGCCATCGCGCGGTTCTCGCCGGTCATGCGCGCGGTGCAGGACGCGGCGGCGGCGGGGGTGCTGGTGCTCGGGGTTTGCAACGGGTTCCAGATTCTTTGCGAGAGCGGGCTGCTGCCGGGTGCTCTGATCCGCAACCGGTCCCTGCGGTTCGTGTGCGAGGAAGTCGGCCTGCGGGTGGAAACGAGCGACTCGCCGTTCACCTGCGCGGTTCCCGTCGGCAGTGTGCTGCGGATGCCCGTGGCGCACGGCGAGGGCTGTTATTTCGCGGACAACGCGACCCTGCGCGACCTCGAAACCCACGACCAAGTGCTCGTGCGCTACGTGGACGCCAAAACCGGCGAACCGGTCGCGTCCGCCAATCCCAACGGCTCGCTGGCCAACATCGCCGGGATTTGCAACCGCGAGCGCAACGTCTTCGGCCTGATGCCGCACCCCGACCGGGCGTGCCACCGCCGTCTCGGCAGTGAGGACGGCAAACACATTTTTCAGTCGATGATCGACACGCTCGCCGGCCGCCGGACCGCGCCGCCGGAGGACGCCGCCCTCGCTCCGGTCGGCGCGTAACGATCCAGAAATCTGGCCGCAAAAAGCGCAAAAATCGCAAAAGGAAGAAAAGCAGCCGCCCCGGTGCTCTTGCCTTCTTCTGGTCTTTGCGTCTTCTGCGCTTTTTGCGGCTAAAAAATTCCCATGCAGTCCGAACCCACCATCACGCCCGCACTCATCGCCAAGCACGGCCTCACACCGGACGAATACGCCCGGATCGAGACGATCCTCAGCCGCGCGCCCAATTATACCGAGCTGGGCGTCTTCTCCGTGATGTGGAGCGAGCATTGCTCGTATAAAAATTCGCGCGTCGAACTGCGAAAATTTCCCACCGAGGGCGAGCGCGTGCTGGTCAAGGCGGGCGAGGAAAACGCCGGGGTCATCGACGTGGGCGACGGCTGGGGCGTGGCCTTCAAGATGGAAAGCCACAACCACCCGAGCGCCATCGAGCCGTTCCA
>CAZZYS010000566.1:0-1542 GCA_964658285.1 uncultured Verrucomicrobiota bacterium
AACAGCACCGCGAAAAGCCAGCGGTGGGGAGGAAGGCGTTCGGAACCCGCCGTGGCCGCACCCGCGGTTTGCGGCAGGGCGGGGGGTGGCAGCACGACCTCGCCCCACCAGGTGGAAAGCCCGATGACCACCAGCGCGCAGAGGAGATGCACAGGCAGCGCCAGCCGCCAGCGCACGCGCTCCAGGGGCAAGCGTGAGACGAGCCGAAAAAGCAGGGGGGAAACCAACGCCCACGGCAGCCAGTCGCGCGCGGCCATGCGCCAGGCCTCGCCCGCCGGCATCCCGACCGCCCAGGCAAACTGACCGAAGAGCACCAGGGCCAACACGCCACAAAAGAGAAAACTCCAGCCCCAGGCTTTCAGCAGCGGACGGATCGGCTGGAAGAACGTGTGCATCGTGTCCGCAACGTAGCCGTCGTCCATCGTTGGTGCGATGTTTTTGGGACCAAAGGCGGTCGGGCCGCCGCAAACTTGCAGATCGGAGGGACGAAACGGGTAGCTTTGCCGACCGGCGTGTGCATTGACGGCTTCTTGCGAGGCGGTCCACGCTTCGGCGAGGGATGTTCATCCCGGCGCACCGGCCCTTCATTGCACGGATGGGGCCGTTGGTCCCAAATCCGTCGCCACCCGGATTCAAGGCGGTAGCTTGTTCCTATCTGCATGAACGTACTCACCAAGGAAGCGGCTCTCCGGCCAAGGAACGCACTGGTCATCGAAGACCACGCGTATCTTGCCCGCTTATTGGTGGAAGTGTTCGCCTATGCTGGGATCACCGCAGAAATCATGAGCAACGGCGCGGAGGCCATCGTGCGTTTGAAAAATGGTGCGGGAACCTTCGGAATGGTGTGCAGCGACGTGGAACTGCCCGGCGCGAGCGGCTGGACCGTTCTGGAATGGGTACACACTTGCTACCCGACCCTGCCGATGATGTTGGTCTCGGGAACGAACGACGAGGATTTTATTCTTGAGGCCAGCCGACGCGGCGCGGTGGCAGCCTTTCGCAAACCGTTCAAAGTCAGTGAAATTTGGCAGACGGTGGCGGCGGTTTTTCCCTACCTGTGAAACGGCGATTTTTCCTGCGCCTGCTCTGTTGGGTGTTGATGTCTTTCGTGGTGTCTGAAGCACGTGGCGGCCCGGCCGAACCCACGCGTGGGCAGGCGAATGGACCTCTCACTCTGGAAGCGGCCTATGACCGCGCACTGGCGAACGACGAGAGCATCGGCATTGCCTATCAAACCCTGCGCAACACCGGGCTCCAACCCTTGAGCGCCCTGACCCGCCTCATGCCGCAACTGACCGGCTCGGTCAGCGTCGGACGTGACCTGACCAACAGTGGCACTGGCACCAGCACCGTGATCGTCGGTGGATTAAGCACTACCGGCACCACATCTACCGGCACGACGGGCACCACCGGCAGCACGAACACGCTTTCCACCGTGAGCGTCGGCACCGCGACAAGCACGACCGGCTCCACATCGCTCAACCTGAGTCAGCCGCTGTTCGATGCCAGCGTGTTCCCGGCCTACCGGTCGGCCAAGCTCTC
>CAZZYS010000567.1:0-1503 GCA_964658285.1 uncultured Verrucomicrobiota bacterium
CGGCTTCTTCAAACACTGCGGCTACCTAGGCAAACTCGCTTGAGCAACGCTCTAGCTCGGCGACAGGGCAAGCGAATTCCCTGATCCCAAGGAACGACTGAATGGGTTAAGTTGGCGACCACGAGACCTGCAAAAAGCCCTGGAAACGCCAAAATCGTGCCCGGTTGCAAAAAAGTTGCAAATTTCCGCTCTTTTTCTGCCGCAGTCGTTTGACATGCCGCAGGAACGCCCGTAGGATTGTATTTCCGCCAAACGGAGCTTTCCGGCACCTTCGTGTCCAGACATTACTAAAAGTCCCCGCCCCACTCTCACCAAACCGCAGGGTTTTCTGGGAGGGGGCTCCGTTTTGCCTTCAGCCAACCTCTGCGCCAGACCTATCGCCATATGTCAGAACGCCTTTATTTCGGAAAGATCAAGGAAGCCCAGGAGCCGCCCAACCTCATCGAGGTGCAGCTCAATTCATACGTCGATTTCTTACAGAAGGATATCGCTGCCAGCAAGCGTAAAAACAGCGGCCTCCAGGCGGTTTTCAAGGAAGTTTTCCCCATCGAGAGCTACGACGACAAGGCCACGCTCGACTTTTCCCATTACGAGATCGGCGAGCCCAAACTCAGCGCGCTCGAAGCCCAGCGCGAAGGCCAGACCTTCAGCGCGCCGCTGCACGTCACCTTCCAGTTGAAGGAAGAGAAAGGCACGAAGGAAGAAAAGGTTTACATGGGCGAGATCCCGCTCATGACCCCGCAGGGTACGTTTGTCATCAACGGGGCCGAGCGCGTCGTCGTCTCCCAGTTGCACCGCTCGCCCGGCATCGCGTTCGAGAGCAGCATCCATCTCAACGGCAAAAAACTGTATTCTTTCCGCATCATCCCGGACCGTGGTTCGTGGCTGGAGGTGCAGTTCGACACGAGCGACCTGCTCTATATCTACCTCGACCGCCGCAAACGCCGCCGGAAGTTCCTGGCGACGACGTTCCTGCGCGCCATCGGCTACGGCTCGGACGAGGCGCTGGTCAAGTTGTTTTACGCCGTCGAGGAACTCAAACTCAGCGACGAACTCGAAGACGAACTCCTGGCGAGCAAAGTGCTCATCAACGACGTGCGCGACGGCGAGATCACGGTGGCCCGCGCTTTCGAGCCGCTGACCCGCTCGGCCGTCCGGTCGATTCTCGACCTCGGCATCACGACCGTGCCGGTCGTGGACATCAAGAACGACGACACCGTCATCAAGGCCATCAAGAAGGACCCGGCCCACGACGAGGAAGAGGCCCTGAAGGACATTTACCGCCGCCTGCGCCCTGGCGATCCGCCCACGGTGGCCAACGCCCGCGCGTTGCTCAAGCGTCTCTTTTTCGACCCGAAGAAGTACGACCTCGGCCGCGTCGGACGCTACAAGCTCAACCAGAAGCTCTCGATGGAGACCGATCTGACCAAGCGCACGCTGGAGCCGGAGGATTTCTTCGCCGCGATGAAGTACCTCATCGGCCTGCGCACCGACGAGGGCACC
>CAZZYS010000568.1:0-1503 GCA_964658285.1 uncultured Verrucomicrobiota bacterium
CCGGGTGCAGCCGGCCACCCACCGCGTCGTTCAATTGGCAGGCCCGCCGCCGCCCCTGCTGGCGCAGGCTGCCATGCTTCCAGTCCCGCGCCACCGGAGTCGGCAACAATGGCTTGCGCCACCAGCCATACCCGGCTGCGCCGATGCGGGGCGCCGGCATGGACAGCACCCACCACCAGCGGCCAGCAGGCGTAACCCGCAGCTTCCAAATCAGACAGCACCCGGTCCGCGCCCCGGCCTCACAGGCCAGGAACGTTCACCGTTTTCACGGATGGCATTCGTGTAGGAGCTAGATATGTTATGTGTTTGGTAGAAAGATTAACGAAGCCACCTTCCATCAATGCAGCAAGAAAATTTGTGTACCGTGTACCTCGGCAGTTATGCAGTCCCGTGGTCAGGTGCACTGCGGCTTACAGCGCCGAGATCGACACCTTGACGACGAGCCGGGTAAGCAAAATTGCTGCCCAACAAAGAGCCCGGCTTGTGCCGGACGGAGAGGCCGACGGTGCTGCCGTTGTGACGGGCCCGGGTGCCGCAGTCGCACAAGCCGGGATAGGGGTTCCGTCAGATTTCGCGCCAGCAAGTATAGCCAGACTTGCGGGACGGGCAGCGCCGTCCCGTTACGCGGCTTCCAAGATGGCCAGCACGGTCGTGGCTCGGTGGAGGAACTGCACTCGGCGATGATCGGCGGGCATGTGCTGGTGGGGACGGGAGCGAGGGCGGAGGAAGTTGCGCAGTTCGTCGTGGCCGCGACAGAACCGGGCAGCTGACTTCGGGCACTTGAAGCTCCGCATCGGCCAGTATCGGCCTTTGATGCCCCGGTGATCTTGTTCCATTCTGTTATTGAGATATCGACTGGTCCGGTGGCGGACACCTCGGCCCAACTCGGTGCGGATCGCCCGAGGGTAGCTGTCGTGACCATCCGTCGTGACCCGGTCAGGGGTGAGACCAGTGACGGCCTTGGCGGAGCGAAAGAACGCGCGGGCTGCCGTCATGTCCCGGTGCTCGCTGAACAGCACGTCCACCAGCGCGCCCGTGCGGTCGATAGCACGGTAGAGATAGCGCCAGCGTCCATCCACCTTCAGGTAGGTCTCATCCGCATACCAGCTGCGGCCAGCTTTGCCCTTGCGCCGGCCCCGTAGATCGTCGGCCAGTGCCGGCGTGAGCTTGGCCTCCCACTCGTGCACCGTCTGGTGGCTGAACACGATGCCGCGCAGGACGAACATCTCGGGTAAGTCGCGCAGGCTCAGCTTGTAGCGTAGGCGCCAGAGCACCACGAGGGCGACCACGTCGGAGGGATACTGCGTCCGGTTCAGCAGCGTGCCGGAGCGCTCGTTGAACTGCTTGCCGCAGGTCCGGCAGCGAAAGCGCCGATAACCCTGAGCGGTGCGCTCGGGCCGCTCCGTCACCGCCTCCGACCCGCACCCGATGCACCTCATTCCAATCCGCCCATCTCACCGCGAAGGGCCGGTCCTATAACCAGGTCAGTCCCCAGCCGCCAAG